>DASRPA010000242.1:0-4192 GCA_035646635.1 Actinomycetota bacterium | reverse complement strand
GCGTTTCTATCGCACCAAATACGACGCCGAACACACACTCGAGACCTTCTCTGCCAAGCTGCGCGACGAGATCGATCTCGATGCACTGTCCAGTGAGCTCGTCGCTCTTGTGAACGATGTGATGGAGCCGCGGCAAGTGTCGCTGTGGCTCAGAGAGAGCCGTGAGTGACCACTTGCGTGCCGAGTGGTCGTCAGATGCTGTATAGCGACATTTAACGACCACTCGGCGATGATGGGATGGCGGTCATGGCGTCCTGAGCCACAATGAAAAATGGGCCGGCTGCAGCGTGTCGTGAACAACTGCGGCCATCTCTGTGGTCAAGTGATCGAGGTCGATGTCGTTTCGCAGTTTCGCCGAGAAGTCGGCGAGGGTCTGCTCCGCGTCGTACTTACTCCGGTAGAAACGCCGGTCTATGAAAGCTTGGATGCGTTGTCTCAGAGGCTGAAACAGCGCCGCAACCGCCAGCGTCGCGCCCGCGACCGTGAGGCTTGATTCACCGGCGACAGAGCTGATCCCCGCAACAAGGGCGAAGTAGCTGAGTCCGAGAGTCGCCGTCAGCACGAGGTAGACGAGCGTGCGGTTGATAATGAGATCGATGTCGTAGAGACGGTATTTCAGAACCGCGATGCCCGTTGAGACCGGGAGCGCCAGAACACCGATTGCCTCGACAAGAAGGAGAAAGGAAGTCTCTCTGAAGCCCGTCACCAGCTGAGTCGCGACATTTATGGCCAGTGGCAGGCTCCCGCCGTAAACCACCCACTTCAGCTGCTGTCGCTCCTCCCCCCGGGACCGCCGAAACCGAAGCAAAATAGAGACTATGGCCCCCAACATTGAGACGATAAGAAGGGGAAAGCCGAACGAGATGATCCGTATCGCACTATCCGTCCTGGTTGTGGAGGCCTGCTCCCAAACTCCCACAAGCTGCAATCCACGCTCCGGCCACAGCAAGACCGCGACGGCTAGCACCGAAATAACTATGTCGGCCACCACGATCCATGCGAGGGGCCGCCAACGGCGTGTGCTGAGACGCCCGTTGGGAAACAGCAGAACGACCAGGACGAGGACTCCGACGCCTACAAGCCACGACCACGTGGTGGCCCACGCTGCGAACGCTCCCGCAGGAAGCGAGCCGGGATTGGTATGGAGCGCGTACAGTGCGTAGTCCGTGGCGAATACTGGAAACAGGAACAAGAAGCCGACGGCGATGAACATCCAGCCGATCGGGTTCTGGGGTCGCCGGGCGGCGATCAGCACTCCCGTTCCGGCAAAGACCAGAAAGGGGACGTCCCCGAGCAGACGTTCGGGCTCGAACGGCGTCACGGCCGGCGGAAGCCGGGCCGGCCGCGACAGCGCGAGCGCAACGTAAGCCAGGAACATGACGAGAGTGAGCGCGCCGAGGAACCAGGCGAGCCGGGCGGCGCTCCGAGCCTTCATCGCTTCATCCTGACCGATTATCGCCTCAGGAGCGTTACGGGGGCCGCCAGCTCACACCGGGCACTGGATGAGGTGTGTTCGTGTGCGACCGTCGCACCTCAGCCACCTAAAACGGTGGTTCCTGTGCGACAGTCGCACTTCAGCCACCGCCTCGCTGAGAATGGCCGGAGCTGAAAGGAGCAGCGCCACGGAAGGGCCATTCAAACCGAGTGCATACGAGCAGATGACCGAGGAGCAACTCAAGGCCGCCACAATCGGCGAGCCGCAGGTAATCGGCGGCCCGATCGAGCTCGTGGAGTACGACCCTGCGTGGCCCGAGCTGTTCGCCCGCGAGGCCGGGCGGATCGAGGCCGCGCTGGGTGAGCGGGCGTTCCGAATCGAGCACGTCGGCTCGACCTCGATACCCGGCCTCGCCGCCAAGCCGGTCATCGACATCCTGTTGGCCGTAGCCGACTCGGCCGACGAGGATGGCTACGTTGGTGCGCTGGCGGAAGCGGGCTATGTGCTGCGTATTCGCGAGCCTGACTGGTATCAGCACCGCATGCTCAAGGGCCGGAGTCCGATCGTCAACCTGCATGTGTTCCCCGAAGGCTGTCCCGAGATCGAGCGCATGTTGCTCTTCCGTGACCGGATCAGGAGCAACAAGGCCGATTGTGCGCTCTACGAGCTCACCAAGCGCGAGCTGGCGCAAAAGGAGTGGAAATACATTCAGAACTACGCCGATGCAAAGGGGGCCGTGGTAGAAGAGATCATCGCTCGAGCGCAGTCTGTCACTGCCAGTGACAACCTGCCGGATTGACTCAAGTCGGCGAGGGATTGAGCTGGGTGATCGGTGCTGCATCCTGAGTCACGGGCCTCGAGGTCGCTGGTGGCGGGTCGGCGCGGGTCGGGCTCTTCCCAGCCCTTCGAGGGAGGCCATGCCCAGATCGAACTCATCCAGAAGATCAAACACGTCATCCGCCGCCCAGGCCCGGTTACGTCGACCAACGGTGATCTGACGAAGGACACCACTCCCGGCGAGCTGATTTAGCGCGAGGCGAGCCGCTTCCTCGGAAACACCGAGCAACTGGGACGCAGACGCTACCGACAACAACGGATGAGCTGATAGGCCCTCCACCACGCGGCGGGCACTCGACCCGCGGCGGGGAGATTCAGCCCGTTCCAACCATTCGCTCTTGAGGTCTAGGAGCTTGATACCAAGCTCAGCAGCCCGGTCGGCGGCGATTTGCGTAGCCTCCGAAAAGACGGCACACCATTCAGCCAGGTCTCCCGATCGGTAACTCGTCAGACCTTCAACGTACCGGTCGGCGTTCGCGGCTAAGACAACGCTTATGGGTGGCACGACGCGTCGGGATAGGCCTCGTCGTCGAAGAATCACATGTATCAGGCATCGACCCACTCTCCCATTGCCGTCGGTAAACGGGTGGATCGTTTCGAACTGAACGTGCGCTATTGCGGCTTGCGTAACTGCCGACAGATCCTCACGGTTGCTGAAGTCGAGTAAATCTTTGAGGAGATCGGGCACATTTTCTGGTGGCGGGGGTATGAATCGAGCAAGGCGCGGCGTGACTCCCCCACCGATCCAGTTCTGCTCCGTGCGAACTCGCCCAGCGATGCGTCTGTCTCGTTGAGTCGACAGTAATGTTGCGTGAATGTCGATCAGATCCCTTACGCCGAGATGACTGGATCGTGAGCCAATCTCCACCGCCCTTGCCATCGCTTGGATGTTGCGGGCCACTTCAAGCGCGGGCCCACGAGCCGCTTGGGGGGCGAGCAATGCTTCTTCCAAACGGCGATGGGAGATCCGGAGCCCCTCGATCCTGCTACTGGCCACGCTCTCCGCTCGAAGGAGGAGGCGAGCTATCGGCTCGAGATCCTCGATGCCGGGAGATCCGTCGAGTTCCACGGTCGCCGTGGCGGCCGCCTCGATGGTTGCGGACACCGATGCCGGTAATGCTGGGTCGAGACCCGCAATCGGATCGGGAATGAACGCGTGGTACCGAAAGGGCCTGGAGTCTCGCCGAGAATACCCATGGGTGGCGTCGGGCTCCCAGATCCTCTCCGCTAGCTGGGACAAAAATGTGGCCCCTTCAAATCTTGGTTATGGCTCCGTATACCCAAGAATAATACCCCAACTTTGGGTACATGACGTTTACCCAAAAAGGTAGGTGTGGCTCACGGAATGTGATTAGGAGCTGATTGACCGGGTGCGCGAACAACGGAGGCCAGATCCTTAGTCCACTGCCTCTCGATATCTCTGCTCGTCGACGACCAGACGCCAGCACCCACCCTCCGGCGGAGCTGCCCGGAAGTCCTCGAAATCAAAAGTGAGGATCGGGAGGTCATGACGTTCGGCGTAAGCCATAACGGCAGCGTCGACGAAACCAAGGTCGAGATCCCGGTACCTTGCGTCTATGTCTGCTGCGCGCCGCACCAATCCCTGAGTCATGAAGTCGACAACATGCTCTCCTCTGGCCATCGCGGTCAGGAAAGCAGCCCCCGCATCGCGGTTCACGCGCGCCCGCAACAGCTGGTCAACCTCGACTATCACGGGGTCCAGAACGACGAGCTCTCGTCCCAGCTGCGTCACCAGGGCGGCTGCTAGATCATGAGCGCGGTCCCAGCGATTCGCCGCAGCAACGATGGGGCCGGTATCGGCCAAAACCCTCAAGCGTTAGCAACCAAATCTCGCAGATAAGTCTCCGCCTTGCGACCGAGATCGTCGGGGCCGTCCCCCGAGGCAACGTAGCTCGGAAC
>DASRPA010000241.1:0-4501 GCA_035646635.1 Actinomycetota bacterium | reverse complement strand
CCCCACAAGCTCCCCCGGCCCCCCACGTGTGCGGGCAGAGGTCGTCGCCCGGCACGCCCGGCAGTTCGACGAGGACGACCCCGACCGGACGGCCGGCTCCCAGGGCGAGCAGATCGCCGCCGCCTACCTTCTCGCCCACCTCCAGAGCGCGGGCTATCGCGCTTTTCTCGATGCCGTCCCGGTCTCGAACCTGGTGCGCTCGACCAACGTCGTCGCGACGCCACCGTCGGGACGGCGGCCGCTCGTGGCCGTGACCGTCCCTTACGACACACCGGCCGAGGCCGGTGCTACTCAGGGAGGAGCCGAGGAACTGGGATTGTTTCTGGAGCTAGCGCGGTCGCTGGCGCTCGCTCGTCCCGAGCATCGCGTCTCGTTCGTCGCGCTGGGGGCCGAGTACGCCCAGGTCTGGGGAGGCCGGCTCGGCTCTCGCCGCCTGGTCGTCTATCAGAGGGAGCGCTCGCTGAGCCCGCTGATGATCGTGCTCGAGGACATCGACGGGGGCTCAGGGCCGGTCCGGGCCACCGGGGACGAGGCCTCGAAGGTGGTCGAGGGGGCCGCGCCGGGCCGCGCTGAAGGACGGGTGGCCGAGGTCTTCGAGGCGGCCGGTCTCGACGTGCTGACGGTCTCGGGCGGAGCTCGGGGGGCCGGCGACGCGCTGCTCGATTACCTGAAGACGCGCGCCCGGTAGGGTCGCTGGATGAGCTACCTGCAACCGATCCTGAAGTCCACGCGCCGCCGCGTCGACGAGCTGCGGAGTTGGGCGCGCGACGACGCGTTGGAGCAGCGTGTTGCCTCGCTACCGAAGCCGCGCCGCTTCATCGAGGCGCTCGAGGGGCCTGGGACTTCCATCGTGGCCGAGATCAAGCGAGTGTCGCCGGCCAAGGGTCCCCTGGACGAGGACCTCAGCGCCGCCGATCTCGCCTCCGCCTATGCGGCCGGAGGGGCGGCGGCTCTGTCGGTCGTGACCGAGCCCGATCACTTCAAGGGCTCGCTCGAGGACCTGCGGGCGGCGGCCTCGGCGGGCCTGCCGCTGTTGCGCAAGGACTTCATCTTGGACGAGCTCCAGGTGCTCGAGGCACGGGCGTGGGGCTCGGATGCAGTGCTCCTGATCGTGCGGGCTCTGGGCGAGGAGCTCGGCGCCCTCGTCGCAGCAGTGGAGGCTCTGGGCATGGAGGCGCTGGTCGAGGTCCACGACGAGCTTGAGTTGGAGCGGGCGCTGGCGGCGGGGGCGAACCTCATAGGCGTCAACCACCGCAACCTGGAAACGTTCGAGATCGACCCCGAGCGCACCTTGAAGCTCGCCCCACTGGTCCCGGAGGGCTGTGTCCTGATCGCGTTGTCCGGGGTCTCCGACAGGGCCGGCGTCGAGGCCCTCGAGGCGGCCGGCGCGCACGCAGTGCTGATCGGCGAGAGTCTCGTGAGAGCAGCCGACCCCGCCCGCAAGCTCAAAGAGCTGCGCGGTGAGCCATGACGATCGTGGATTCCGCGGGGCGTTTCGGAGAGTTCGGCGGCCGCTACGTGCCCGAGGCACTGATGGGTGCGCTCGACGAGCTCGAGCGGGCATGGGAGACGGCTCGAGCCGAGGGCTCTTTCGATCGTGAGCTGGCGGCCCTGCACAAGAACGTAGTTGGGCGTCCCACTCCTCTCTATGAGGCGGAGCGATTCTCCGAGCGCGTCGGGGCGCAGGTGCTGCTGAAGCGCGAGGACCTCGCCCACACCGGGGCACACAAGATCAACAACACGCTTGGCCAGGTGCTGCTTGCCACACGCATGAACAAGAAGCGCATCATCGCCGAGACCGGCGCCGGCCAGCACGGCGTCGCAACCGCCACCGCGGCCGCCTATTTCGGGCTGCCCTGCGTCGTCTACATGGGGGCGGTGGACGTCGAGCGCCAGAGCCTCAACGTCGTGCGCATGAGGATGCTGGGGGCCGAGGTGGTGCCTGTGGAAGCGGGCTCCAGGACCCTCAAGGACGCCATCAACGAGGCGCTGAGGGACTGGGTCACGAACGTCGAGGACACCCATTACGTCATCGGCTCGGTGGTCGGTCCTCACCCCTTCCCGGAGATCGTCGCCACGCTTCAGTCGGTGATCGGGACGGAGGCCCGTGCCCAGGTGCTCGATCTCATCGGGCGGCTGCCTGACGAGGTCGTCGCCTGCGTGGGAGGCGGCTCCAACGCCATCGGGCTGTTCCGAGGCTTCTACCGCGACGAGGCCGTGGCATTGGTAGGCGTCGAGGCCGCCGGAGAAGGGCTCGACGGCCGTCACGGGGCCTCGATCGCACGCGGTCGTCCGGGCGTTCTTCACGGTGCTCGCAGCATGGTCCTCCAGGACGACGACGGGCTCATCACCGAGGCCCATTCGATATCGGCCGGGCTCGATTACCCGGGGGTAGGTCCCGAGCACTCTTGGTTGCAGGCCTCGGGCCGGGCGAGCTATCACAGCGCCACCGATGACGAAGCGTTGGCCGCGTTCAAGTTGTTGGGGCACACCGAAGGCATCCTCCCGGCGCTCGAGCCTGCCCACGCGCTCGCCTACGTCCTGCGCCGCAGCGCCTCCGGCACCGTCCTCGTGGGCCTGTCGGGTAGGGGCGACAAGGACGTCGCCACCGTCTCGTCCATCTCTTCCATGGGCGGCGCCCCCTGAGCGCGCTGTCCGCACGGTTAGAGGAAGCTCGCTCCGGCGGCCGCAAGCTGCTGGTTCCCTATGTCATGGGCGGGCAGCCCGACCGGGAATCGTTCCCCCGGGTCCTCACCGCGGTGAGCCGCTCCGCCGACGCTCTCGAGGTGGGCCTGCCCTACTCCGACCCCCTCATGGATGGGCCCGTGATAGCGGCGGCCGGCGAACGCTCGATCCGGGCCGGGGTGGGCCCGTCCGAGGCTTTGGAGCTCGTGTCCGAATCGGATCTAGAGGTTTCGCGGGTGGTCATGACCTACTACAACCCCATCCACTCGGCCGGTGAAGAGAGCTTCTGCGCCGCCGCGGCGAAGGCCGGGGTTTCGGGCCTGATCGTCCCGGACCTGCCCTTGGAGGAGTCCGAGGGCCTTCGCCGGGCGACCGCCGACCAGGGCCTTGCCTGGATCCCGCTGGTAGCGCCGACGTCCTCTCCCGCACGGGTGGCGGCCATAGTCGCCTCAGCCACCGGATTCGTCTACGCGGTATCGACCCTCGGGGTGACCGGGACCCGAGAGCAGCTTTCCGAGCGGGCGGCCGCGGTCGCCTCGGCCTGCAAGGAGGCTACCGACCTTGCGGTGCTGGTCGGCATCGGCGTGTCGAGCCCGGAGCACGCCCGTGCCGCGGCTCTCTACTCGGACGGGGTCGTGGTGGGCTCGGCGGTGGTGAGGCTGGTGGCGGAGAGCGGGGCAGAGGGGGCCGCGGGGTTCCTCGCAGAGGTGCGGGCGGCCCTTGACAAAGCTGCGGAAACTACCTAGCTAGATTCTCTTTACACACTCTTCTGCGCGGCCGATATCTCTATTACAAGGGCCAAACCGAAGAGAAGAGGACCGGTGAAGCAGATCAGAGTGCAGAAAGGACGCCGCCCCCGCTAGGCGAGAGCGGCACCCTGCGGCGATCTCGACTTTTCGACCATAAACCTCTCTCTGCCCGAGGCTACGATCGAAAAGATCGACGCGCGGCTCCTCACAAGACCTCTAGCTCCATTCCTAAAGCCTGTGCCCCCTCCTTCATGCGCACGTCATAGGTGGCGAGCCGCGCCCCGACTCTGCGCGATCGCAGGAACTCGATCGATGCCAGATGCAGCGCATCAAGAGTGCGGACTTGAACGGGGAAGGGCTGTAACGCGCGCGTCAGGACGAGCGGTGAGAGCTCCAAAAAGGCGAGGCGCGCCAGAAGCTGCTGAGCCGGGTCTCCATGACTTGTTTCCAGGCCCAGAGCATGAAGCCGCACCCAGGTTTCGTATTCGGTCAGCCGGCTCGAGATGAGATCGGTCTCCCACAGGACCGAGGGCGGCCTTCGGTCCTCCGCCAGGATCTGCGCCAGCACCACCGATGTGTCGACATAGATCATTCGTCCGCTCGGTCGCTTTTCAGGGAGTCCAGAATCTCCTGAAGAGGCGCGACTCCGGGAGGGTTCGGCACCGGAGAGCGGGGATTGAGCGGCGGCGACAGAAGGCCGTTGCGGAGCGCGTCGGCCAGGACGGCGTCGGACACGTTGTCACCGCGCGACTGGCGGGGGGGGACCAGCTCCGCGACGATCCTGTCCCGGTCCGAGATGAGAATGGTCTCACCTCCGGCCGCGAGCCGCACGTATTCGCTCAACTTGTTCTTGAGAGTCTTGAGTCCAACAGCCCGCATGCAACTAAGGTAGCTTCTAGAGGCTACCTTGGTCAAGGCGCTATTCGTGTGGTGCCGGGAGCGGGACTCGAACCCGCACGCCCTTTCGGACAATCGGTTTTGAGCCGATCTCGTCTGCCAATTCCGACATCCCGGCGAAGACGACGATGCTATCGAGCCGGGGACGACCCCCCGCCCCCCGGGCACCC
>DASRPA010000240.1:0-2940 GCA_035646635.1 Actinomycetota bacterium | reverse complement strand
GCCTGGACGCGCTCGGCCCCCTCCTGCTCCAACAGGTGGCGAGTCAGCAGGGCCACGGCTTCGGTGCCGACACCCCGCCCTCGCACCGACGCGTGATAGAGGCCGATGCCGATCTCCGCCACTCCCGGGGGATAGGTGCCGCGTCCTCGCCTGGCATCCATCTCACCGACGAGCTTGCCTGAGGCTTCGATCGCCAGATCGAGCCGGTTCTCGTTCCAGTCACCGGAGCGGGCGAGGCGGTCGAGAAGACTGTCGCGCTCCGGCTCGGGCCCGACCATCCCGGGTGTTCCCGCCCGCCCTGCGATGACCTCGTCCAACTCCTGCTGCCGGAATGCCCGCAGCTGAACCCGTTCGGATCGAAGCAGCAACCGGCCCCTATCCCAGCGCAATCGTGCGCCGGGCAACTCCCGCTCTCGGGTGGCGAGCCTCGATCCGAACCTGGCCCCCTCTGGGCGCCTCGATTACCCACTCGGCTTTGGTTCGGTCGGTCGGCTCGTCGGCGTCGAACCACGACAGCAGGCTTCGCTCTGTCACCCGGCCCCCTAGCTGGCCCAGCTCGGCCTTTTCTTCCCCCGTGAGTCTTCGGGCATCGGCCGGAAGCGTGAGCTCGACCTCGACTCCTGGACAGACCTTGCGTTCGACCGCCTTGGCGGTCACATTCGTGGGCAGGAAGCCGGTGTTCTCGACCACCACCGCGAGCCGGTAGGTGCTCGCGCCCAACCGCTCGACCTCGACCCTCTGAAGCTCGAGTCGCGGCGAGATCAATAGGTGGTAGACGGCGAACTCGGAATGAGGAGCGATCTCTTGCTCCAGAAACTCAGGGGGCGGGTTGACCCAGCAATAGAAGAGATCCCAGCCGCCGAGCTCGACGGGACCGAGCTGCGGATGCTCACAGGGGTACCAGTCGATGTAGCCACGGCCCGAGAGTTCCTCGTCGTTCCACGCGAGCAACTTCAGGTCGTCCTCGACGGAGTGCTCCTTGAACCACTCGATCAGATGGAAATCGGTGATGCCGGCCCGCCGCTGAGGACTCCAGAACTCGGTGGTCCACGAGAACACGCCCAGGTGCTCGTAAGACCAGTCGTCGGCACCCCCCTTGATGGTCGACTTGGGGTCGTACTTGAAGTCATGGAACACCGACGCGGACGGATATCCGGTGATGGCCGTCGCCCTCTCCCCGATGAGCTTGTAGGCGGCCAGGTCCTTGGTGGGGAAGTGGTCGTCGGGATGGCTCGAGTAGGGCCTAAGGTGAACGCCTGAAAAGGTGTGGTAGGTGATGTGGGCGGTGATGTTGGGCCTCGCCACGACCGCTTCAACCATGGCTCTGACCTCGGGCTCCGAGGCGGGGAAGGGCCCGGCCCCCGACTGCTCGCTCTCGGGCGACCACTCCATCGGGTAGTTGCGGTTGAGGTCGAGGCCCTCGAGCGGCTCGGCAACCCTCACCGAGACTCCGTCGTAACCCTCGAGGGTGCCTTCCGGAAAGATGCGGTAGAAGGTGCCGTCTTCGGCCGGCTCGTCTGGCTCCCTTCGCACCATCAGCCGGGCCTGTTCTGAATGCGCCTTCCAGGCGCCGTTGGGATCCTCCATCCGCATCATGAGGATGCGCCCGTCGCCGTCGACGTCCTCCTGGTGCAGACCCTTGCGGCGATGTGGGAAGGGATAGGCCCGGACGCTCGATCTCACGAACCGAGGCCTGTCTGCGAGCGCCAGCTCTGCGCCGTCGGGGTTGAGGCGAGGGACGATGTAGAAGGCCCTGGTGTCGAGGACCGCCGTGATGCGAGGGTCGCGCCCGTGGCCGCTCAGGAGATGGTGGATGAGGTGAAGGGCGGCGGTGCAGCCGGTTACCTCGTCGGCGTGGATATTTGCATCGAGCCACAGCGCGGGCTTCTCCCCATCTCCTCCCACATCGAAGTTCGTGGACCGTCGCAAGCCAGATGTCGCGTCCCTCGTAGGACTTGCCGATGCTCTCCAGCTGCAGCAGCGTGGGATGCCTTTGTGCCCAGCCCTTGAGAATCGCACTGAGCTCGTTGTAGCGGAAGAAGCGGTCGAACGCCGGAGGCCCCTCCGCCGTCATGCCCTTAGGCCTGACGGCACGACCAGACGGCTAGTCTCCAGAGCAGGCGGCTCCCCTTGCGCTTGAGGTCTACGAGGCCGTCCGAGATCAACCTCGCCACCTTGTCCGATTCCAGAATCGAGCCCGGCAGCGGGAACTGACGCTCGATCAACTTCTTGACATTTTCCGCCCCGAACAGGCGGCGGGCCGTCTCGAGGACCGTGCTCTCGTCCTGGATCGTGCCGGTGGGGAGGTAGAGGCGGCCACCGGGCTTGAGGCACTTCTGGACCCCCTCCAGCATGGCGACCGGCAGCTCCGCACCGGTAGGGCCTCCCCCAATGCCGTCGGGGAACCACCCGGTCGCCAGCGCTATGGGGTCGGGAATGCCGGAAACGTCACCGATGATGACGTCGGCCCGGATGTCCTTGACGGGCTCCAGCAGGTTTCCTGCTCTGAACTCGGTTACGGCCGATATTCCGAGGCGGCGTGCGTTCTCCCCCGCCGTTTTCACTGCTTCGGAGGAGAGATCACAGCCGTAAGCCATGGCGGCCTTCAGACGGGCGGCGACGAAGGTGAGGACGCCTGAGCCGCAGCCCACGTCCACGACCACGTCACCATCGTGGATTTCCATGGCTTCCGCCAGCGTGACGCTCGTGGAGGTCGGCTTGAAGACTCCGGGGGTCAGGGACACGTTGAAGGGACCGGTGCGGCCCTTCCACGTGTATTCGGTTGTCTTCTGCGGCTCGTTGCTCATCAGTCCCCCGTAGCTAGTGTCTAAGGCGATGATAGGCGGCCTGGGGCCCCTACGCTAGCCGCCCCTTCAGCGCGCCCGCCGGCACCCGCCGGTGGGGGTCAATCATGCACAGTTCCCGATCGACCGGTAGCGG
>DASRPA010000239.1:0-8019 GCA_035646635.1 Actinomycetota bacterium | reverse complement strand
GGACGTCCAGTCCGAGATGGGTAGTGTTGTTCATGGCCGGTCCTCCGTATGTGGCTAGGGCCGCGGGCTTGTCCCGCGATCAATCCACGAATCCTTGCGGACGTGGCCGGCCACTTGAGTCAGTTCACATGATGACTCGGCGAGGTAAGGGTCCGTTCGATCGCCGCTCGGTCGTGCGCCCACGCCATCTCGATCTCATCGAGCTCCGCGAGCGTGACCCAGCGCACCTCCGCGACATCGTCGGCGGGGGTCGGCTCACCCGAGACCAGCCGCGCCCTGAAGCACAGCGACAGGTTCCAAGTGTCGTCGTCACCGTAGGTGTGGGTGGCGAACAGGACGAGGTCCTCGGTGTCGACATCGATCTCGACCCCCAGCTCCTCCAACACTTCTCGCTTGAGGCCTGAGACTGGGTGCTCACCGACCCGCAGGAAGCCGCCCGGGAGGTCGTACTTGCCTGCCTCGGGCTCGAACGCCCGCTTGCACACCAGCGCCCGCTCGTCCCTCACGAGCACGGCGCCGGTCGCGGGCGACGGGTTGTGATACCAGTGCCGTCCGCAGTTGGGACACACGATGGTCCCCTCCTCGTCCCGCCCCGGGAGCCCGCTGGAGCAGGAAGGACAGAACCGGAACGGCTTGGTCATCGCCGGCGTGACGGCTGTGCCCGGAAACCAGCCTCGGCCTCTTCATAGCGGGCGAGCGCGTAAAGCAGATCCGAGGCCCGATTCAAGAAGCGCAGAACAACAGGGTGGGGGAGGAGCTCGGCTCGCTGCAGCCCGACGGCCTGGCGCTCGGCGCGGCGCAGCACCGCCCGGGCGACGTCGAGAGCGGCCGAAGGGGCGCTCTCGCCGGGGAGGAGAAACTCTTGAGGAAGAGGATGCTTGTCCAGAAGCTCATCGATGTCTGCCTCGGCCTGGGTCACCATCGCATCGGTCACCCGGGAGACGCCGTCCTTCAGCTTGGCTTGATTCTCCGATGCGGTGGCAAGCTGCGCTCCGGCGACGAACATCTCGCGCTGCAGCCGGACGACCAGCTCCTTGCCGCGCTCCGATAGTCCTGCGGCTCGAGCGACGCCGAGCGCGGAGACGGCTTCGTCCAGGGTCCCATAGACCTCGGTGCGGAGGTCGTCCTTGGGAACCCGGCCCCCATAGAGCAGGCCGGTCGTGCCGTCGTCGCCCTTCTTCGTGTAGATCTTCACGCCAGCCGACCCTATCCGCTTGAGCCTCGGTGTCTATATGCTGCTGAGCAGACCTACTACCCGAGTAGGAGTGGGCGGGGAGCAACCGGGGAGACCCAGGAGGCTGGAAGTTGGGGACTAAGAGAACTTTGATGGCCGGCATAGCGCTGGCGCTCGTAACGGCCGCGTGCGGCGGCGGTAACCCCGCCGACACCTCCCCCAGCGGAGGGGGAAACGGCGGAGACAGTGGCGGCAGTGACGTCCAGGTGGGGCTCGCATATGACGTGGGGGGCCGCGGCGACCAGTCCTTCAACGACGCCGCCTACCGGGGTCTGCAGGCGGCTATCGACGAGAGCTTGGTGGCCGAGGAAAACACCGACGAGCTCGAAGCCAATCAGTCCGGCTCGAACCGCGACGACAATGCCGTGAACCTCGCCGAGCAAGGCGCCGACCTGGTAGTCCCGGTGGGCTTCGCCTTCTCGGAAGGCATCCAGAAGGTCGCCCCCGACTTCCCCGAGACGAACTTCGCGATCGTCGACGGCTTTGCCTGCCTTGACAAGCCGTGCGAGAACGTCTCAAACCTCACCTTCAAGGAGCACGAGGGCAGCTTCCTGGTGGGCGCCGCGGCCGCGCTGAAGAGCGAGGCCGGCACCATCGGCTTTCTCGGCGGGCAACAGGGCACGGGACTGATCGAGAAGTTCGAGGCCGGGTACGCGGCCGGCGCCCAGGCCGTCAACCCCGACATCGAGATCCTCGTCGAGTACATCGGCGACACCACCCAGGCGTTCGTAGACCCGACCAAGGGAGAGGCGCTGGCGAACTCGATGTACGACGGGGGCGCCGACATCGTCTACCACGCCGCGGGGCTATCCGGCTCGGGCCTGTTCAAGGCCGCCGTGTCCCAGAACAAGCTCGCCATCGGCGTCGACTCCGATCAATCTCTGACCGCCAGCCCGGAACAGCAGAAGCTAATCCTGACCTCGATGCTCAAGCGCGTCGATACCGCGGTGCACGACGCCATCCAGCAGGTCGCGGAGGGTTCGTTCAAGCCGGGGACCCACGTCTTCGGCCTCGCCGAGCAGGGTGTGGGCTACGCGGTCAATGAATACAACGACAACGAGCAGCTCCTGTCCAAGGACATACAGACGAAGCTCGAGGACTACAAGAAGCAGATCGTGAGCGGCGAGATCAAGGTGCCCATCGAGCCCGGGGGCTAGGCGGGCCCCACGTGGCCGAGCCGGCGACGGGCGACGACGCGGAGCGCTCCGGCGTTCCGCTGATCGCGCTGCACCAGGTCACGAAGCGCTTCCCCGGAGTCGTTGCCAACGACGCGGTCGACCTCACGCTCGAAAAGGGGGAGATTCACGCCCTGATCGGCGAGAACGGCGCCGGGAAGTCGACTTTGATGAGGGTGCTATACGGCCTCTATCCGCCCGATGGGGGCCGCATCGAGGTGCGTGGCAAAGAGGTCAAGATCAATTCGCCGCGCGCCGCCCTCGCACTCGGGATCGGCATGGTGCATCAGCACTTCGTGCTGGTCGATCGCTTCACCGTGGCCGAGAACATCATCCTCGGCGCCGAGGGAGGCTCCTTGGTCGATCTCGATCGCGCGGTCAAGGACATCGAAGAACAGGCTCAGGGCTACGGGTTCAAGGTCGACGCGCGCAAAAGGATCGACGACCTCTCGGTGGGAGAGCAGCAGCGCGTCGAGATCCTGAAGGCGCTGTTCCGGGGAGTGGACGTGCTCATCCTCGACGAGCCCACCGCAGTGCTCACGCCGGCCGAGACCAAGGACCTGTTCGAGAACCTCCGCGCGCTAAAGGACGACGGCAAGACGATCGTGTTCATTTCTCACAAGCTCGACGAAGTGCTCGCCATAGCCGATCGCATCACGGTGTTGCGGCGGGGCAAGGTCGTGGGCGAGACGACTCCTTCGGACACGAGCAAAGAGAGGCTCGCCGAGATGATGGTCGGCCGCGAGGTGCTGTTCCGCCTCGAGAAGCCCGATGTCGATTCGGGGGAGCCGCTGCTCCAGGTAGAGGGCTTGAACCTCGCCGGCAAGCTGCACGACGTCGATCTCCGAGTGGCGGCCGGCGAGATCCTCGGCATTGCCGGGGTCGAGGGCAACGGACAGCGCGAGCTGGCGGAGGTGCTGATAGGGCTGCGGCCGCCCGACTCGGGGCGAATCACACTAGATGGAAAAGACATAACCGGACGATCGGTCAGACAGAATCGCAGCCTCGGCTGCGCCTTCGTGCCCGAGGACCGCCACGAGCGAGGTCTGGTGCTGAACATGACCCTGTGGGAGAACTCGGTGCTCGGCCAGCAGTCGCGCGCGCAGTACCTGGGCGGTTGGGGAGCCCTCGCCATCAAGAAGATCAAGGAGCTGGCAAGGAGGCTCATCAAGGAGTTTGACGTGCGCGCCCGCAGCATCGGAAACGAGGCGTCCACGCTGTCCGGAGGAAACCAGCAGAAGCTGATCCTAGCCAGAGAGCTGGAGAACGACCCCCGGCTGTTGATCGCGCAGCAACCCACGCGAGGTCTGGACGTGGGGGCGATCGAGTTCGTGTGGAAGCAGATCCTCGAGCAGAAGGAAGCGGGACGTGCGGTGCTTCTGATCTCGGCCGAGCTGGACGAGATCTACGAGCTCTCGGATCGAATCGTCACGATCTACGAGGGCCGGATCACCGGTGAGTACTCTCCGCAGGACCCCCCGGAGAAAATAGGCATCGGCATGACCGGGGGCAGGGGAGCCCAGAGGGAGGCGAGCTGATGGCGACCGAGGCTGTCACTCAGCCGCGCGAAAGGCCCGAGTGGATCGACTTCCTGATCTCTCAGATGATCGCCCTGACCGGCGCGTTCGCGTTCGCGGCTTTGATCGGCGCTGTGATCGTCATCGCCTACGGCGAGGACCCCGTATTCGTGTATCGCACGGTGTGGGCGTTCGGTACCTCGCGGCCCCAGGACTTCGCGATCGTTCTCGAGAACGCCACGCCCCTGATCTACTCGGGACTGGCGGTCGCGGTCGCGTTCAAAGCCGGTCTCTTCAACATCGGCGTCGAGGGCCAGTACATCGTGGGAATGGCTGCGGCCGCCGGTGCAGCCATTTATATGAGCGGGCTACCTACGGCGCTCCTGTTGCCGCTGGTGGTCGTGGCGGCGATGGCGGGAGCCATGCTGTGGGCCGCGGTGCCGGCCGTACTCAAGGTCAAGACCGGAGCGCATGAAGTCGTCACGACGATCATGATGAACGGCATCGCGGTCAGCTTGGTGGCGTGGCTGATACTCCACCCGCTGCGTTCGGACGTGACGACCACAGACCTTAGAACAGAGGACTTCCCGCAGTCGGCCCTGGTTCCCAACCTCGCGACTTCATTGGGCATTGAGGACGTCATCCCCGACTCGATCGTCCACCTCACATGGTTGTTTCCGATCGCGCTGGTGGTGTGCGTGGCCGTGTGGTTCATGATGTTTCGGACCCGGCTCGGCTACGAGGTGCGCGCGGTCGGGTCTTCCCCGGGCTCCGCCGAGGCCGGCGGCGTCTCGATCGGAGGAACCCAGATCAAGATCTTCCTGATGTCCGGGGCTCTGGCGGGGCTCGTTGGTCTCAACCACATCCTCGGAGACACCGGCTACCTCGGATCGAACTATGAGACGGGGCTCGGCTTCAGCGGGATCGCAGTCGCATTCCTGGGACGCAATCACCCCGCCGGCATCCCCTTGGCGGCCATCCTCTTCGGCATGTTGCTCAGAGGCCAGGACGGACTCGCCATTCTGACGGAGCTGCCGATCGAGATCCTCATCATCCTGCAAGGGATCCTGATTCTGTCGGTCGTGGTCGCCTACGAGCTCGTGAGCCGCGCTCTCGCCCGGCGCCGTCAAGCCCAGCTCGGACAGGCGGCTAGCTGATGCCCCTAATCGACCTGGGCGCCGCCATCGCCCTGGGCCTGCGCTACTTCACGATCATCTATCTGACCGGCCTCGGGGGTCTGTTCAGCGAGCGCTCCGGCATCGTCAACATCGGGCTCGAAGGCATGATGATCGTCGGTACCGTCATGGGCGCGTGGGGCACGGTCACCTACGGCCCCGTCGCTGGACTCGTGACGGGAGCTGCCGCGGGACTTCTGTTCTCACTCGTCCACGCGCTCGCCACGGTGACCTTCAAGGTCGACCACATCGTCTCGGGCGTCGTGATCAACTTGGTCGCGGTCGGCCTGGCTCGCTTTCTGTCCCAGCTTTTCTTCGGCCAGGCGACTCAGTCCGATCCCGGAATCCCCGACTTCGCCACTATCAACATCCCGCTGTTGTCCTCACTTCCCCTGGGACTGGGGCAGGCGTTCAAGGGCATGTCGCCGGTTGTCCTGGTGGCGTTCTTGATGACGATTCCCGCCCTGTTCGTGCTCAACCGGACTCGCTTCGGCCTCCGGCTCCGCTCAGCCGGCGAGAATCCCGAGGCCGCCGCCTCCTTGGGGGTAAGGGTCTGGCCGCTGCGCTACGCCGGAGTGGCGATATCCGGCGCCCTGGCAGGCCTTGCAGGAGCCTTCCTGGCGATCGAGATCAACGGGCTCTTCCGCGAGGGCCAGACACAGGGTCTTGGGTTCATCGCCCTGGCGGCCCTGATCCTGGGCAACTGGCAGCCGCTGCGGCTCATGGCAGGCGCACTCCTCTTCGGGATCGCCCAGGCCATCCCCCTGCGGCTGAATGATGCTCCGGTCGTCAACTTGTTACCCGAGGAGTTCATCCGCATGATCCCCTACGTGGTCACGATCATCGCCATCGCCGGCTTCGTGGGACGGGTCCAACCCCCGGCTGCCGCGGGCCGCGCCTACGAAGGCGCCGCCACCTGACGGTGCCGCAAACGGTCCACTGGGGCGCGCTGCGGGCGGCCGCGATCGAGGCCTCGGAGCGCGCCTATGCCCCCTACTCGCACTTCCCCGTGGGGGCCGCCGGGCTGGTCGACGACGGCCGCATCCTGAGCGCCTGTAACGTCGAGAACGCCACCTACGGTCTCGGGCTCTGCGCCGAGTGCGGGCTTGTCTCGGCGCTGCACTCCACCGGCGGGGGCCGTCTCGTGGCGGTGGTGTGCGTCGACGGCCGTGGCGAGCTTCTGATGCCGTGTGGCCGTTGTCGCCAGCTCTTGCTGGAAGCGGGCGGAGAGGAGCTGCTCGTCCATTCCGCCGACGGACCGCTGGAGCTGGCAGAGCTGCTGCCGCGCTCGTTCTCCTCTTCCGACCTCGAACAGCATTCATGAGCTTGCACGCGGTCGACCTCATTCGGACGAAGCGCGACGGAGGCACGCTCACCGAGGAGCAGATCAGTTGGTTCGTGAACGCCTACACCGCCGACGAGGTCGCTCACGAGCAGGCCTCCGCCCTGCTCATGGCGATCGTGTGGCGGGGCATGGCCGATCACGAGCTGGCGCAGTGGACCGCGGCGATGATCGCCTCCGGCGAGCGCCTCGACCTCTCCTCGATCCCTGCACCGACCGTCGACAAGCACTCAACCGGAGGAGTGGGTGACAAGGTCTCGCTGCCGCTGGCGCCGATAGTCGCGGCCTGCGGCGCAGCCGTTCCCATGCTGTCGGGCCGGGGGCTGGGGCACACCGGGGGCACGCTCGACAAGCTCGAGACGATCCCGGGCTTCAGGGCCGAGCTGTCCTCGGCCGAGATGATCTCGGTGCTGGAGCGGGAAGGCTGCGTTATCTGCGCAGCGGGGGCTGGGCTGGCGCCCGCGGACAAAAAGCTCTACGCCCTGCGCGACGTCACCGGCACGGTCGAGTCGATCCCTCTGATCGCGTCCTCGATCATGTCCAAGAAGATCGCCGAAGGTGCCTCGGCCCTCGTCTTGGACGTGAAGGTCGGCTCGGGAGCGTTCCTGCCCGATTTTTCCCAGGCGCGCGCGTTGGCCGAAACGATGGTGGCACTGGGCGACGCGCACGGGATCAAGACCGTGGCGCTGCTGACCAACATGGAGACACCCCTCGGCAGGACGGCGGGCAACGCCCTCGAGGTAGCGGAGTCCCTGGACATCTTGGCGGGCAGCGGCCCCGACGACGTGACCGAGGTCACCTACGCGCTGGCCGAGGTCATGCTCGAGCTCGCCGGGATCGATGGGGATCCACGCGCCGCAGTGAGATCGGGGGCCGCGCTCGAGAGGTTTCGGGCCATGGTGACGGCCCAGGGCGGCGATCCCGACCGCCCCCTGCCGGAGGCGCCCGAGCGAATGGTGTTCGAGGCGGGCGCAGCGGGCTTCGTGACCAGACTCGACGCCCGCGCCGTGGGGGTGTGCGCGTGGCGGCTGGGGGCGGGGCGCGCCCGTAAGGAGGATCCCGTCAGTCCCGGCGCCGGCGTCGTCTGCCTCAAGAAACCCGGCGACGAAGTCTCTGCCTCAGAGCCCCTGCTGGAGCTCCACGCCGACGACCCGGGGCGCTTCGCCGCCGCGCTGCAGGCGCTCGAGGGGGCGGTCGACATCGCACCGGAGCCGGGCGAGCCGGCGCCGTTGGTGCTCGAGCGAATCGGGTCGTGACGAACCCGATCGGGGCCACCACCGGATCCGGCGGGTCGCGGCCGACGGTGACTCGTGGCTCGAGGTTCGGTCCGTGACCAGCCCGATCGAGGCCGCCACCGGTTCCAACTGGTCGCGGCCGACGGTGGCTTGGGGTTCGAGGTCTGCTCCGTGACCAGCGCAATCGGGGCCGTCACCGGTTCCAAATCGTGGCGCGTCGCCGTGGTGCTGGGCTCGGGGCTGTCCGACCTCGGCCGCTCGCTCACCGAAGCCAGCCCGATCCCCTACTCCGCCATCGACGGCATGCCCACTTCGGGCATCGCGGGTCACGAAGGGAGTCT
>DASRPA010000238.1:0-3315 GCA_035646635.1 Actinomycetota bacterium | reverse complement strand
CAGCTGCTCCGCAGAGACCACGGCTGCACCTTTCCCGGCTGCGGGACCAAGATGTTTGTCAAGGCGCACCACATCTGGGCGTGGGAAGAGGGAGGCCCCACCGACTACGACAATCTCGTGCTGGTGTGTACGTTCCACCACAAGCTGGTGCACAGGTTGGGCTGGAGCGTCTGTCTCAACGGGACCGTCTCGGAGTGGTTCAAGCCCAACGGGCGGCGCTACGACCCGGGGCCCGATCCGCCGGGTGAAGGCACCGTGGCGGCCTGATCCCGAAAGGCCGCGACGGTGCTCGGCTCGGCACCTTGTTCGACTCGGTACACTGCTCGGCTCAGGGCTGGCTTGAGGTTTGCTACGAAACGCGGGCTATCGGCGCGTTTTGTACAAAAGAAGCCTGCGTAACGTGGCGCTGAGGTACCTCTTTCATGCGTGCAAAGCGCGATTATCGTCGAGCCACGCCGGTCACCGCAATGGCCATAAGCTCGGCGGCCTGCGATGGGCCGAGCCCCTGCTGCTTGAGCGAGCGCCAGGTCTCGAAGCGCAGTGCGTGTCCGATCATCGTTGTCAGGTGCCGCTTGGGTTTGCCCCTTACCCCCCAACCCTTCCGCAGTCCCTCTCCGACCTCGTCGAGATAGCTCTCGAATCTCTCGCGACGGTGCCTCACGAATGAAATCATCGGAGCGTCACGGATGGAGTTAGCCAGCATGTTCTCCTCGGACGCGTAGTAGTTGTAGAAGGCTTCCAGGGCAAGCCGGAGGCGTTTCTCCGGGTCGCCAATCCCGTTCCAGTCACTTGACTTTGGAAGAGGATTCCGCTCGGCCCATTTCGCCGAGCACGCCGCCAGCATGGAGTCCTCGTCGGGGAAGTGCCGGTAGACCGTCAGTCGCTGCACCCCGGCCCTCTCCGCGATGGCCGTGACCGTCGTGCGCGCCGGCCCGAGCTCTTGGTGGAGTCCCACGGCCGCTTCGACGATCCGGCGCCTTGTCTCCTCTACACCCACGGCGCGCCGCGTCATCTCGTATTTTCGAGTCACTGTCCATCCTTATTTCGATAAACCAGCCTGCTCATCCATATTGACAGACGCACCAGTAGCTGTCAAAGTTCCTGTGAACATGCATGTTCATCTAATAGGAAAGGATTGCTGCCGGGCTCACGTTCGACCTCGAAACGGTGCCATTGAAGGAGATGCGGAACCCCGAGGATGGCTCGCTCCGGTACAAGGTTGGCTTTCCTGTGTATGCGTGGGAAGGGGCCTCAGACTGCGCCCTCGTCTGTATGGAGATAGAGCCTGGGCGCAGCCTCGGCATGCACAAGGACAGCGAGGAGGAGCTGGTTCTCGTTCTCGAAGGAACGGCCAGGGGCACGGTCGGCGAGGAGGCCGCCGAGCTTGGAGCGGGCACCGCAGTCGTGATCCCCGCCATGGTCCCGCACGATCTCCACAACGTCGGGGACGGTGTGCTGAGGGCCATCGGCTTCTTCTCCGGCGCATCCGTCGTCAGCACTTTCGAGCCGACTCCTATTCCAGGGGCGCAGGCCATGATCGCCTTCCACGACCGGCACGGAGAGCGGCTCATGAGCGGCACCGATCTGTAGGAGGTGATTGAGCCGCGGAGTCGGCTCCGCTTCTTAGTGCACCTCCCCGTAAATAGCACGAACGGATATGGATGACTAGAGATTGACACTCTGCTGAGGGTGCCATAGCCTCATGAAGGTATTCCTACTGGTCGTGTGTGAGGTTTGGGGGTTGTGATGGCGTGGCGTCTGCAGGGTACTTACCTCGAGAACTGCTCCTGTGACATGGTGTGTCCGTGCACCACATCGGGGCTCTCGATGCCGGCCGATACGGAACGCTGCCGGGTGCTACTTGCCTTTCATATCGACTCGGGCGATGTGGACGGCGTCGACGTCAGTAAGCTGACCGTGGCCGTACTGGCCGACACCCCTCAGTTGATGTCGGATGGAAACTGGCGCGTCGGCGTGTTCATGGATGCCGCCGCTTCCCAAGAGCAGGCCGACAAGCTGGGGGCCGTGTTCTCCGGGCAGGTTGGCGGTCCAATGGCTATGTTGGCGCCCTTGATCGGGGAGATGATGGGTGTCGAAGTTGCTCCCATCGAGTTCTCAGACGACGGTCGCCGCCATAGCGTGAGGATCGGAGATGTCGTCGACATCGAGGTCGAGGACTTTGTTCCGCCGCTCAATCCGGGGGGCGAGGTTTCCAAGCTCACGGGAATGTTCCATCCCGCCAACTCGACGCTGACGGTCGCTCGGGCGGTCAGGTCGCGAATCAATGCCTTCGGCTTGGAGCTCTCCCAAGAGGGCAAGAACGGCCATTCGGCGCCGTTCTCCTGGGCCGCGTGACCAGCGCCACCTTTCGGCTATATCGCTTCACACCACAGACAGCAGGTTTGCTGATCGTCGCGGCCACGGCCTGGCTGGTGACCGTTCGCCTATCGCAAGAAATGGAATCCATGGGGTCCATGGGGTTGGCTCTTCCCCCCTTCGTCGGGGTGTGGACGCTAATGATGGCCGGCATGATGCTGCCGTCGATCGCGCCGCTGGCGTCCATGTATTCGCGATCTGTTCGCTCGTCCCGCCTCACCCGGCTCGCTTTGTTCGGCGCCGGTTATCTGGTGGTGTGGGCCGCCGCCGGCATCCCGGCCTTTGGCCTCACGTCCCTGGCGAGCAATATCGCAGCGAATTCGATCACCTCGACCGTTGCGGCCGCCGCGATCTTCGCTTGGTGCGGCTTGTACCAGCTGACGCCCCTCAAGCGCCGATGCTTAGAGCACTGTCGCTCCCCACTGGCGTTGCTACTGCACTATGGCTCCTATCGCGGCGCGCTGCGAGACATGCGCGCAGGCCTGCATCACGGCGCCTATTGCCTCGGTTGCTGCTGGTCACTGTTCATCCTGCTCATTGCGTTCGGGATCATGAATGTCCTGGCCATGGTCGTGTTGGCAGCGGTGGTTTTGATCGAGAAGCTCTGGACCAGGGGCGAGATGTTCTCTCGAGCAGTGGCTGGGGCGGCTTTTGGGCTGGCGATTGCGGTGTGGTTCTTTCCGGGAGTGGCGCCTGGACTTCTCGGTGGGGAAATGAGGGGTGGGATGTGAGCAAGGCTCGCCACCCCCTTTAATCGCCCTCTCCTCCCGGCCTCCCTCTTGACCGTTCCGGTTAGGGTCGCCTAACATCAGCCCTGCCTAAGCTGCGACCTTCGGTTCACCGAACATCGAGTCATCGAATGGGGGCAATCGTACGTGAGAGGGAGACGCACCGGGATGGCACTCGTCTTGTGCCTGGGCCTGCTGGTGGTCGCCTGCG
>DASRPA010000237.1:0-37473 GCA_035646635.1 Actinomycetota bacterium | reverse complement strand
TGGCTGTCGGTTCTCTATCTCCTCATCCCGCTCGTCGTGGTTGCCTTTCTGATTGCCAACGGGCCCACGGACACCGGAACCACGACCGAGCCCCCGCCCGCAAGCGGCGGCGGGGGTGGAGTCGCCACCGACAGCATGGTGGCCGAGGGCACCGAGTTCGACGTCGACACGATCAGGCTGGCGCCCAAGAAGGAGACCGATTTCGAGATCGAGAACCGCGACACCACGGTGCACAACCTCGTCATTTTCCAGACCGAAGAGGAAGCCACCGACCCGAGCAGCTTTCTGTTCAAGGGCCCGGACATTGCCGCAGAGGCCACCAAGAGCTTCCCGATAGATCCGTTGAAGAAGGGAGAGTACTTCTTCCACTGCGCGTACCACTCGAACATGAACGGCACCGTCGAGGTCGGCTGAGCAGCCGTCCTTTCGGGGGCCAGCCCCAGGTAGTCGATCGCGCGTTAAGCGCTGTCGGGTACCGAATCCGTCCCCAGGAGCGCCTTGTGCGCGTTTGAGTACCGGGCGGAATCCGCGCTCCGGAGTGGCCCAGTCGGGCACCAGCGGGGGTATGCTCGTGAAAGTTTTCACAAGGAGTGCCGAGCAGCCGACCCTCGCCTAGTTTGGCGCAGTGAACTCACGACCAACTCGAAGGCTCATGCCAGGTACTGACCCGATGAACACCCGGAACGACCGAGAGGAGAAGCGACGGTGCCGACCGATGTCGACGTCGCAGTAGTCGGCGGCGGGCCGTCGGGAGCCGCCACCGCCCACTACCTGGCCGAACGCGGCCACTCGGTGCTCGTGTGCGAGAAGAAAGCCTTCCCGCGCGAGAAGACCTGCGGGGACGGCCTCACCCCCAGGGCGGTCAAGGTCCTCGATGACATGGGCCTAGGCGAAGAGTTGGGCACCTGGGAGCGGGTTCGGGGGCTGCGGATCCATGGCGCCGGCAAGACCATCGAGCTGCCGTTTCCCAAGCTCGATCGCTGGCCCGACTACGGACTGGTCAAGCCGCGAAAGGACCTCGATCAGATCGTGTTGTCTCAGGCCGAGAAGGCGGGAGCGAAGGTCCTCTACGAGACCCACGTCAAGGAACCGCTGTTCGAGAACGGGATCTGCGCCGGTGTGGTTGCCAAGCGGGACGACCAGCTCGAAGAGGTGCGCGCCAAGTGGGTCGTTTGCGCCGAGGGAGCGGCCACCAAGTTCACCCGTTCGCTGGGCCGCGAGCGCCGCCTCGACTATCCCCTGGGACTGGCGGTCCGACAGTACTTTCGTTCGCCCATTGACCACTCGGGTTGGTTCGATGCTTACCTCGAGGTGCGCACCAAGGACGAGGTCCTACCCGGCTACGGCTGGGTCTTCCCGGTGGGAGACGGCACCGTCAACGTAGGCGTCGGCTTGTTGTCCACATTCGGCGGCTGGCGTTCGCTCAACCTCCATCACCTGCAGCAAGGCTTCGTCTCCGGACTGCCCAAAGAGTGGGGAGTCGACTACGACTCGGTCTGCTCCAAGGAGCGCGGGGGACGGCTGTTCATGGGCCAGAGCGTGTGGCCACCGCACGGCCCCGGGTTCCTGCTTACAGGCGACGCTGCGGGCATGATCAATCCCTGCAATGGGGAAGGCATCGCCTATGGATACGAGACCGGGCGCATAGCGGGACGCCATATCGATGAGGCGTTGAGATCAGGCAACTCCGTAGAGCTCAGCGGCTACACAGATGAGCTCAAGGAGACCTACGGCCCCTATTACCGGCTCGGGCGAAGGTTCGTGAAGGCGATCGGAAATCCGGTCGTCATGGAGAGGTTGGTCTCGGTGGGAATGACCTCTCGCTCGGCGATGAGCTTTGCGCTCACGTTCTTGGGAAACCTCGAGGACATCAGGTCAAAGGGCTCACACCAGTTCGCGCTCAGGGCGCTAAAGAGACTGGCGGAGATGAAGCCGTGACTATCGGCTCTTACCTTCCGATTCTCTTTCTCGTGGTCCTGTCGACGATCTTTGCAGCCGGCTCGATGATCGCGGCTTCGAAGTTGTCGCCTCGAAAGTGGACGCCCGCCAAGCTCGGCCCCTACGAGAGCGGGATCGTGCCCGAGTCGGGCAACGACAGTGACCGCTTCTCGGTGAAGTTTTATGTCGTTGCAATGCTCTTCATCATCTTCGACATCGAGACCGTGTTCTTGTATCCGTGGGCGGTTGCGTTTCGCGATCTGGCGTTGTTCGGGCTCATCGAGATGCTGGTGTTCATCGCAATACTGCTTGCCGCCTACGTATACGTTCTCAAGCGAGGAGGTCTCGAGTGGGAGGGTTGAGCGATGCCGTCGGCGCCAATTTCATAACCACGAAGCTCGACAGAGTTGTCGATTGGGCGCGGCGGTCCTCGCTGTGGCCCGCCACGTTCGGGCTTGCCTGTTGCGCGATCGAGATGATTGCAACGACCATGCCCCGGCACGACCTGGCTCGTTTCGGCATGGAGCGTTTCAGTGCGTCCCCGCGCCAGGCAGACCTGATGATCGTAGCCGGACGCGTGTCGCAGAAGATGGCCCCCGTCCTTCGTCATGTCTACGACCAGATGACCGAGCCCAAATGGGTGGTATCGATGGGAGCATGCGCCTCGTCGGGCGGCGTCTTCAACAACTATGCGCTGGTGCAGGGAGTCGATCAGATCGTCCCCGTGGACATCTACGTGCCCGGCTGCCCACCTCGTCCAGAGATGCTCATCGACGGGATCATGTTGCTGCACGAAACGATCTCCCAAGGTCGCTATCAGGCGGGTCGAGTGGCCGGGTGAGCGACAGATCCCTGATCTCCTCTGAGGACTGGCCCACAAGGGCTCGCTCTCTTCACCAGGAGGGTTGGAAGCTGCGGGATCTGTGCGGCGTGGATCGCTCCGGCTTGGCGCGAACGGCCGTAGGCCAGGCGAGCGGTGCGGGGTTCGCGCAGGACGCGGACGACCGCTTCGAGATCGTGGTCCAGCTGCTACACGATATAAGAAAAGAACGCCGGACGATCCACGTCACGGCGCCCGGCGATCCGCCCACCATGCCTTCGGTGGCGGAGGTGTGGCCCACCGCGGACTTCATGGAGCGCGAGGCCTTCGATCTCTTCGGCATTCGTTTCGACGGACATCCAAACCTCACCAGGATCCTCATGCCCGATGATTGGGAAGGGCATCCGCTGCGCAAGGACTACGGCGTCGGCAAGGTGCCGGTCGAGTTCGTTCCGCAGCCGTTCCTGCAGATCGATGCACCGGGGCAGGCCCCCGAAAAGGTGGAAGCTGGGCGTGATGTAGATCGCCTGGGGCAGTCGGGCCCTGGTGAGAGAGTGTGGCCCGAGGAAGACCGCGAGCAGGGATGAACACGCAGACCATCGCCGAGATCGAAGCCGTGGGCAAGGGTGCATACGTCGAGAGCGCGGACGAGAACCGCATGGTTCTCAACATGGGTCCCGTTCATCCCGCCACCCACGGCGTGTTGCGCTTGCTGGTGGAGCTTGACGGGGAGACGGTCGTTCACTGCAAGCCGATCATCGGTTACCTCCACACGGGGATGGAGAAGGAGTGTGAGGACCAGAACTGGCGCAGTGCGGTGACGATTGTCACGCGCATGGATTATTTGGCGCCCTTGTTCAACGAGCAAGCTTATTCGCTTGCGGTCGAGAGCTTGCTGGGGGTCGAGGTACCCCGGCGCGGCCAGTTCATCCGCACGCTTATGACGGAGATGAACCGCCTCTCCTCTCACCTCGTGTGGTTCGGAACCCAAGGCCTCGACATGGGCGCGATCTCGGTTGTCTTCTACGGTTTTCGTGAGCGCGAGATCATCCTCGACTTCTACGAGATGGTGACCGGACTGCGAATGAACCATGGCTACATCATTCCCGGCGGCGTGTGGCAGGACCTGCCCGATGGGTGGGAGCCCGTGTGCCGCAACATCGTGGCCACGATGCGCTCTCGCATTGACGAGTATGAGGAGCTCTTGTCCCTCAATCCCATCTTTCTCGAGCGCACGACGGGAGTTGGAGTGTTGAGCGTCGAGGACGCCGAAGCTGCAGGGGCCACCGGCCCGATCGCGCGCGCCTCGGGCCTCGATTGGGACATCCGCAGGGATATGCCCTATGAGATCTACGACGAGTTCGAGTTCGATGTGCCGGTGGCCGACGCCGGGGATGTCTATGCCCGCTACAAGGTGCGCATGCAAGAGATGCGTGAGTCGTGCGGGATCCTCGAGCAGGTGATCGACCAGATGCCCTCCGGCGACTACAAGAGCATGGATCCCAAGCTTACTCCTCCCTCGCGCTCCGAGCTGAATCGCTCGATGGAAGCCGTGATCCATCACTTCAAGCTCGTCACCCAGGGCTACACAGTCCCCGCGGGAGAGATCTACACCGCGGTCGAGTCTCCGCGCGGCGAGCTCGGCGTGATGGCGATCTCCGACGGCGGCACCTCTCCCTACCGGCTGCACGTGCGCGATCCGTCCTTCGTCAACCTGCAGGCGTTGCCGGCGATGGCGACCGGAGGACTCGTGGCCGATCTGATTGCCGCCATCGCGTCGATCGATCCGGTGATGGGGGGCGTCGACCGATGAGCACTTCTGCAGGGGTTCTCTCTGAAGAGCTCAGGCGAACGGCCGCTGCGATCGTGGGCAAGTACCCGAACTCTCGTTCCGCCGTCCTTCCACTGTTGTTCCTGGTGCAGTCGGTGGAAGGGCATGTGACCGAGAACGGGATGCGCGAGGTGGCCGAGATCGTGGGCTTGGAGCCCGCCGAGGTTCTGGCCACGTCGAGCTTCTACACGATGTTGAAGAAGAAGCCCCAGGGCGAGTATCTCGTTTCTGTGTGCCGCAATATCGCCTGCACTCACAGGGGCGCCAGAGAGATAGCGAGGGCGCTCGAGGACAGGCTCGGGGTAGAGGTCGGGGGGACCACCGGCGACGGCCGCTTTTCGCTCGAGTCGGCGGAGTGCCTAGCGACTTGTGATGGCGCTCCCAGCCTGCAGATCAACTACGAGGACTTCTGCAACATGACCCCGGACGATGCCCGCGCGTTGATCGACCGGCTCGAAGAGGGCAGGGAGACAACGAGCTTTCGCGGGCAGAAGGTCAAGAGCTCAAAGGAGATTGCGCGCGAGATCGCCACCTCGGGCCTGCGCGTCCCCGGAACAGCCGGGGACCAGCAAGAGCGCACCATAGGCGGCGAGTCTCCGCATGCCGACACCGCTCCCGGCATCAGGCCCAAGGAAAAGGGACAAGAGAGAGCTCCGAAAAATGACGAGGGCCGCACGAAGTGATCAACGAAGTCCGCATGGTGACGCGCAGGCTGCGGGAGTTCCCCGACGACTCCTGGACCGTCGAGCGTGCCCTCGACGACGGCGCTTATGAGGCCTCTCGTAAGGCCGTTACGAAGATGTCCGCAGACGACTGCATCGCACTGCTCAAGGAGTCGGGACTCAGAGGTCGCGGTGGCGCAGGCTTTCCCACCGGGATGAAGTGGTCGTTCGTGCCCAAGGACGTGTTTCCCAAGTACATCGTGGTCAACCACGACGAAGGCGAGCCGTGCACCTACAAGGACCGCGAGCTCGCCGAGTCCGACCCACATCAGCTGCTTGAGGGCATCACTATTGCGGCGTGGGCAAACCAAGCCACCAAGGCGTTCATCTACTGCAGAGGAGAGTTCGCCCTGGGATCCAGGCGGCTCGATCGCGCCATCAACGATGCCTACGACAGAGGCCTGCTGGGCCAGGGCATATACGGGTCCAAGTTCGACCTCGACATCGTGTTGCATCGCGGCGCCGGCGCCTACATCTGCGGAGAGGAGTCGGCACTCCTGGACTCGCTCGAAGGATTCCGGGGCCAGCCTCGGCTGAGGCCTCCGTTCCCGGCAATCAAAGGCCTCTATGGGCGCCCAACCGTGGTCAACAACACGGAGACTCTGTCTGCGCTGCCTCACATTGTCGGGCACGGAGCCGACTGGTTCCGGCAGTGGGGGACCGAGCGATCCCCCGGAACCAAGGTGCTGTCTGTTTCGGGCCACATCGAGCGACCCGCAAATTACGAGGTGCCCCTGGGGACTCCGCTGAAGGACGTCCTCGAGCTGGCGGGCGGGATGCTGGGTGGCCGCGAGCTCAAGGCCATCATTCCGGGTGGGGCAAGCGCGCCACTGCTTACCTCGACCGAGATCGCCGTCGACTTCGATGCCTTGAAAGAGGCGGGCACCATGCTGGGCTCGGGCTCGATCGTGTTCATGGACGAGACCACCTGCATGGTGAGGAACGCGCTCGTGACGCTCGAGTTCTTCGAGCACGAATCGTGCGGCAAATGCACGCCGTGTCGCGAAGGAACCTGGTGGGCGGTGAAAGTGCTCGAGCGCATCGAGCACGGCGAGGGACGACAAGAGGACATGGACCTGCTCGTCGACATCGCCAACGGCATCGACGGGCGATCGTTCTGCCCGCTAGGGGACGCGGCGTCGTGGGCGTTGCGCTCCAACGTGCAGCTCTTTCGCTCGGAGTTCGAGCGTCACGTCTCAGAGGGCCGGTGCCCCTTCGAAGGTGAGCTCACCACGGTGTCCGGATCGCGCGCCAAGCAGACCGGACTAGGAGATGCAGGCGTCACAGCGCAGCCTTCGGCAGGCATCGCTTCTGACGAGGAGCAGCCCACTTAATGAGCCCTGACAACGGGCACATCGACCTCACGATCAACGGTCAGGAGGTTTCGACCGAACCGGGCCGCATCCTGATCGACGTTGCCGAGGAGATGGGCGTGTTCGTGCCGCGCTTCTGCTATCACCCGGGCATGCGCTCGGTGGCGGTGTGCCGGATGTGCCTCGTCAAGGTCGAAGGCCAGAACAAGCTGCTGCCGGCGTGCGCAACTCCGGTCGCGGACGGCATGAAGGTCGACACCGTCGATGAGACCGCGGTCGATGCCCAGAGGGGGATGCTCGAGTTCCTGCTCATCAATCATCCGCTCGACTGCCCTATCTGCGATCGAGGCGGGGAATGCCCGCTTCAGGACCAGACCTTCAAGCACGGCCCCGGTTCCAGCCGCTACGTCGAACCCAAGCGCACCTTCGAGAAGGCACTTGAGATCTCGGACCTCGTCGTGCTCGATCGAGAGCGCTGCGTGTTGTGCTGGCGTTGCGTTCGCTTCTCCGACGAAGTGGCGGGAGACCGCTTCATCCAGCTCGTCGACCGTGGGCCCGGAACGCAAATCCTGACCTTCAAGGACGAGCCCTTCGACAGCTACTTCTCGGGCAACACCATCCAGATCTGCCCGGTAGGTGCCCTGACATCGAAGCCCTACCGATTTGTGTCGCGTCCCTGGGATCTCATCAGCGCCCCCAGTGTGTGCGCCTATTGCTCGGTCGGCTGCCCGATGACCAACGAAGCGCGCTCGGACAAGCTCGTCCGAACGCAGGCACTTCCCAACGAGAACGTCAACGACTTTTGGACCTGCGACAAAGGCCGCTTCGGCTATCACTACGTGGGCTCCGAGGAGCGGCTGCAAACACCGCTGCTTCGTAAGGGGGACGACTTCGAGCAGGCCTCCTGGGGCCAGGCGCTTGATGCCATCGTCTCGCGCTTGCGGGACGCCAAGAGAATAGGCGTCATTGCCTCGGGGCACCTCACTACAGAGGACGCGTGGGCGATCTCCAAGTTGTCGAAGACCGTGCTCGCCACGCCCCACGTAGATGCTCGCATCCAAGATGCGGGTGCGCCCTACGAGCTGGCGCTGGGACTGTCCGGAGCGGCGGGCTCGAATGCGACACTCAACGACCTCGAGAGCGCTCGCACGATTCTGTGGGTGGGTCCTGATCCCAAAGAGACACTGCCGGTCCTCTACTTGAGACTGCGCAAGGCAGTGCTGGACAAGGGCGCCAAGCTGATCGTCTGCTCGCCGCGCCGCATCTCGCTCGATGTTTTTGCCACTCACGTGATCCGCTGCGAGCCGGGAGCAGAGGCGCGGGCCGTTGCCGGACTGATGCGAGCCACCGCGCAACCGGCCGAAGCGGTCAACGATATCGGTGATCCGTTAGTCGTGGCGTGGGGGCCGGCCGCCGCGGGGCGCGACGAGAGTCCCATCCTTGCTGCCGTCGTGCAGCTCGCCCACGAACGAAATGCCAAGCTGTTGATGTGCCCACCGCATGCGGGATCGCAGGGCATGCTCGACATGGGCTGTCACCCGCTGCTGGACGCTGGCCACGCGCCGGTGGCCGAGCCGGGCATGGGCACGAGGGAGATGCTCGAAGCGGCGGCGGCCTCGGAGCTGGATGCTCTCGTGATCTTTGGGGCAGACCTAATCTCGGACTTTCCCGACGCCGCTCTGGCGAAGCGGGCGCTCGAGAGCGGTGTGTTCACGGTCGTGATCGAGCTCTTCGCCACCGAGACGGCAACGCATGCCGATGTGGTGCTGCCGAGCGCGGCCTACGCGGAACGAGAAGCCACGTTCACCAACCTCGAGCGGCGACTGCAGAAGCTCGAGCCGTTGCTGACGCCACCGGGCGCGGCCCTCGAGCCGTGGCGCGCGTGCGCGTCGCTGGCGCGCGCCCTGGGCGAGGACTGGGGTTGGAATTCCTTCGAGGACGTGTGGTCGGACATCCGCGCCAACGTAGCCACACACTCCAGTATCGAGGTCTCGCATCTCAATCAGGCTTCGCTTGCGCCCCATCCCGCGCAGGAGTCGGGCTACGCGTCGGGACCCGATCACGCCCCTCCCCATGCGGTCGTGGCCGGTCCGGGAGGCCACTACCCCAAAGGTTTTCGCTCGGGGAGCCCGTTCCAGACCGGTCAGAACTGGCCCTTGTCGTGGGAGCTGCGAGCCTTCGAGGCGCGACAGCGGCCCGGGATCATCGCGCCCGCGCCGGCCTCGAACGGCGGGCTTAACGGAGACCGGCCCCTCACACCGCGTCCGGCCGAGGGCGACGGCTTTGCGCTCTACAGCGGCCGGCTCATCTACGACGAGGGCACGATGGTGTCGAAGTCCATGGCCCTGCGCGGGATTGCGCGCCCGGCCTTCGTCGAGATGAACCCCGAGGACGCGGCGGAACTGGGCTTGTCCGAGGGGGAAAGAGCGATCGTGTCCGGCTCGGGCGTCGAGGCAGAGCTCGAGGTGTTCTTGTCCGACATCTCGAGGGGTGCCGTATTCGTTCCCTACGACCAGAAGGGGCTCAAGGCCAACCGGCTGATGTCCGGGCTCGACGCCCGAGTGGAGGTCAAAAAGGCGTGAGCGGAGTAGTCGATCTCGTTGGAGCGGTCGCGCTCATCGCCCTCATCAAAGTCGTGGTCGTGTTCGTCGCCTTGCTGCTGACGGCGGCGCTCGTGACCTATATGGAGCGCAAGGTCATCGCCGACATGCAAGCGCGCGTGGGTCCAAACCGATGGGGGCCGTACGGGTTGCTGCAAGCGATTGCCGACGGCATCAAGCTCTTCTTCAAGGAGGACTTTCGACCCGCGGCCGCAGATCGCTGGACTTATGCGATCGCTCCCGCCGCGGCGATGGTCCCATCCTTTCTCGCCATCGCCGTAGTCCCGCTTGGGGACCACGTCACCGTCGGCGACAGGCGCGTGGACTTCGTCATCTCAGACATCAACATCGGAATCCTCTACTTCCTGGCGATGGGCTCGTTGGGTGTCTATGGCGTCGTGCTGGCGGGTTGGGCGTCCGGCTCGAAGTATCCGTTGCTCGGCTGCGTGCGCTCGACCGCACAGCTCATCTCTTATGAGATCGCGCTCGGCCTGTCATTGGTCCCCATCGCCCTGGTGGCGGGGAGCCTTTCTTTGAGCGACATCGTCGCGGCCCAAGCAGGCACCGTCGGAAACGTCACCTTCTTCGACGGCATCCCGGTACTGGAACAGTTGCAGGACGTCTTCTCGATCGTGCCCAACTGGTACATCTGGTCCCAATGGCCGGCGTTCGCGATCTTCTTCGTGGCCGGGATTGCGGAGACCAACCGGGCGCCCTTCGACCTCCCCGAAGCCGAGACCGAGCTGATCGCCGGTTACCACACCGAGTACTCCGGGATCCGCTTTGCGATGTTCTACCTCGGCGAGTACATCCACGTCGTGGTCATCTCGGCAGTGGCGGTGAGCCTTTTCTTCGGAGGGTGGCACGGCCCAGGACTCGGCTTCCTGCCGTGGCTGTGGCCCCTGATGTGGTTCCTTGCGAAAACCCTCGTCTTCGTCTACCTGTTCATCTGGCTCCGGGCCACGCTGCCGCGCCTGCGCTACGACCGCTTGATGTGGCTCGGATGGAAGCGGCTGATTCCCGCCGCCCTGTTGTGGATAGTGGTCACCGCGACCGTGAACACCGAAGGCGTGTCGCGCAACATTCGCTTGGGGGTGTTCGTCGTCCTGGCCGGGCTGATCCTCGCCTGGGTCGGTCGCGGAGACCCTCGCCTCGCTTTCGCCGTGACCCCACAAAAAGGAGGCAGCCGTGGCTCTGCCTGAGATCTTGACCGGCATGAAGGTCGTCATCAAGAACGTATTCAAGCGCAAGGACACGGTCGCTTATCCGGAGGTGCGAAGGCAGCCTTTTCCCCGGTTCAAGGGGCGGCATATTCTTGACCGCCACCCCGATGGGCTCGAGAAGTGCATCGGATGCGAGCTCTGCGCAGGCGCCTGTCCTGCAGATGCGATCTACGTTGTCGGGGCGCAAAACACACCGGAGGCCCGCTTCTCTCCGGGCGAACGCTACGCGCAGATCTACCAGATCAACTACCTGCGTTGCATATTCTGCGGGCTCTGCGTCGAGGCATGCCCGACCGAGGCTCTGCTCATGACTACGGAGTACGAGATCTCCGGGCCGTCGCGAGAGGGCCTCATCTATACCAAGGATCAGCTCATCATCGATGAACCCATCAAGCGCCACTGGAAGACGAAGAAAGAGGTTCCCGCCACCGTGGGCCTGGGTGAGGATCTCGACAGAAAGCGAGGAGGATGAACCTCGAGTACCTCGTCTTCGGAGTGATGTTCGTGATGGCGCTGGGGGCGTCGCTGGCAATGCTCTTCGCTCGCAACGCCGTCCACGCGGCCCTCTTTCTCGTCGTCACCCAGGTCGCGCTCGCCCTTGGGTTTCTTCTCCAGGGCGCCTTCTTCGTTGCGGCCGTGCAGATCATCCTTTATGCGGGCGCCATCATGGTGCTGTTTCTGTTCGTCATCATGCTTCTGGGCGTAGACACGCGTGAGGCGCTTATCGATCCCCTGCCGGGCCAGCGCCCGCTCGCCATCGGGCTGGGTGGCCTGCTGGCGGCCGAGATCCTGTGGGTCGCAGTCAGGGGCGTGGAGCTCGCCGCGGGAGGCGAAGATCAGGCGGGCGCACTCACCGAGCTGAATCAGGATCCGGGTAACGTCAAAGCGCTTGCGGCCGAGTTGTTCTCCCGCTACCTGCTGCCTTTCGAGGCGACCTCGGTGCTACTTGTGGTAGCGATCGTGGGGGTCATGGTGCTGGCCCGGCGCATCGGCCGGGTCCCGGACGCCGGTACCGGCGCCGAGAGCGCAAGCGGCAGCAACAAAGAGGGGGCCGCGGCATGAGTGTGGCCCCCGGCTACTACCTTACCCTTGCAGCCTTGATGTTCTCGATCGGCGTGGTGGGTGCCCTCACAAGAAAAAACGCCATCGTGATCTTCATGTTTATCGAGCTGATGCTCAACGCGATCAATCTCATATTCGTGACCTTCTCTCGCATGTGGGGCCACGTCGACGGCCAGATTCTTGTCTTCTTCGTGCTGGTGGTGGCAGCAGCAGAGGTCGTCGTGGGCCTCGCCATAATCCTCGTGATCTCGAGGCGCAGAGGAACGGCCAACGTCGACGATGTGAGCCTTTTGAAATGGTGAACGTGTGACCGACCTGGCACCATATGTGATCGCGCTTCCGCTCGCCGGAGCGCTGACCCTGATGATCTTCGGCAAGCGCATCGGCGATGCTGCGGGAATCGTTGCGTCCGCAGCCATAGGAGTGCCCTTCCTGCTGGGGTTGGCGATGCTCGCCGATCTCCTGGGGCGTCACGCCGAGGAGCGCTCCGTCATCGTCACGGCGTTTCAATGGATCGAGGTGGGTGACTTCGAGGCAGCCGCCAGGCTCCTGGTGGACCCACTCTCGATTGTGATGGTGTTGGTGGTTACCGGCGTCGGCACTCTGATCCACATCTATTCGATCGGCTACATGCACGGGGAGGCTCGCTACGCTCGCTTCTTCTCCTACCTCAACCTGTTCGCGGCCTCGATGCTGCTGCTGGTACTGGCCGACAACCTCCTTCTGCTCTACGTCGGCTGGGAGGGGGTGGGGTTGTGCTCGTATCTGTTGATCGGCTTCTGGTTCGAGCGGCCCGCCGCGGCCAACGCGGCCAAGAAGGCGTTCATCGTCAACCGAGTCGGGGACTTCTCTTTTCTCATCGGGATCTTTGTTCTTTCGGCCTCCGCCGGCTCGCTGACGGTGGGACAGGTTAACGCCGAAGCCGGAGGCATGGCCGCGGGAGTTGCGACCGCCGCAGCCCTGCTGCTGTTCGGAGGTGCCACGGGCAAGAGCGCCCAGATCCCTCTCTACGTGTGGCTCCCCGATGCTATGGAAGGCCCAACCCCGGTCTCGGCCCTCATCCACGCGGCCACGATGGTCACCGCCGGCGTCTACATGGTCGCTCGCTTCTCGCCGGTGTTCGAGGCGTCTGGAGGCCCGGCCCTCTTGGTGGTTGCCTGGATCGGTGCGTTGACTGCGTTGTGGGCGGGTCTGCTGGCGACCGCCGAGTACGACATCAAACGGGTGCTCGCTTACTCGACCGTGTCCCAGCTCGGCTACATGTTTCTGGCTCTGGGCGTGGGCGCATACTCGGTTGCGATCTTCCACCTCGTCACTCACGCATTCTTCAAGGCGCTCATGTTTCTGGGTGCGGGATCGGTCATGCACTCCTTGGGCGGCGAGACCGACATGCGAAGGATGGGCGGCCTGCGTAAGGCGATGCCGGTGACCGGCTGGACCTTCATGATGGGCTGGCTCGCCATCTCCGGCATCATCCCGTTCTCGGGGTTCTTCTCTAAGGACGCCATCCTTGCCTCGGCGTGGCACGAGGGACGATTTCTGTTGTGGCTTATCGGAGCCGTCACCGCGGCACTTACCGCCTTCTACATGTCGCGCCTCTATTTCCGGGTGTTCGAGGGGAAGCTGGTCACCCCTGGGAACCTGCACGTTTACGACGCGCCCCCGAGCATGGCCGCAGCTCTCCTCCCGCTGGGCGCGTTGGCGGTCCTGGGTGGGGCGATCAACCTCCCGGGACCTCTGACGCTGGAGGTCTTTCTGGAGCCGGTCGTAGGTCACTCGGAGGTGCCCGGCGGGATCGTGCCGTGGGTCCTCGGCGCCATTGCTCTGGCGGCGGGCGTGGCGGGAATCGCCGCCGCGCGCTTTCTATACGCTTTGCCCTCGGGTCAGAAGCCGCTGGAGACATTACACGAGCGCTTTTCTCCCTTCGTCTCTGCAACCCAGCACAAGTTCTACGTCGATGAGCTCTATGGACGGGCAATCGTGCTTCCGGGCAAGGCCCTCGCGAGCTTCTGCGCCAATGTCCTTGACGCCCGGATCGTGGATGGTGCGGTCAACGGCGTGGCCTGGCTGGTGGCCCAGTCCTCTTGGGCCCTGCGACGTGTGCAGACGGGCTACATCCGCAACTACGCCTTGACGTTCTTGTTCGGGGTTGTCGTGGCCTTCTCGCTCTTGGCGTTCAGGAGTGTTCTGTGAGCGGCTTCTCCCTGCTCGACCTGGTGTTGTTCGTTCCTCTGATCGGGGCCGTGATCATCGCCTTCGTTCCGAGCCACGCGTTCTCTTCGATCCGCGTCATCGCCTTTAGCGCAGCGGCGATTTCCTTCCTGCTGTCGGTTGGTCTGGTGATGGGCTTCGATGCGAACGAGCTCGGCTTTCAGCTCGGGACCGCGAAGAGCTGGATCCCCGAGTGGGGAGTTACCTACAAGACCGGGCTCGACGGCATCAGCCTGTGGATGGTGATGCTGACCACGTTTCTCATGCCGCTCGGTGTGCTGGCGTCATGGACGATCACCAGCAGAGTCAAACCTTACTTCATCTTCTTTCTGGCGCTCGAGACGGCGCTGCTGGGAGTGTTCTGTGCGCTCGACATGTTCCTCTTCTATGTCTTCTGGGAGGCTTCTCTAGTCCCCATGTACTTCATCATCGGGATGTGGGGATACGACCGCCGCGTCTATGCGGCAATGAAGTTCTTTCTGTTTACCCTTGTCGGTTCGCTGCTGATGCTGGCCGGGATCCTCTATCTTTACTTCAGCGCTGATCAGCCGACCTTCGACTACGAAGCCCTGCTCGGCACGCCTCTGGCCCTCGACGTCCAGCGGCTGCTGTTCTTGGCGTTCTTCGCTTCGTTCGCGGTAAAGGTGCCGCTGGTGCCCTTGCACACGTGGCTTCCCGACGCTCATACCGAGGCGCCCACCGCGGGCTCGGTGATCCTGGCGGCCGTGCTGCTGAAGCTGGGCGCCTACGGCTTCATCCGCTTCGGCATCGCGCTGTTTCCCGACGCGGCCCGCGAGCTTGCGCCGCTGCTCATGATCCTGGCCGTGATCGGAATCATCTACGGCGCCCTGATCGCAATAGTGCAGAAGGACCTCAAACGACTCGTGGCGTACTCGTCGGTGGCGCATCTCGGTTTCGTGATGCTGGGCCTGTTCGTGGGCTCGGTCCAGGGCATGAGTGGGGGCATCCTGCAGATGGTCAACCACGGGCTCTCGACCGGAGCGCTGTTTCTTCTTGTCGGCGCGCTCTACGACCGGCGGCACACGCGCCAGATCGCCGACTTCGGAGGACTCGCCAAGTCCGCTCCGGTGATGGCCGGGATCTTCCTGCTTGTCGCGCTGTCGTCGCTCGGGCTGCCCGCGCTCAACGGTTTCGTGGGCGAGTTCCTGGTGCTGCTCGGGACGTACTACGAGTACCGCTACTGGGTGGTCCCGGCCGCCTTCGGCATCGTGCTGGCCGCGATCTATCTGTTATGGGCCTATCAGAGGGTGTTCCACGGGGAGCCCACGGGCGAGAACCGAACGGTGCCCGACCTCTCCGGGCGCGAGCTCGCCATGCTGCTCCCCGTGGTGGCCTTGATCGTGTTCATCGGCGTCTACCCGAAGCCTTTTCTCGAGCGCATCGAGCCGGCGGCCGCGCGGGCCGTCTTTCAGTTGAAAGAATGCACGGTAGACCCTGAGCAGCCCGATCTGCAAGACTCTGCGTCCCCGGTCCCCGCCGGCCCCTGTGTGAATTTCGCCGGAAACTTGAACTACCGGCAGCTCTCGGAGTTGCTTCCCTGATGCAGTTCAATCCTCCCGTGGTCGAGCTTGCCGGTATCGGCCCCGAGATAGCGCTGGTGGTTGCCGCCTTCGTGCTCTTGATCGCGGACGCGATTCTCGGTGCGAGGTTGCCCACTATCGCCCAGCCGCTCATGGCGAGCGTGGGGCTGATCGTGGCCGCCTACCTCGCGCTGCAGCAGTGGGGCGAGACCGACCTCCAGCTCGGCGGGATGATCGCGCTCGACGGCTTCGCCACCTTTTGCAAGATCAGCCTCCTGACCTTCGGTTTGCTCACGGTGTGGTTGGGCCGCGACTACCTGGAGCGCGACGGGATCGGGGAATCGGAGTTCTACGGACTCGTGCTCCTGTCGGTCGCAGGGATGATGCTGATGGCGTCGGCCGCCGATCTGATCGTTGTGTTTCTCGCACTCGAGACCTTCTCGTTGGCGCTCTATGTACTGGTCGGTTTCCGACGCAATTCCTTGGCGGGCCAGGAGTCGGCCATGAAGTACTTCTTGCTCGGATCGTTTTCCTCCGCCTTCTTTTTACTCGGAATCGCCTTGACTTATGGCGCCGTGGGCTCGACCGGCCTCTACGGCGACGAGTCGACCCCCGGAATCGCCTCCTTCTTGAACTCGAGTGCCGGTGCGGACGTCGGGCTGCTGGTCGCTGCGACCGCCCTGCTGATTGTCGGTCTCGGTTTCAAGATCGCCGCCGCCCCCTTTCACATGTGGACCCCGGACGCCTACCAAGGAGCGCCGTCGCCGGTGACGGGGTTCATGGCGGCCGGTTCGAAGCTCGCTGGTTTCGCCGCCTTGGTAAGACTGCTGGACGTGAGCCTGTATTCGCTGCGAGGGGAGTGGCGGCCCCTGGTGGCGGGTGTGGCGGCCGCGACGATGATCGTCGGATCGGTGCTGGCGGTCGTGCAAGAAGATGTGAAGCGAATGCTCGCCTATTCCTCGATCGCTCACGCCGGATTCGTGCTCACCGCAATTGTGGCGGCCAACGACCGCGGCGTGTCGGGAGCGTTGTTCTACCTTGTCACCTACGGCATCACCGTGCTGGGCGGTTTCGGCGTGGTGGCGATCCTGGCCGGCCGCGACGAACAGCGTGTGAACCTGGTCGACTACAAGGGAATCTTTTCAGCCCATCCCGCGCTGTCCTCCGCCCTCACGCTTTTTATGCTGTCCTTGGCCGGGGTGCCCTTGACCTCTGGGTTCGTGGCCAAGCTGGTCGTGTTCGGGCCGGCGATCGACGCCGGTTACACGTGGCTCGTCGTCGTCGGCATGATTACGAGTGCGATCGCAGCGTTCTTCTACTTACGGGTTCTGGTCGTGATGTACATGCAGGAGGCCGACGAGGTTCGGCCCTCGATCCCGGTGGGGAGGATGTCGGCCAGTATCGTAGCCCTGATAGCGGTGGCCACGGTCGTCCTGGGCCTGTTCTGGAGCCCGCTCATCGATGCCGCGCAGCAGGCCACGTTCTTCTTCCCGTCGAGCTGAGGTGACTTCCCGGCTCGGGCCTGGGCGAAGGAACAACATTGTCGCTGTACCCACACGAGATGTGGTCGGAGACGCAAAGTTGTGCCAGGTCAAAGGTTGGTCCAAGCCCTTTCGGGGTAAGGGGGCAGCCCAATGAGCTCGAGCAACGGGCCTTCGAGCCGGTCGGCAAGAGCATCGTCGCCGCGACGCAACTCCTCGAGGAAGGCCCCCGCCGCGGCTTCGATTGCGTTCAGCAGCACCTCCGGCTCGAGCGTCGCGACCAGTGCGGCCTCGAGCGACGCCAGCTCGCCGGCGGGCAGGTCGTCCACATGATCGAAGAAGTCGGCGTCCCAACCGCGGCGCTCTTGGGCGAGCCCGAGCGTGCGGTTGCGCACTCGTTCGAGGTACCACAGCGCTTGCCACGGACGCCCACGCCTTACCGCCGCGCAGGCATGAGTCACGTCATGCCACGCAAAGCCAGCCTCGGAGGTCCAATCGGGTGAAGGGGAGGCCGACGTGGCGGGAGGCTGTAATACGGCGGTCGAGCTCCCTGAGCGATCGAACACGATCCTTGCCGGCCCCCACACGGTCAGGTGGGACCGGGGAGTGAAGGCGAGATCGAGCTCGAGCAGGTTCTTGAGCAGAAAGCCGCGCACGAGTGTTTCTCCGAACGCGGTAGCGAAGTGATGCAGAACCGGGACTTGGTCATACATCCGGCGCACCCACTCGTCCGCCACCGCTGCGTGCTCTGCATCGTCTGATACCACGGCGACAAGGTCGATATCGGACCAGCGATCGGCCGTCATCGATGCAAGCGAACCGACTACAAGGACGGCATCGATTCGGTCGTCGCTTTCGAGCAAGCCCGAGACGTTCTTTGTAGTTCGCTCTCGTTCTTCGGGAGTGAACAAGCTCAGGCTTTCTCAGCGCCGCCGACTACGAGCGCTGGGACGAGGCTTGACATCGGCGGGAGCCGGGCTGGGACGTCCTCCAAGGTTCACGAATGCCCTCGTTAGTGCCAGGGTTCCCGCCATCGAGACGACCACTGTGATGGCGCTCGCAACGCTGCGCTCAAGGGCGGTGTCGTCGAGGCCCACCGCGTAAGCGAGGGGTAGAGCGACATTCGGGAGCAGGATCATTACGGCGAAGATCAGCCCCACGGCTTTGCGATTGCCCTGGCTCACATCGACGCCCCGCGACAGCGCCTGCACGATCCCAAGCCGCTCGAGCACTACCGCTTGCTCGGAGAGGGCGACGTAGGCGCCGATCACCAGCGCGCCGATGACCACCAGGAAGAGGCCGAGGCCGACCATCACGAAGATGAGCAGCTCGACGATCACGAAGCGCCAGAAGCAGCGGGCCCGAAAGGCGGCCCGCATCCATGCATCGCCCGAAGGATCGGGCTTTGAGGATCCAGCCGCCAGGACTGTCGCGATCTGCACGTAGACCGTCACCCCGGCCAGCAAGAGCCACGTTGCCACCCCGGTCCTAGCCGCCCCTAGCGAGGCCGTCACCAGGCTCACCAACATGTTCAGGAACAACAGGATCAAGAACGGGCGCCGGAAGATGTCGCCGAGCGCCCCCGTCATCAAGGGGCCCGCGCTGATCTTGAGATCGGTCTCAGCCATGGCTCGATCCTACGAGGCCCGAGCGGCGAATCCGGGAAGGATCGCCCGGTTCGAGGCGGGCGCCGCATGCAGCTCCCCAGCTCCCTTCGCAAAGGTTACGAATTCAGGAACTTATGCCTCGACCGAGGACCGGGCCGCGGAGCCGGTCGTATCTTGATCACCAATGAGCATCGCCGCTACACGGCCCGAAGCCGTCATCGACCTGATCGACTCCTCTCAGGCGCCGCTGCTGGCGCGCCCCTACTACCAGGATTCGGACCCCGGCCCCATCGTCGCGGCGCTCGCTCATGTCCCCGAGGTCCTCGACTCGGCGATGCCCGTTCTCGCTGCAATGTGCGGGGGCCTTCCGCGCTCCCGGCACGATTGAAAGAGGTCGTGGTGGTGCGGACATCGGCTCATCACGAATGCCGCTACTGCATCGAGTCCCACAGCGTGGTGGCCCTGGATGCCGGATTGTCGCGCTTAGAGATCTTGGGTCTGCGAGATCTCGTCGGCCCTGCCCTACAACGGTGGAGCAAGAATGGAACCAGGGAGGGCGCTCGTGGCATGGGTCGACGCGGTCGCAGGAGCTATTGGCGCGGTGCCGGGAGACACCGCACGTGGCTTGCGCGCGTGGTTCTCCGACGCCGAGATCGTTGAGCTAACGCTGCTGATCGGCGCCACGATGATGCTGAATCGGTTCTGCACCGCGCTGGGCCTTACGTCCTCGAACGAGACACTAGAGCGACTTCGCGCAGAGGACTTGCTGTGAGCCAAGTCGCAGAAGCCAACGCCTCCGGCGCGTTGCCGGGGCGGTTGTGGATGTACAGCAATTATCACTGCAACCTGGCGTGCAGCTATTGCCTCACCGAGTCTGCTCCTCAGGCGGCGAAGCGAGAGCTGCCGGCTGAGCTCATGTTCAGCCTTGCCCGCGACGCAAGAGAGCTCGGCTTCACCTCGCTAGGAATAACGGGAGGCGAGCCCTTCCTGCTCCCTCATCTACCCGACACGATCGAGCGACTAGCCGAAGTAATGCCGGTCATCGTGCTCACGAACGGCACCCTGTTCACAAAAGAGCGACTCCGGCGCGTGCAGCGGTTCGCCGGAAAGCCCGTGGCGTTGCAGATATCTCTTGACTCGCCGGACGCCATTGTGAACGACACCATGCGCGGCCCCCACAATTTCCACAAGGTGATCGAGGCTATCCCTGCCCTCGTAGAAGGGGGAGTGCAGGTTCGCATCGCCACCACCGTCGAAGAGATGGATGACGCCGACATGGTGCGGTTGTGTGCTCTCCACAGGGAACTGGGCGTGCCGGATGAAGATCATGTGGTTCGGCCGATCGTGCGCCGAGGGCGGGCGGTCGATTCCGCCATGGGTGTCGAAGCCCAGGTGGCGGATCTCCCCCCCGAGCTGACTATTTCGGCCGACGGCGCCTTTTGGAGTCCTTTCGGCCCCACGGTCCACTCGGGTGCGCTCGACACCGATCTTCTGGTGAGCAGGACGACGTCACCCCTTCAGAAGCCGGCCGGAATCCTGCTGGGTTTGGTTCAGGGTCGTCCGGCGAGCGAAGACTCCAAACTGGGCATCAAATGAGCGTGACCAGGACGAGCCCGGTCGGGCTCGCAGGCGAGGCAAATCAAGCCGGGGGAGTCGCGTTCTTCGTCACGCGCATCGTGCTGGCTCTCTTGTGGATTCAGAACTCCGGGTGGAAGACGCCACCCGACTTCGGGCAAAGCGCCGAGGCAGGCCTCTACAAGTTCACGCGCTTTGCGGTCGAGCACGAAGTCTTCGCTCCTTACGCCTTCGTGGTGCGCGAGCTCATACTTCCGAACTTCATCATTTTCGGCTGGCTCGTCCTCATCGTCGAGGCGTCGCTCGGAGCCTTCCTGCTGCTGGGGTTGGCAACGCGTCTGTGGGCGCTGGTAGGAGTGGCCCAGTCCCTCGCCATCGCACTGTCGGTTCTCAATGCTCCCGGTGAGTGGAGCTGGGCCTACTACCTCATGATCGCTGCGCATCTGGCGATCTTCGCAGCTGCTGCCGGACGGTATTGGGGGCTCGACGCAGTCTTGCGCCCGTCGTGGGAGCGAAGCGACTCGCGCCTTGCTCGTCTATTGCTGAAGGCGTCATAGAGATGGATGTGATGCGGCGCGCTCAGGCTGCGGTGGCGATAGTGGCCCTGATCGCCGGCGTCGTCTCACTGATTGTGTCCCTGGGGCTTCCCTTGACTGCTCCCCGAGGCGGCGCGCTCGGCGGCACGGGGATCACGTTCAACCTGCTGGGCGCGGCCCTCGTTTCTGTGCTCGGGCTCATTGCGCTCGCCGGGGCCCTACTACGGCGCCGACCTCTCGTCCTTGCCGCCGCCGCCGGCTTCGCCCTCATCGCCGTGCAGGTCTTGCTTCAATTCGGTCGCAGCACGAACTTGCTGGGCACGCGTGGATCGAGCCTCTCCTTCGCCCTGGGGGCGGCAGCGGGTCTCGGCGCGCTGGCCCTGTGGGCGCGACGGGATGTCTAAAGGCTGACTTTTCCGCGCTCAGACTCGCTCGGCGAGCACGGGCGCGGAAAGATCGAGATCGCTACGCACGCGGGTCGAGGCAGTCTGATCCTTGCCTGTGCAGTCCCCGAGAAACTGGACTCGTCCCCACCGCCAGGACGATGTCCGAGCAGATCGCGGGACGCCGCACGCCGGCCTCGGCTAGCCTCCTGTGGATCGTGTCGATGCACAGTGAGCGAGCTTCGCCTGTAAGGGTTTCCAGGCGGAGCCTGAACTGACCCACGCTCATGCGGGCGTCGGCGAAACCGGGAAGGTCGGACCAGTAATCACAGCCCTCTGCCCACGAACGGACCGCGGTGAAGCCGGCTGCACCCAACAGTTCGGCAAGCTTGTCCGGCGTGTCGTGGACGTCGTAGGTGCTGAGAGCTGTAACTCGGTGCGCGCCGTGAACGTCGAGCTCTGCCCCCACGATCTCGTCCACCGTGGAGATCAGGTCCCGACCCCACGTCACGACTCCCACCGACCCTCCGGGTCTTAGGACCCGGCACACCTCGCGAAGGCAAGCGGGCGGATCGGCTGAATGGAAGAGCATGAAGGCGAGGACTGCGACGTCAAAGCTTTGTGAGGAGATCCCGAGCCTGTGTGCGTCCATAGCGGCGCGCTGGTGACCTCGAGGTATTAGCTCGAGCATGCCGACCGAGCAGTCGACGGCAACGGTCGATGTGATAGATGTCGCCCGGCCGAGATCGTCGAGCAGCAACCCCGCCCCGGAGCCGAGGTCGAGGACCCGCCCGGCTTGTGCCAGTGGCAGAGAGTCGAACAGCCTCAGGCTGAGTGGCCGCAACAGCGGGCCCCACAGGTCGCGGTAGCGCCCTGCGTCGATGGAATAGCGCGTCGCGACGTTGCCTACACGGTTCTTTTTGGCGACTCCGACGCCGAGCCCGGAAGCCACACGGTTGGCGTAGTTGTAGTAGGCGATGATCCCGTTGGCGTCGACGATCTCACGGTCGCTGAAGCCCGCATCGCGCAGCTCCTCGATGTCCTGCTCGCCGATCCGAGAAGGACTCAGCGTGACCTTTCTCGCATAGCCGCACAGCGCTTGGGAGCGGGGGCCCATCATTTCGAAACGCTGCAGGGCGACCGCCCTGAGAAGCGAGTCGTCTCCGGTAAGCCGGCAGAGCTCCTCGCCATGCTCCCTCAGTCAGTAATGAGCAGTGTTGACGGCGGAAACGGCGACCGCTAGAAGCTCTCGCTCGGTGCGGCTCAGCGGAGAGTCCCCGACAACGATGGCCTCGTAGAGGGCCGAGTGGGCCGGTGGGGCCGCTGGATTGAGTGACTGGGAAGCCATGAAGGGAGAAAGGTGATCGCTGCCGGGCGCATGGGCGACCCAGGTCATCGCAACACACTCGCCATGTCGTGTACCGCTTGCAGGGTCCCCCTGACGGTGCCCGTGACCTTCGATCTGCCGCTCCGGGGCAGGTAGGCGACCGGGACCTCGGCAAGACGCCAGCCCGCGGCATGCGCCCGAAGCACCATCTCGAGGGGCCATCCACTGCGCCGGTCGGTCAGCGCGAGGTCCACGAGCCGTGCGCGCGGGGCGGCTCTCATCGGCCCCAGGTCTCTCAGGTGGATTCCGGTGCGACGAGCGAGCTCCGCGCACAGGACGAAGTTGGCGACTCGAGCGTGCAGGGGCCAAGCTCCGGCCGATGATTGCCGCCGTCCCAAAACCAGCTCGGTCTCTCCGCCTATGACGGGAGCCGCCACGGTGGGGAGCTCGCGTGGATCGAGTGATCCGTCACAGTCCATGAAGCATACGACTTCGGTCGTGGCCGTCTCAAGTCCCCTGAAGCAGGCTGCGCCAAAACCGCGCCGATGCTCCAGAACAACCTCCGCCCCCAAACGCCGGGCGATGCCGCCCGAACCGTCGCGGGATCCGTTGTCCACGACGATCGGGTGCCAGCCCCCCGGCATGTGGTCCAGCACCCATGTGATGGCCTGCGCCTCATCGAGCACTGGTAGAACAACGTCGGGCACCGTCTACTTACCCTGAGGGAGAACCGTGGCAATCACGCGGAGGCCTCCTCGACACACAGGCTGTCCACCGCACGGGCGAACTCGGAGCCGGGCATTTCCAACGCCACTCTTCGGGCATCTAAGAAGTGGTCAAAGTCCGACAATTCTGGGAGAGTGGCGCACCTGAGAGCCAGCCGTTCGAAGCTGACCCGCTGTGCCGCCCCGGTCCATGGAGTGCTCATGGGTACGTCCACGAACGCTTCGGGATGGGCCTTCTTCAAGCCGACCGCCCAGTAGCCGCCGTCGGTTGTCGGCCCGAACACAGCGTCGAGGTCGGGGCGACGCAAGTGGTTGAGTCCTTCCGTGAGCAGCTCCGGCGTCACCTGGGGAGTGTCCATGCCCACCACCAGCGCCGGCCCGTGAGCGTCGTCGAACGCTGCGGTCAAGCGCTCGCCGAGCGTGATGCCGCGCTGGGGCAGCACCTCGATAGAGGGCGTCCAGCTACCCACCGGTCCCTCCAGCACAAGCATCGGTTCGCAGCCGGGCGTGGACATCACGGCCTGGAGAGTCGCTATGAGAGCGATCTCCGCAAGGTCGGCGGCCTCGTGTGAGCTCAATGGAGGACACAGCCTGGTCTTGCTGAGTCCGGGTTGCGGTGCCTTGGCCAGAACGACCAGGCGAGGAACAGCGCTTTTCAGGTGACCGGCCGGCGTAGACATGCCTTTCAACCTAGCCACCGCGTACTGCTTGAGGGCCGGGATTCCCTTACGATTCGCGTAACTTTCCTCCGCAGCTCGTCTTGAGCGCGGACCTAGAGCAAAGAGCCTCCTAATCTCTTGCGAGATGGATACAGCCGTGATGCGCAGCGGGGCGGCGCGTGCCGATGCGCGCATACCTCGCACAAGAGGCATCGTGGTCGCCGGGCTGTCCTGGGTCGCACTCGTGGTGATTGCGCACCTCTGGGGAACCGCGCTGGTGCGGGCCGATCCCGCCATCAATCTGCACGCCCCACCCCTGTTCGGTCACTTCGATTCCCGGCTCGGGCTCAAGACCGTGCCCGCTGTGATGGTGGCTCTGATGGTCGTCGTCCTCGGCCCCCTTGCTACTCGGCGGCTTTCGTGGTGGGGACTAGTGCTTGTGTCCACCTCGAGCGCCGTGGCCTGGGCCGTGGCGCTCGCGTACGTGAACGGAATCGACGCCCTAACCGCCCCCTTGGAGCGCAGCACCGAGTACCTGAGCGTGGTGCCGCAGGTCTCTTCGGTGAGCGATTTCGTGGCGGACTACGTCGACCGGCTGCGCAGCTATCCGATCCATGTAAAGGGCCATCCTCCGGGTGCGGTGGTCATGCTTACTTGGGTAGAGCGGATTGGGCTCGGGGGCTCAGCGTGGGCGGCGGCGCTGGTGATTGCGGCCGGGGCGTGCTCGGTCCCGGCGGCGCTCAGCGCGCTGCGCAACCTTTCCTCGGAGGAGCGCGCCCGCAGAAGCGCACCGTTTCTGGTCCTGGCCCCCGCGGCGCTGTGGATCGCAACCTCGATGGACGCCCTCTTCGCCGGGGTCTCGGCGGTAGCGGTTGCGCTGGTGGTGGTGGCGTTGGGTCGCTCGGGCCTTCGCAGTGACCTGACGGCTGCGGCGGGTGGACTGCTGGGTGGGTGCGCGTTGCTGCTCACCTACGGCGCGGCCCCCTCGCGGCGATAGTGGTGGCGGTGGCTCTGGCCCGGCGCCGCGTGCGCCCGGTGGTCGTTGCGGCGATGACGACGGTTGCCGTATTGGCAGCAGCCGCGGCGTGGGGCTTCTCGTGGCCCCAGGGATTGCAGGCAACCGGGAATCTCTATCGCGCCGGAGTCGCGAGCGATCGGCCGTACGCGTTCTTCGTCGTCTCGAACCTCGCCGCGTTCGCGCTGGTGGTCGGGCCGGCTGCGGTGGCGGGGCTGACTCGGCTCTTCTCCGATCGCGGTCGGGTCCTAGTGCTGGGCGCGCTGGTGGCGCTGATCGCCGCCGATCTCAGTGGGCTCTCCAAGGGAGAGGTCGAGCGCATCTGGCTTCCGTTTGCGCCCTGGGTGCTGTTGGCGACGGGAGCGTTGCCCGAGCGTTCGACCAGGGCTTGGCTCGCGGTTCAGGCGCTGATCGCCCTCGGCATCGCGGTGTTCGTGAGGACCCCCTGGTGAAAAATGGTGAGCAGAATGGTGAGCAGAATGGTGAACAAACTGCTGAACCTCGGCAGTGGCAATTGTCAACGGTTCGCATCTGCCTACCGATTTCGGTGGGCAATTGTCAACGGTTCGCATCTGCCTACCGCGGCGCGGCCTAAGGGGCCTGAACGAGTGACCGAATCGTGACGGAGGAGGGCGGTCGTATCCTGGTGGTCGAAGACGATCCCATGGTGTCCGAGGTCGTGGATCGCTATCTGACGCAAGCGGGCTTCACGGTGGACATGGTCGGCGATGGCCTCGCCGCCTTGGAGCACGCCCAGCTAAGCTCGCCGGACCTCGTGGTCCTAGACATCATGCTCCCGGGAATGGACGGGCTCGAGGTGTGCCGCCGGCTTCGGGAGAAGGCGCCCATCCCGGTCATAATGCTGACCGCCCTGGGGCAGGAGAGCGACCGTGTGATGGGCCTCGAGCTCGGCGCCGACGACTATGTCGCCAAGCCGTTCTCGCCGCGTGAGCTCACCGCGCGCGTCAAGTCGGTTCTGCGGCGGGCGCGTGCTCCCCTGGCATATGCGGGTCTCGACGTCCGCGGCCCCCTCGTGTCCGGAGATCTGGAGGTCGATGTGGCGTCGCACCAGGTCTCGCTCGCCGGCCATGAGGTAACTCTGACAACGCGGGAGTTCGAGCTCCTCGTCTGGCTCATGACTCATCCGCGTCAGGTTTTCACTCGGGAGGAGCTCTTGGAGAAGGTGTGGGGCTTCACTTACGGCGATCAATCGACCGTCACCGTCCACGTCCGGCGCCTGCGACAGAAAATTGAGTCACAACCCAACGAGCCAGTTCGGATCAAGACGGTGTGGGGCGTGGGCTACCGCTTCGATCCCGAGGAAGCCGCGTGAGCATGCTGGCTCCGATAGCCGCCGCCCTGCTGGGCGCATCGCTCACCGGTTTCATCGTCGTCGCTCTGGGGATGCCCGCCGACGAGGCGGCCCTGCTGGCGCTCTACGCCGCCGTGGCCGCCGTGGTGGCCGGCGCGCTCGGATCCTTGGCCCTCAGGGCCCTGTCGCATCGCACCATGGGCCTCCAGATCGCGGTCGTGTCGCTTACCTCGGTGGCGGCGGTGGCCGCGGGGGCGGTGTCCGCCGCCAATCAGATGTTCATCTCCTCTCACGATCTCCGCGCCCTGGTGGTCGTCCTCTCGGCCGCGGGCGCAGTGGGTGCGACTGGAGCGCTGATGCTGGGCCGGCGTGTCGCGCGGGCGAGCCGCTGGTTGGGCGCCAGCGCAAGCCTCATCGCGGAGGGAAAGGTACCCGTCGAAGCATCTCACCCCGTCTCCGAGGAGCTCAGGTCGGTGGCGTTCGCATTGAAGGACATGTCGCAGCGACTCGACGAGTCTCGCGAGCGTGAGCGGGCGATGGAGCGATCGAGGCGGGAGCTGGTGGCGTGGGTATCTCACGACCTAAGGACACCCCTCGCCGGCATCCGCGCCATGGCGGAGGCACTTGAGGACGGGATGGCTCCCGATGAGCTGACCGCAAGTCGCTATCACCGCACCCTGCGGGTCGAGGCCGACAGGCTGGCCGGTCTGGTGGACGATCTCTTCGAGCTCAGCCGGATCAACGCGGGCAATCTTCGGCTCGAGTTGGAGCGCGTCTCCCTGGGCGACCTCGTGTCGGATGCGCTCTCGGCCGCCGCCGGAGTGGCCCGTGCCGGTGGGGTTCGGCTCGACGGCCGCCTCGCCACCGAAGCCTTGGAGCTGGAGGCCTCTCCTCCCGAAATCGCTCGCGTGATTCGCAACCTGCTCGAAAACGCCATCCGCCACACGCCGTCCGAGGGGATCGTCACGGTCGAGGCCGGCGCTCAGGACGGTCATGCTTACGTGAGAGTGGCCGACGCTTGCGGAGGCATCCCGGCGTCAGACCTCGATCGGGTCTTCGACGTCGCCTTTCGGGGACAGCAGGCGCGCACGCCCGGCGGGCAGGCGCGCGGCGGGCTCGGGCTCGCAATCGCTCGCGGCATCGTCGATGCTCACGACGGCGATATCGAGGTGCGCAACATGGGGTCCGGCTGCCAGTTCACGGTCCGTCTGCCGCTCCACCGCGCCTGAGAGTGAGCCGGCCCGGTTCGCCGACGTCCTCAGAAGCGCGCAACGCGCTCTTCACTACCGGATCCGTACTCAGACGCGCGCTACGCGCTTTTCACTACCCGCACCGAGCCCGGTCGTGAGGGCCCTGGTCACGGGGGGCTGCGGCTTCATCGGCTCCCACGTCGTCGACGAGCTGGTGGCGGCGGGGCACGATGTCCGGGTTGTCGACGTGGCAGAGCCCAGGCACGGCAATCAGGGGGCCGAGTACGTGCACGCCGATCTGCGGGACCCGGCCTCTTACTCAGACGCTCTGAAAGGGGTCGACGCGGTCTCTCACCAGGCCTCGAAGGTGGGCCTCGAGCGGAGCTTCGCCGACGCCCGTGACTACGTCTCGCACAACGATGCCGGAACCGCCGCCCTGCTGGCAGCGCTCTGCGCCGGTGGTTTCGGCGGCCGCCTCGTGCTCGCATCCAGCATGGTCGTCTACGGCGAGGGCTCCTATGAGTGTCCACGTCACGGCGCGGTGCGCCCTCTGGCGCGGCGCCCGGAGGATCTCGGCGTGGGGAGGTTCGAGCCTCCCTGCCCCCGGTGCGGGGCCGACCTGGCCCCCCGGCCGGTGACAGAGGAGGCGCCGATCGACCCTCGCAACATTTACGCCGCCACCAAGGTGCATCAGGAGCACCTCTGCTCGGCGTTCGCTCGCGCTTGTGGCGCCGAGCTCATCGCCCTGCGCTATCACAACGTCTATGGCCCCCGGATGCCGCGCACTTCCTCCTACGCGGGAGTGGCGAGCATCTTCTGCTCGGCGCTGGCCTCCGGGCAGGCGCCGCAAGTGATGGAGGATGGACGCCAGTCGCGTGATTTCGTCCATGTCGCCGATGTGGCGCGCGCCAACCTCGCCGCCCTGAGCGCGCCGGACGGAATCGAGGGGGTTTTCAACATCGCCACAGGTCGGCCTCGATCGGTCTTGGATCTCGCCTGTGCCCTGGCCGCAGCGAGCGGGCCCGACGCACCGGCCCCGGAGGTCACCGGGGCCCACCGGCTCGGCGACGTGCGCCACATCTTCGCCTCGCCTGAGCGGGCCCGCAGAGTGCTGGGTTGGAAGGCCAAGGTCGCTCTCGAGCAAGGCGTCGCGGCCCTGCTGTCTTGAGCGCCTCCCGGCGCGGCGTTTTGAGCGCCTCCCGGCGCGGCTTTCCGCAGCGCCCCTAAAAACTCTGGGAGCCCTGCCGAAGCCGTCGGCGAGCCTCCCGAATCTTGCTCAGGTGCACCTTGTGCCTTCCGACGAAGTCAGCGCTGCTCTCGACGAGGGCCGGGCTGTGGTCGCGCTCGAATCCACCCTCATCACCCACGGGCTCCCGGCCCCCGACAACCTCGAGATCGCGCTGGGGGCCGAGTACGACGTGCGCGCCGGCGACGCAGTCCCGGCGACGATCGCGGTTCTGTCCGGAGAGCTCCGGGTAGGGCTGGCGCAGGACGAGCTGCGCATGCTGGCGGAGCTGGGACCCGATGCCCTCAAGCTGAGTCTGCGAGACCTCGGCCCTGCGCTGGCCGCGGGATCGAGTGGAGGGACCACGGTTGCGGCCACGGCGTGGGCCGCGGCCCGGGCGGGGATAGCGGTGTTCGCCACCGGAGGCCTCGGCGGCGTCCACCTCGGCGCGCGTGAGACGTGACGTGTCGGCCGACCTGCTTGCCCTGCGTGACGCCCCGATGGTGGTCGTGTGCAGCGGAGTCAAGTCGATCCTCGATGTTGCCGCGACGCCCGGTGACGCTCGCCGCCTATCGCTGCGACTCTGTCCCCGGATTCTACGTAGCCGCCACGCCCCACGAATCGCCGTGGCGCTTCGATTCCCCTGAAGAAGTGGCCGCGGCCCACCGGGCGGCGCGCGCCCTCGGACTGAAGGGGGCCCTCGTCGTGGCCAACCCTGTAGACCCGGCGCTCTCGCCCGCGGAGCACGACGAGCTGCTGGCGGAGGCGATAAGGGCCGCGGCCGCTCGTTCGGTGTCGGGCAAGGACGTGACACCGTTCCTGCTCGCCGAGATCGCTCGCCTGAGCGGCGGGCGCACGCCGACGCTCAACAAGGCGCTCGTGCGGGCAAACGCTCGCCTGGCGGCCGCGATCGCCAAGGAGTTGGCGTCAGAGACCCGATGACGACGGCTCCTCGCCTGCTCGTGGTCGGCGACCTGGTCTCAGACATCCGAGTGGTGCCGGCTGAGCCCATGGGCGCGGGTGAGGAGGTCTCCGGTCGCATCTCGATCTCTATTCACGCGATCCTCCAGTGGATCGCTCGATGTAGGGAGGTGGCTCGGCCGCCAACCAGGCCGCCTGGCTCGCCCGGCTGGGGGCCGCGGTGACGTTCGTGGGGAGGGTGGGCGCCGACCTGATCGGCTCGGCGCTGGTCGAGGAACTGGAGCGGGCCGGTGTCACGGTCAGGGCCGCGCGGGACCGCCACCACCCCACCGGGACGGTCGCTGTCTCATTGGAGAGGATGGCGAGCGGAGCCTCGTCACCTCCAGAGGAGCAAACGCCTACCTAGAAGCCTCGGATGTCGACAAGAGCTGTTGGTCTAAGGCGGAGGTCCTGGTCCTCACCGGCTACTGCTTCACCGCGCCCACGAGCGCGCCGGGGGGCCGCGCTCTGATGGCCGAGGCGCAGCGGCGGGGGGTGCCGGTTGTCCTCGATCCGGCTTCCGGAAGGCTCTTCGGCGCCTATCCGGGAGCGGCCTTGTTCCGGGAGCAGACCTCCGGGGCGCGCTGGCTGTTCCCCAGCTCGACCGAGGCACGAGCCTTGGCTGAGGCCGATTCCGACCACCAAGCTGCCCGGGACCTGCTCCGCAGCTATCACGGAGTGGCGGTCACCCGAGGAGCGGCGGGCTGCGTGGTGGCGAGCCGGGACGCACCCGACCCCGTGACCGTCGCGGCAGTCCGGCCCGAGGGGATCGTAGACGCCACCGGCGCCGGCGACGCCTTCGCCGCGGGTTTTCTGTACGCCTGTCTCAGGGGCCACCCACCGGAAGCCGCAGCACGAAAGGGGGCCGAAGTAGCGGCCCGGGCTCTCGCCACCGAGGGCGCCCGCCCTCCCCTTCCTCCGACGGCATGAGGTGGTTGGGCCGAACTTTGTGGCCGCGACCATCTGGGAGGTGGTTGGTGGCTCAAAGTTGGCCGGGAACGGCGGCTCAGTGATCGCCCAATTTGTGCGTTTGAGTATCGGGTGGCCGGGCTCCGGCAAACGTTTCACGTACGAACGCGCTCCCGAATTGCGCGTTTTGCGTGTTAGTTTTTGTGCATCCGGCACTCTCTCTTACCCAAGAGGTTCACCTCGGTCTTGTTCTCACAGAGCTACGTCAGGAGCGGTCCCCGCGGTGCCTAGGGACTACTTTTCGCAGTACATCACCATCGGGATCTTCGTCCTCGTCGGCCTTGCGCTGGTGGGGGTGACGCTTCAGCTCGCCCGCTTGGTGCGTCCCAATGTGCCCACTCCGGAGAAGTACACGACCTACGAGTCGGGGATCGATCCCATCGGACGAGGGTGGACTCAGACCAACGTTCGCTATTACATATTCGCTCTCTTGTTCGTGATCTTCGATGTTGAGGCGGTTTTCCTCTTTCCCTGGGCGATTGTGTTCGAGCGATTGGGGACACAGGCGTTCATCGAGATGCTGATCTTCATCGCCATCCTGGCGTTCGCTCTGCTCTATGCAATCCGAAAGAAGATGCTCGAATGGCTGTGATCGAGAAGGTAAAGCTTCCCGCCCCCGTGTCCTGGCTGCTCAACTGGAGCCGGAAGTACTCGCTGTGGATGATGCAGTTCGGCCTTGCTTGCTGCGGGATCGAGATGGGCGCCGCTATCGCGAGTAAGTTCGACATCATCCGCTTCGGCGTCATTCCCTTCCCCGCTTCTCCCCGCCAGGCGGACCTGCTGATTGTTGCCGGCACGGTCACGGACAAGATGGCGGCGCCGATCAAGCGGGTCTACGATCAAATGCCCGAGCCCAAGTACGTGATCTCGATGGGTTCGTGTGCCAATTGTGGGGGGCCCTATTGGGACTCTTACTCGGTCACCAAGGGCGTCGATCAGATCATTCCCGTCGATGTCTATGTGCCGGGCTGCCCGCCGCGACCGGAGGCTCTGCTCCAGGGCGTCATTCGGCTCCAGCAGAAGATCTCGGGCGAAGATGTACGCCAGAAGTGGTCAGGCCACGACATCGAGGTGCCCCACATTCCCGAGCCTGGTCTCGCGGGAGGAATCTAATGGCGCTTCTCGCAGACGACGCGCTGCGCAGGGTGGACACCGCGGTCGGCAACCGGCTGATGGAACAGCGCGTCAACTTCGGCCAGGTCGATATCACGGTCTCGCCCGAGAACCTCGTCGAGGTCGTTACCGCATTGAGAGATCTTCAGTTCCTGTCGTGCAAATTCTTCACGTTTTTGACGGGTATCGATCGCAGCGAGCTTACCGACGAGCCGGGGGGGCTCGAGGTTCTCATTCACCTTTACTCGGTCGAGCACGTCTTTCATGTCAACGTGCGCGTGGCCGTCGATCCCGAGAATCCAGTGTGCCCCAGCATCGTGAGTATCTTTCGTGGCGCTGAGTGGCAAGAGCGCGAGTGCCACGAGATGTTCGGAGTCGAGTTCGAGGGCAACTCGAACCTGTCCAACCTCTTCTTGCCCGAGGACTTCGAGGGCCACCCTCTGCTGCGCTCGTTCAAACTGCCAAGCCGTTTCGTAAAGGCGTGGCCGGGCGCCAAAGATCCCGAAGAAGCCTCGGCGGGTGGCCGCTGATGGCTACAACCGAAGACCGAGTCGTGGACGCCTCCGAGGTCGCCGCCGAAGTCTCTCGCGGCAACCTCCTCACGGAGGAGATGGTGCTGAACGTCGGACCTCAGCACCCGGCAACACACGGCGTGTTCCGCTTGTTGGCAACGCTCGACGGCGAGGTGCTGGTCAAGGCCGATCCCGTGATCGGCTATATGCACCGCGGGTACGAGAAGCTGGTCGAAGCCAGGGACTATCGCCAGATCACCAATCTCGTCTCTCGTATGGACTGGCTTTCGGGAATCAACAATGAGCTGCCGCTCGCTCTGGCGCTCGAAACGCTGATGGAGATAGAGGTTCCTCCGCGTGCGCAGTATATGAGGGTTGCCATGTGTGAGATGAACCGCATTCTCAACCACCTCATGTTCTTTGCATCCTTTGGCGCCGAGCTCGGCGCCATCACTCCTACCTTCTATGCCTTTCGCGAGCGCGAGGACATTCAGATGGCAATGGAGATGACCACGGGGGGTCGAATGCACTTCGGGTTCTTCCGGCCCGGCGGCTTGAAGGAGGATGCCCCCAAGGGCTTCTATCAGCAAGCCCTCAAGGGAGTAAGGCAGGTCATCGAACGTCTCCCCGATTACGAAAATCTGTTGATCGGGAACGAGATTTTCAAACAGAGAACCGTGAACGTTGGGATCCTGCCGAGAGATGTCGCCTACTCCTACGGGGTGTCGGGGCCGATCGCACGCGGGTCCGACATCTCCTTCGACGTCCGCAAGGACGAGCCCTACTCAGGCTATGACCTTTTCGATTTCGATGTCCAATCGGCCCCCAACGGTGACTGCTTCGATCGCTTCTGGGTGCTCTTGCACGAAGTCGTCGAGTCGGCCAAGATCGTCGAGCAGGCCATCGAAGGTATGCCGGACGGCCCCATCATGGGAAAGGTGCCCCGCGTGGTCCAGGCCCCCAAGGGAGAGGTCTACGTGCGCACCGAGAATCCTCTCGGCGAGCTGGGGATGTATCTCGTGTCCGACGGTGACCGGCGTCCCTACCGGCTCAAGATCAGAACGCCTTCCTATTCGAACGTTTCGGCACTGCCTTATGTGCTCAAGAACACCTACGTCTCCGACATGATTGCGATCCTGGGTTCCTTCTTCTTCGTCTTGGGAGACATCGACCGCTGATGCCGGAGATCATCCTCACGACCTGGCAGATACTGCTGGTGAAAGTGGCAGTGATTCTTGTCGTCGTGCCCATGGGGGCGCTCGTGGGCGGCTACGCCGAGCACAAGGTCATGGCACATCTCCAGCATCGTCTCGGGCCGATGTATCCGGGCGGCTTCCACGGTTGGGCGACCACTCTGGCCGACGGGATCAAGTTCCTGTTCAAGGAAGACATCATTCCGGCCGCCGCCGACCGCAAGGTCTTCAGCCTCGCCCCGGCCGCGATCATGGTGCCGATCATCATGGTCTATCTCGTGATCCCCATGGATCGCACCCTGGTGGTCGAAGACCTTGATGTCGGCATCTTCTATCTGCTCGCGATCTCCTCGGTATCAACGATTGGGATTCTCATGGCCGGGTGGTCGAGCGCGAATAAATACGCGCTGATCGGCGCATTGCGCTCCGCCGCCCAGCTCATCGCCTACGAGCTTCCCATCGTGCTGTCCGCCGCTGCGGTCGCCATGCTGGCGGGAACTCTGTCGCTCAACGGGATCGTCGAGGCGCAGAACTTCCCGTTCGTGCTCTGGCCTCCGGGCATCGGCTTGGCACTGTTCCTGGTGTTCACAACGGGAGCGGTCGCGGAGATGACCCGTGTCCCGTTCGACATGCCGGTGGCCGAGTCCGAGATCATCACCGGGCCGTTCACCGAGTACACCGGCATGCGCTACATCTTCAGCCACATGTTCGCGGAGATGGGTCACATGGTTGCTTTCGGGGGGATCGGAACGACGCTGTTTCTCGGGGGCTACCGTCCGATCATCCCGTGGGAGCCACTCGAGCTGATTCCCGGTGTCGTCTGGTTTGCTGCCAAGACCATGCTGATGATCTTCTTGTTCCTGTGGATCAGGCCGACCTTTCCTCGTGTACGTGAGGACCAGCTGCAGAAGTTCGCATGGAAGTTCTTGATCCCCGTCTCGCTTGCGCTGATTTTGTTCACCGGCGCCTGGGTCCTCTACGTCTAGTGGTCCGCCGCGAAAGGAGCGCCAACGCCGAGAGCGATCCTGCGCGTCAGATTGAATCCCAATTCCGACCTCGGCGGAGCCGTGCAACGCAGCCATCGGTGATGCAGGATCGCTCGAATGTGCCGCTAGTTTCCGCGGCGGGGCACTAAGGAACTCTGTGGCGATCGACGAACGCAATCTCGATGATGCACGCAAACTTGATGAGGCGCGCAAGCTCAGTGATGCACGCAAGCCCGGATTCGGCCTCGGGCTTCTCAAGGGTATGGCCGTCACCCTCAAGCACATGTTCAAGCACAACACCGTCATTCAGTACCCGGACGAAAAGCAGGATCTCCCCTCTCGCACCCGCGGCGTCATCGCGCTCAAGGAGGAAAACTGCACGGTCTGCATGCTGTGCGCGCGCGAATGCCCCGACTGGTGCATCTACATCGACTCGCACAAAGAGCAGATTCCCGCGAAGAGGCAGGGGGGGCGGCCGCGCAAGCGCAACGTGCTGGACCGTTTCGCCATCGACTATGCCCTGTGTATGTACTGCGGTATCTGCGTCGAGGTGTGCCCCTACGACGCCCTGTTCTGGAGCCGCGAGTTCGAGTACGCGGAGTACGACATCAGGGAGCTGACCCACGAGAAAGAGAAGTTGTCCGACTGGATGGCCTCGGTGCTGCCCCCCCCCGAGCTCGAAGCGGGGGCCGAGCTTCCCGGCCGTCCTGCCGCCGCAGCCACCACGACCGACGCACCCTCGCGCACGGCCACGCCCGCCAGCACACCCAGTCAAACATCCTCGGCCGTCGAAACCCGCCCGGAGCAAGCTGCGGACGCACCCAAAGCGCCGACCGCGGCGCCGACCGCGTCGACACAGGAGAGCGCTGAAGAAAGGACGCCGCAGGCAACCTCTGACACCCAGGTCGAGGAGGAAATCGCGCCGGACAAGGCGGAATCACTGCCGGATCAACCTTCGGCTGGGGGCGGGCGGGAGATGGGCAAGGCCGAGGCCGCCCCCGCGACCGACGCCCCCTCAGCCGAAGGGACGCCCGCGACCGTCGAGGAGCCGGCCGACGCTCCCGATGCTCAGGCGGCGGCTCCGCCCCAGCCCGCACCGGTCCGCCCGAAAGAGCCGCCCCCGAGCGAGGCCGAGCTCGATGCGGTCTACAAAGAGGTGCTCGAGGAGCAGCTCGCCCGAGGTTCCTCTCCGCAGGTCGCCGAGGCGCGCGCCAAGGTCGCCAGGGTCAAGGCCGAGAGAAGAGTGGGTCGCACCCCCACCCCGGTGCACACCGACAAGCCCGTCCCCAGCGCTCCCACCCGCGGCGAGCTGGCCTCGCCCACTCCCCCCGGCGCTCCGGCGGCCGAGGAGCCGGAGCAGGGGCCCGTGGCCGCGACCGAGCCGGAGGCAAAGGCCGCTCCCGAGCCGGAGGCTCAGGCGTCGGAGGAGCCGGAGGCCGCTTACGAGCGCGTGTTGGCCGAGGAGCGGGCTAAGGGCTCCAGCGACGCGGTCGCAACCGGCCGCGCCAAGGCGGCGCGCGTCCGGGCACAGAAGGGGACCAAGGGGCCCCAGGGATGAGCGCTGAGACCTGGCAGCAGGTCGTGTTCTGGCTGTTCGCGCTGCTGATCACCGGGGCGGGCGTGCTGGTGGTCACCACTCGCAACGTCATCCACGCGGCCCTGTGGCTGGTGGGCGCACTGATGGGGGCCGCAGCCATGTACGTCCTGCTGTTCGCCGAGTTCGTGGCCTGGGTCCAGGTCCTGGTCTACGTCGGGGCGATCGTCGTGCTGATGCTGTTCGGGCTGATGCTGACGCGGGCTCCGATCGGGAGCGCCGAGTTCGACAACAACCAGCGCCCCCTCGCGGCGCTGTGTGCCGCCGCGGTGTTCGTGGTCACGAGCGTGATCCTCGTGGGCGCCTTTGAGGGCAAGGAGATCAATTTCGCCCGCACCACCGGCACAACGACCGAGTCGGTCGGAACCGCGATCTTCACCTCGTACGTGTGGCCGTTCGAGGTGGTCTCGATACTGCTGCTGGCGGCACTCGTCGGTGCCGTCGTGATTGCCAGAAAAGACTGACCCGCATGCCCGTTTCCTTCTTTCTCGTCCTCTCCGCACTGTTGTTCTCGATCGGGATCTACGGCGTGCTTGCTCGCCAGCACGCGGTGCTCGTGTTGCTCTCCGTCGAGTTGATGCTCAATGCCGTCAACATCAACCTGGTTGCGTTCTCGGCGATGTTTCAGGAAGCGGGTTTGGGCGGCCAGGTTTTTGCGTTGTTCGTGATAGCGGTGGCGGCGGCCGAAGTTGGGGTCGGCCTCGCCATCGTCATACTGATCTATCGCAACCGTCAGAGCGTCGACCTCGACGAGCTCGATCTGATGAAATGGTGATCTGATGTTCTTGAGTCAACACGGCGAATCAGTGCTCGACCCCGGCTTGATCGGCCAGATCGGGTGGCTCGTCCCGCTGCTGCCTTTCCTTGCATTCTTCGTGATTCTGTTCTTCGGCAAGCGGCTTCCCGACAAGGGCCACAGCGTCGGAATCGGAGCGGTGGCAATCGGCCTCATCATCTCCCTGCTGGCCTTCATCGAGCTCGCCGGGGGCCGGGGCGATATCGAGAGGTCGTGGACCTGGTTCGAGTTCTCAGACGTTCTCGAGCTCGAGTTCGGTATGAAGATCGACTTCCTCACCGCGGTGATGTTCGTGGTCGTCTGCTCGATCTCTCTTTTGGTGCAGATCTACTCGACCGGCTACATGCACGGCGATAGCCGCTACACGTGGTTCTACGCGATGCTGTCGATGTTCACATCTAGCATGCTGTTCCTGGTCATTGCCAACAACCTCATGCAGATGTTCGTTGGCTGGGAGGGGGTCGGCATCTGTTCGTACTTCCTCATCGGCCACTTCTGGGAAGAGAAGGAAAACTCGTCGGCGGCGATCAAGGCGTTTATAACCACTCGCATAGGCGACGTGGGTTTTCTCTTCGGCATCTTTGCGCTGTTTGCCATCGCCCACACCTTCAACATCACCGAGCTCAACCTTGCCGCGGAGGAAGGGGAGATCGGCGGCACGGCCCTCACGGTGGCGGCGCTGCTGCTGTTTTTGGGAGCGGTGGGAAAATCGGCGCAGTTCCCTCTGCACGTATGGCTGCCCGATGCCATGGCTGGGCCCACGCCCGTCTCTGCGCTGATCCACGCCGCCACCATGGTCGTGGCCGGAATCTATCTGGTGGCCCGTATGTTCGTGCTGTTCGAGCATGCAGGAGCGGCTCTCGACGTGGTCGCGATCGTTGCGGGAATCACCATGCTGATCGCCGCCGTGTTGGCGCTCGTGCAGGACGACATCAAGAAGGTGCTCGCCTACTCGACGATCTCGCAGCTCGGTTACATGATGGCCGCGCTGGGGGTGGGTGCCTACACGGCCTCCATCTTCCACCTCTTCACTCATGCTTTTTTCAAAGCGTTG
>DASRPA010000236.1:0-4902 GCA_035646635.1 Actinomycetota bacterium | reverse complement strand
GAATCCGCTCCTAATCTGGGTTAGAAGCAGTTCAGGGGCGGGCCGGGGGGCCCTCGGACGCGCTCGAGGGGGGTTCAGGACCCCCCCCGATCGCAGAAAGCTAGTCTTGGTGCTCTTGAGCTACCAGCGCCACTGAGCGCCGGCCACCTGGAACAGCGCCGTGAGAGCGCTCGCCAGGGCAATTAGGCGAAACTTCATGCAGTCCTCCTCCCAGTCAGTCCTCGTCCGTCCAGCCGATCTCGCTGCTTCTGCCTTCCCAGCCCCCGTCCGGGTGTCCCGTTCGAGGATGTGACTACCTTTTCAGATGCCACTAAAGAAACGCTAAAGAGTTCTCGGCCTTGTTCGCGTCCCAAAGCGTTGCGGCTTGTGCACAATGTGGACATGCTGAGGTTCGGTCTCCTGGGGCCCTTGGAGGTGACCGCCTGGGGGGCGCCCGTACGGCTTGGGGGCGCCAAGCAGCGCGCGCTGCTGGCGATCCTGCTTCTCAACGCCAACAAGGTTCTGTCGAGCGAGCGACTCATTGACCTGCTATGGGAGCAGGAACCTCCCGGCACAGCCCCCACCGCGCTGCAGGTGTATGTCTCCGGATTGCGCAAGGCGCTAGAGCCGGAGCGGGCACGCGGGGGCGCGGGGCGCATTCTCATAAGCCGAACCTCCGGCTATCTGCTCGCCGTCGAGCCGGAGCAGCTAGACCTCCTGCGTTTCGAGCGACTGACCCTCGACGGTCGGATGGCGGTCTCGAGAGCCGACCACGCCGCCTCCGCCGACCTGTTTCGCCGTGCGCTGACGCTGTGGCGCGGCCCCGCCCTGGCCGATTTCGCCTATGCCCCGTTCGCACAGGGGGAGATCGTCCGTCTAGAGGAGCTGCGCATAACGGTCTTTCAGGAGCGGATCGAGGCGGACCTCGCCCTCGGACTCCATCAGGAGCTGGTGGGTGAGCTCGAGGCGGCCTTGGAGGCACATCCGCTTCGGGAGCGCCTTCACGCTTCGAGGATGCTCGCCCTGTACCGGTCGGGACGCCAGGCCGAGGCGCTCGAGGCTTACGGTCGCTCCCGCAATCTCTTTCTCGAAGAGCTCGGGATCGAACCGAGTCCGAATCTCAGAAACCTCGAGCGCGCCATCCTCGAACAGGCGCCCTCCCTCGAGCTCGGCTCGGCGGGGCCTCCTCCGGGCCCCGTCGCGCCGCCGGTCGAGCGGCGCCGCCGTCGCAAGGTCGTGACGGCGTTGAGCTTCGAGGTGACGACGGCGTCGCCGGAGGAAACAGAGAGCGATCCGGAGCACCTCGGAGCGATGATGAACGAGGTGTACGAGAAACTGCAGGTCGTCGTCGAACGGCATGGAGGCACACTGCGAAGTGCCACCGGTGACCGCATCACGGCCGTCTTCGGCATCCCGAGCGCTCATGAGGATGATGCTCTGCGAGCGGTTCGATCCGCCTTCGAGGCTCGCGACGCGGTAGCTTCGATGGAGCCGGGTCGGGGCACGCGACCCCATCTCTGCATCGGTGTTAACACCGGCGAGGTGATGACGGGCGTGTCCCCTGCAACAGGGGGGCTCCCTGTTGGGACGGCAGTCAACCGGGCTGCCGAGCTGGGCCTCGCGGCCGAGCCGGACGAAGTCCTCATCGGGGACGACACCTACTACCTCGTATCCGACGCCGTCGAGGCAGAACCGGTGGAGATCCCGTCTCGCCGCACTCTCGGGAGTGTCGTTTCTGCCCGGCGCGCGCTGATGCTCAAGCCGAGCACACCGGGGCGGCGGCGACGACCCGCCGCCCCGCTCGTGGGCCGAGGGGCGGATCTTGCACTCTTGGGCCAAGCCTTCGATCAGGTCGCCAAGGAGAAGGGTTGTTATCTGCTGGCGATCCTCGGTCCTGCCGGCATCGGCAAGTCGCGCCTGCTCACCGCCGTCGGCGAGGAGCTCGAGGGCCGGGCCGAAATAGTTCGGACCGGCTGCCTCCCCTATGGTGAGAACGCGGGGTCGTGGCCCCTCGAGCAGCTTGTCCAACAGGCGGCGCGCGTGGGCGAGGGCGCCTCCGAGAAGGAAGTTGACGCCGCGCTGAGGCTGCTGTTCCAGTCGGTGCACGAGGGAGAAAGAGCCGCGCGTCTGCTGGCTCAGATGCTGGCGCGCCTGCAGACGTCGGCCGCTTCCGAGGAGATCTCCTGGGCGGTGCGCAAGCTGCTGGAGTCGGTGGCAGAGCGACGGCCTCTGACCGTGTTCGTGGACGATATTCACTGGGCGGAAGCCGCGTTTCTGGAAGTGATCGAGCATGTCGCCGAGTGGATGCGCGGTCCCCTGCTCATCGTGTGCGCCGGGCGGCCGGACTTCTTGGACACCCGCCCCCACTGGAGCGCCGGCAAGCTCAACGCCTCCTCCATGACGCTCGCCCCGCTCGACGAAAAGGAATCGAGAACGGTTCTGCGCAATCTTCTCGGGGCTCAGGATCTCGACCCGGAGGCGGCCGAGAGCATCATCGACACTGCCCAGGGGAATCCTCTGTTCGTCGAGGAAATCTTCGCCATGCTGGCCGATAGGGGAGCGCTCGGCCACAGCGAGGGGTCCCGACGGGATGTCGAGGCGCAGGGTGCACTCTCGATCCCACCCACCATTCAAGCCCTGATCGGTGCGCGCGTCGACGCTCTAGGGCGCGAGGAGCGTCAGGTGTTGGAACAGGCATCGGTGGTAGGCGTCACCTTTGGGGAGACGCCGGTGGTGGAGCTCTCCGTGGCCGCCGTGGCGCCGCAGGTGCCGGATCTACTGGCGGGCTTGGTGCGCAAGGACTTCGTAAGGGAGGGCGAAAGGCCGGATGGGGATGGTTACGCGTTCCGGCACAACCTCGTGCGCGAGGTCGTCTACGAGGCGATTTCCAAGCAGCGCCGCGCCGATCTCCATGAGAGTTTGGCGACGTGGCTGGAGAAGCTTTCAGAGCGTCCCACCGAGGAGACGGTGGCACACCACCTCGAGCGGACCTTCACCTATCGCCAGGAGCTAGGGAATCGCTCGTCTGCACAGCGCGCCCTGGGGCTGCGAGCCGCCGCCCTGCTGGTGGAGGTGGGTCGCCGGGTGCGTAGGCGCGGCGATCTTCTCGGGACGATGTCGTCTTTCCAGCGCGCGCTGAAGCTATGTCCACCCGGCGATCCAGGGCGCATCCCCGTGCTCATCGAACTGTCCTCTTGCCACATGGATGTGGGGGACATGCAGCCGGCCGCTACCCTGTTGCAGGAGGCTAGGGAGCAAGCGAGTCGTCTTGGGCAGGTGCGGCTCGAAGCGCGCGCTGCCGTTGCATTGTGGGAGGCGCGCTCGTGGACTAACAACGTGGCCGGTTGGCGAGAGGAGGCGCTGGCAGAAGCCGCACGGGCCATCGAGGTGTTCGAGGACCTTTCGGACGAGCTCGGGCTTGCTCTGACCCACCGGCTGAGGGCGCTGGTCCTTCAGGACAACTATCAATTCGCCGCGGCGGAGGAAGCGCTGGAGCTGGCCCTGACCCATGCACGCCGCGCCTCCGACGAGGACGAGGAGCGCAAGATTCTGGAGTTGTATGCGAGCTCGTCGCTGTGGGGGCCGACGCCTGTGGAGGAAGGCATCGCTCGCCTCCAGGACCTGCGCCTGCGCTTCGGCGATAACCTGCTCGTCGAGGCGGGGAGCCTGCCTCGACTGGCGGGGTTCGCGGCCATGCAGGGCCGCTTCGACGAAGCTCGGCGGCTGGTCTCTCGCAGCCGCGCTCTCCTGGACGAGCTGGGTGCCGGTCTGATGGCGGAAGTCACCGTGGGGGCCGGGATCGTGGAGCTACTGGCCGGAGACTGGGCGGCAGCGGAAAAAGAGCTCAGGGCGAGTTACGAAGCGTTCGAAAGGTTGGGCGAGGTCAATGCCCGCATCGTTTCTGCCTCTTATCTGGCCCGCGCCCTGTACGAACAGGGCGCTTACCAGGAGGCCGAAACCTATGTTCGGAGGGCCGAGGCACTGACTCCTGACGACGACCTCGCGGCCCGCATCGAGTGGGCCCCCGTCGCCGCTAAGCTGCTCGCCCGGAGCGGCGACCACGCCGGCGCAATCGAGCTGGCTCGAGCTGCGGTGGCGCTGGCCGAGGGCACGGACGAGATCCCCGCCTATGCTGCGGCCCTGGTGGACCTTTCCGAGGTGCTGGAAGGGGCCGGCGAGCCCGCCGAAGCGCCGCGGCGACTGGCAGTCGAACTCTACGAGCGTAAAGGCAACGTGGTGCTGGCGGCGCGGGCTGCCGCAGGGCTCGGCTAGCCTAGCGAGCGGTTGCCGCGGTCGTTGACGTGCGACAGTCGCATATCGAACACCGTATCGCCGGCGGCTAAACCTCTCGGGCGAGCTCTAGAACTTGGTCGTGAAGCGAACCGCAGGTGGTGAGACAAGGACCCTTCTTCCAGGCTCTCCCATCCAGGCCTGAGATTCGCCCTCCTGCCTCCTCCACGATGGGCTCCAAGGCGGCGACGTCCCACAGGTTGAGCTCCGGCTCGAGCATGACGTGCCCCGCTCCTCGGGCGACCAGCATGTGCCCCCAGAAGTCGCCGAAGCCACGGTGGCGCCAGCAGCGGGTGATCAGCTCGTGGTGAAGAGCACCGACTCCTGAGGGTCCGGCCGCTTCTCCGGAGGAGAAGTAGCTGGCCTCGTCGAAGCTCGACAGCTCGTCGACGCATATGGCCTCTCCGTTGAGCCGGGCCCCCAGGCCGCGCCCAGCATCGTAGGTCTCCTCAATGGCTGGAGCGTGGGCCACCCCCACGATCGACTCCTCGTTCACCCGCAGGGCCACCAGCGTCGCCCACACCGGGATGCCCACCATGTAGTTGTGAGTACCGTCGATGGGGTCGATGACCCAGGTGGGCGCCCCCGCCCTCGCGGGCCCCCCGCCGGCTGCGGTCAGGCCCTCCTCTTCCC
>DASRPA010000235.1:0-24536 GCA_035646635.1 Actinomycetota bacterium | reverse complement strand
GCGAGGTGCCCTCGGCGACATGCTGGGAGCGGCTCAGGACGATCACCATGAAGGGCACCATCACCAGCCCGCCCCCGACCCCGAACAGCGCGGAGAGGACCCCGGTGACAACCCCCACCGCGACCACGAGAGCGATGAGCTCGGGGCTCACGCCAATAGCAGTTGGAGTGAGACGGCGATCATCAGGGCTCCAAACATCGTTTTCAGTAACCCCGGGCTCGAGCGGGACATGATGCGCGCTCCCAGGGGAGCGCCGGCGAGGCTCCCCACCGCCAGGAGTCCTGCGAGTGCCCAGTCGATGCGACCGTCCACGGCGAAGCGCGTAGCGGCTACCGCCGCAATCGGGACGATGGCCGCGAGAGAGGTCGCATTCGACTGATGTTGGGACAATGCCGCGAAGGCCATCAGCAAGGGGACGATGATGATTCCGCCTCCGACCCCGAGCAGGCCGCTCGTTATGCCGGCGACCACGCCGATCCCGAGTCCGATGAGAACCGGCTTCACCCCAGAAGTTCGCCGAGGCGCCTGAGCCCCTCTTCGAGGTCGTCGTCCGAGAGGGCGTAGCTGAAGCGGGCATAGCCGGGAGCGCCGAACGCCTCTCCGGGGACGATTGCCACCTTCGCCTGATCCAAGACGAGGGCCGCTAGCTCGAGGCTCGAGGATGGCTTCTGGCCCGCGATTGTCCTCCCCAGCACGCCCTCGAATGAGGGAAAGCAGTAGAACGCTCCCTGCGGCTCGACGCAAGACACGCCTTCGATCTCATTGAGCATCTTCGTCATCGTGAGGCGACGGCGATCGAACGCCTCTCGCATGGTGGCGACGGCCTCCAAGTCACCGGACACGGCGGTCAGCGCGGCCGCCTGGGCGACGTTCGAGACATTGGAGGTGGTGTGGCTCTGGAGGGAGGAAGCCGCGGCCACCATCTCTGCAGGACCGATCATCCAGCCCACCCTCCAGCCCGTCATGGCGTAGGACTTGGCGACTCCGTTGACCACGATGCAGCGCTCACGCGCCTCCGGAACGACCACGGGCAGGGACGAAAAAATGTTGTCGCCGTAGACGAGGTGCTCGTAGATCTCATCGGTGACAACCCAGATGCCGGCGTCCACTGCCCAGCGCCCGATTGCGGCGACCTCCTCCGGGCTGTAGACGGCCCCGGTGGGGTTCGACGGCGACACGAACACGAGGGCCTTGGTTGCCTCGGTGCGTGCGGCCTCGAGCTGCTCGACGGTCACTTTGAAGCCCGTCTCTGCGGTGGTCGATAGCGCCACCGTCCTGCCCCCGCACAGCGAGATCATCTCCGGGTAACTGACCCAATAGGGGGCCGGAAGCAGGACCTCGTCGCCGTCGTCGATCAGGCTCGTGAAAGCATTGAAGAGGGCGTGCTTGCCCCCGTTCGTCACCAGCACCTGGGAGGCGGATACCTCGAGGCCCGAGTCGCGCCGCGTCTTCTCGGCGATGGCGGCGCGCAGCTCCGGAAGGCCCGGCCCCGGGGAGTAGTGGTGGTAGGGGACGTGACGGCAGGCCTCGATGGCGGCGCCCACGATGTGTGCTGGCGTGGCAAAGTCGGGCTCTCCGGCACCGAAGGACACGACGTTTTCCCCCTTCGCCTTGAGCGCCTTGGCCGCTGCTTCGATGGCGAGGGTCGGTGACTCGGTGATGGCGAGGACTCGGCGAGAGGGCATGGGCCGCATGATAGGGCCCAACCACGACGAGCAACCGATTACAAGAGAGCTATGGACGAGAACATCACGATTCCAGAGGACCTGCTGCCTCACGACGGGCGCTTCGGGTCGGGGCCGTCTAAGGTCCGCCCCGAAGCGCTGCACGAGCTGGCGCAGGAACGGTCGAGCTTGATGGGCACGAGCCATCGCCAGGCCCCGGTGCGCACCCTGGTGGCGCGCCTCAAGGAGGGCCTGGCCGAGCTGTTCGGACTGCCGCCGGGGTACGAGGTCGTCCTCGGCCTCGGCGGGGCCACCCTGCTGTGGGACGCGCTGGCGTACTCCTTCATCGAGCACAAGAGTCAGCATGTGGTCATCGGCGAGTTCTCGGCCCGCTTTGCCGAGACCATTGCCGCGGCCCCCCACCTTGCGGCCCCCGAGCTGATCGAGGCCCCGTTCGGCACCGCGGCCGGCCCCCATTCCTCCTCCGAAGTCGACGTCTACGCCCTGATCCACAACGAGACCTCGACCGGGGTGTGCCTCCCGGTGCACAGGGTCGATCGCAAGGGCCTCGTGGTCGTGGACGCGACCTCCGCGGCGGGCGGAATGCTGGTCGACCCGCTCGAGTTCGACGTCTATTACTTCAGCCCGCAGAAGTGCTTCGCCTCGGACGGAGGCCTGTGGGTGGCGCTGTGCTCGGAGGCAGCAGTGGAGCGGATCGCTTCGGTCACGACCGGGCGTTACGTGCCGCCCTCGCTCGATCTGGGGCTTTCGCTAGTCAACTCGCGCAAGAACCAGACCTACAACACCCCGGCGCTGGCGACCTTGCTCCTGATGCTGAACCAGATCGAGTGGATGTTGGCAGCGGGCGGGCTCGCGTGGGCTGCGGGGCGCTGCCTGGAATCGTCCTCCTGCCTCTACTCGTGGGCCGAGCGCTCGCTTTATGCCAGGCCCTTCGTCGTACAGGAGTCCGCCCGCAGCCCCGTGGTCGGCACGGTCGACTTCGAAGACTCGGTCGACGCCGCCGCCGTGGCTCGCATCCTGCGCCGCAACGGCATCGTCGACACCGAGCCCTACCGGAAGCTCGGCCGCAATCAGCTGCGAATCGGCATGTATCCGGCGGTCGAGCCCTCCGATGTGGAGCGACTGACGCGCTGCGTCGATTTCGTGGTCGGTACCATGCATGAATGAGAGTGGACCGATGAGAGTGCTGGTGACCGAGCCCCTCGCCGCCGCCGGGCTCACGCGTCTGAGAGAGCAGGTCGAGGCCGACGAGAAGTTCGGGCTCGGCCCCGAGGAGCTGGCAGAGGTCATCTCCTCCTACGACGCCCTCATAATCCGCTCGGCCACACAGGTCGATCAGGAGCTCTTGGAGCATGCCCCCAACCTCAAGGTGGTGGGGCGGGCAGGGATCGGCCTCGACAACGTCGATGTGGACGCCTGCACCCGCCGGGGCATCGTGGTGGTGAACGCCCCCCAGTCGAACGTCCTTTCGGCCGCCGAGCACACCCTTGCCCTGATGCTGGCCCAGGCCCGCAACGTCCCGCAGGCCCACGCTTCTCTGATCAAGGGCTCGTGGGCGCGCGAGCGCTATCAGGGGGTCGAGCTCCACGCCAAGACGCTCGGGATCGTGGGGCTGGGGCGGGTAGGGACTCTGGTTGCGCAGCGCGCCGCCGCCTTCGGCATGCGCCTCATCGCCTATGACCCCTACATCTCGCAGACGCGCGCCGCTCAGATGGGCGTGGAGATGCTGAGCTCGGTCGTTGAGGTGGTGGAGCGTGCGGACTTCCTCACGATCCACCTCCCGCGCACCGAGGAGACGATCGGCATCATCTCGGCCAAGGAGCTGGCCCGGGCCAAGCCCGGCCTGCGCATCGTCAACACTGCGCGCGGGGGGCTCGTCGATGAGGACGCCCTTGTTGCCGCAATCGAGCAAGGCCAGGTCTCAGGCGCCGCAATCGACGTCTTCGAGGGCGAGCCGGTCACCGACCACCGCCTCTTCGACCTTCCGGAGGTCGTCGTTACCCCCCACCTCGGAGCCTCGACGCAGGAAGCCCAGGACAAGGCGGGGACGGCCATCGCCGAGCAGGTTCTCCTTGCTCTGCGCGGCGAGTTCGCCCCCTACGCGGTGAACCTCGAGGTCGGCCCCGACATCCCCGAAGCGGTGCGGGCCTATCTCGGGCTGGCTGCCCGCCTGGGCCGGGTTGCGGTTGCGCTGGCGGGCTCCGGAGTGGACTGTCTGCGCTTCGAGTACTACGGCCGCATCGCCGAGCACGACACCCGCGCTCTGACGCTGTCGGGGCTCAGGGGGGCGTTCACGGCGGTGGTCCACGAGCCGGTGACGTTCGTCAACGCGCCTCTGATCGCCCGCGACCGGGGGGTCTCGGTCGAGGAGGCGCGCTCGTCAGAATCGCACGACTACGTCAATCTGATCGAAGTCCACGCCTCTTGCAAGACCGAGGTGGTCTCGGTTGCCGGCGTGCTGGTCGGCAATCGCAACGATGAGCGCCTCGTGCGCGCCTACGGGTACGAGCTCGATACCGCGTTCTCGCCGATCATGGTGATGTTCCGTTACGAGGACCGCCCCGGCATCGTCGGCATCGTCGGGGGGCTGATGGGGCGGGCCCAGGTGAACATCGCAAGCATGCAGGTGGCGCGGTTCTCGGAGGGTGGCGAGGCGCTGATGACGATGTCGGTGGACTCGCCCATACCCGATGGCGTCCTGGATGAGATAGTTGCTCAAGCGAGAATGCGAGACGCCCGGCTGATCGTGCTCGGTCCGGCCGATCTCAAGTAGGTGGTTTGGATGATCGTCGAGGCAGGAGAGAAGAGATGCCCATAGCCCCGGTCGACAAGGTGTGGATGAATGGCGAAATGGTGGCGTGGGAGAACGCCACGGTGCACGTCCTGACGCACGCCCTTCACTACGGATCGGGAGTGTTCGAAGGCATTCGTTGCTACGAGACTCCGCGGGGTCCCGCCGTGTTCCGTCTGCGCGAGCACCTCCAGCGCATGGAGCGCTCGGCCAAGATCTTTATGATGGAGATCCCCTACTCGGTCGACGAGCTGATGGACGCAACCTTCGAGCTCATCAAGGTCAACGGCCTGCGCTCCTGTTACGTGCGACCGATTGCTTACCGAGGCTACGGCGAGATGGGTCTCAACCCCGAGCTGAACCCCGTCGATGTCAGCATCGCGGTGTGGGGGTGGGGGGCCTATCTAGGCGACGATGCTCTCAAGCACGGGGTGCGCATGACTGTCTCGTCGTGGCGCCGCCACGACCCCAACATCATCCCGCCTCAGGCCAAGGTGACTGGGGCCTACATCAACTCGTCGATGGCCAAGCTCGAGGCGGTGCGTTCGGGTTACGACGAGGCGATCATGCTGAACCCACACGGATACGTGTCCGAGGCCACAGGCGAGAACCTGTTCGTGGTCAAGGATGGCGAGCTCTTGACGCCGCCGCTCGCCGCAGGCCCTCTGCCGGGCGTGACACGGGCCTCGGTCATGGCGATCGCAGCGGACCTCGGGATGCCTGTGTTCGAGAGGCTCATGACGAGAGCGGATCTATATGTCGCCGAGGAGATCTTCTGCTCGGGAACCGCGGCGGAGGTGACACCGGTGCGAGAGATCGATTCGCGCGTCATAGGCGAGCCGGGACCGATCACGCTCACGCTGCAGCAGAAGTACTTCGAGATCGTCAAGGGTCAGGACGAGAAGTACAAGGACTGGTTGGACTTCCTCTGAGTGCCACCTGCAGCCGAGGCTCGAGCGGCGAGCGATAGGCACACTGGACCATGGATTCATCATGGCGTGCATCTCGCCGAAGGCGACCTGGTGACCACCGACCCTCTCGTGCGCCGGCTCTGCCACGAGGACTCGACGAGGTCCGCAAGAAGGTGGGCGACGAGTTCTTCTATAGCGAGGGCCGGCTCCGAAGAGTCGCGCGAGTTGTTCGAGGCAGTGGCGCTGACGGAGACTGTTGTGGAGTTCCTCACGATCCCGCCTGCGAACACCTCGACTGAGGCGATAACGGGGACGAAAGGGGTGCTGGACACCTTGTTTGCGGTGTGGGCGTCGTGGGTGATGAGGTTCCTGATGTTATCGAGATTGTAATTTGTGGAGAGAGTGCATACACTTTTCACAAGAGGTCCTTGGGGGACTTCCTGCAGTTGCAGTTGAGAGGGGTCGATTCCGGCTCACTGACGAGGAGGGGGAGATGGGGGACACAGAGGCGAGTCCGCAGGTTGAGAAGGGAGCCTATCCGCTGGGGGTCAGCAGGCCACCCCTGGATCTATCGGACCTTCCGGAGCCCGAGGAGGTCTTCGGTGTCCGCAACATCGGGTTCAAGGAAACGATCAAGTACGCGGTCGGTCCGAGCCTCATCGCTCTGGGGGTCTCGATCGGATCCGGCGAGTGGTTGCTCGGACCCCTCGCCATCGGCGCCGGGGGGTTCAAGGGCCTCGGCATCGTCGTGTTGGTCTCGATCCTGTTCCAGACCTTCTACAACCGCGAGATAGCGCGCTTCGTCACTGCCACCGGCGAGGTCCCCGTGGTCGGGTTTGGGCGCGTTCCTCCCGGCGCCGCGTTCTGGATCCCGATCTCGCTGCTGCTCTTCTACGCCGCCTTCATCCTCGGCGGCTGGGCTGCGGCGGCCGGCCAGGGCCTCAACGCTCTCTTTACCGGCGAGACCGCAGACCCCACCTCGACCGGGGCACGCCTTATGGCCATCGCTCTCATCGTTATCATCGTCGTCTTGACCATGTCGGCGCGCAAGATCTCGCGTTCGCTGGAGATCGCCAACTGGGTGATTGTTAGCACAGTCCTGATCAGTCTGCTCGTCATCGACCTCCTAATCGTGCCGGCCAGCAAGTGGATCGAGGGGATTGCGGGCTTGATCACGCCGGCGCTGCCTCCGGAAGGCACCGACGCCACCATCCTCGGCGGTCTCTTCGGGTTTGCGGCGATGTCGACCGGGCTTAACTGGTACATGATGGGCCACTATCGGGACAAGGGTTACGGGATGGGACACCGGGTCGGCTTCATCGCCGGTTTGCGCGGCGAGTCCCAAGAGGTTCGCTCGGTTGGCGTGACATTCCGAAACGACGACAAGAACTCGGCCCTGTGGCTGAGGTGGAAGCGCTTCTTGAGCATCGACATGTGGGGCGTGTTCTTCGTCGGGGCTCTGTTCGGCATCCTCCTTCCCACGCTCCTCGTCTCGCATCTCGCCGACGAGACCGGCGTCAAGCCGACCGAGGAGACCATCCCCACCTATGCTGCCGAAGCTTTGAGGGACTTGTACGGCAGCGGGATGTTCGCCATCGCGCTGCTGATCGGAGTTCTGATTCTGTTCAGCACGCAGCTGGGCATCTTCGAGGCGCTGGTTCGCAACTTCGTTGATGCCGCAACCGCGATGAGCCCAAAGTTGCGGGAGCGCATCCACGGCGATCCCCGGCTTTTCTACTTTCCTTACATGATCTTTTTGGCCGTCGTCATCTCGGTCATCATCTTCCAGGCCGTTCCGGGGACGTTGATCCTCATCTCGGCGAACATGTCAAACCTCGGAGGGATGATCTTCCCGTTCGTGTTGATGTACTTGAACGGCAAGCTGCCTCCGGCCGCCCGTCCACCCGCATACACGAACGCCGTGCTCGTGATCTTTGCCTTGCTGTGCAGCTTCTTCTTCATCAACTTCGTCTTCGACACGTTCTTCGGAGGGCCGCTGGTCGCCTTCTGATAAGGATCGATCGGCCGGACCACGCCGGTTCAGCGCGCCGCCCAGCCGGATCCATAGTGAAAGTCGTGCCGGTGAACAGCTCCCCCGGGGGACCGAGCAGCATGGCCTCGGCAGCGGCGACCTCCTCGGGCTCGATGAGTCGCTTGATGGCATGAGGGGCCGGGATGACGTCGTTCAAGACGCGCTCCTCGGGGAGGCCCTGCGCCTTGGCCTGCGACTCGAATTTGGCGCTCGACCAGCTGCTTGCGAACAAAGCCGGGGCAAATCGCCACGAAGCGATGCCGTGCTCGGCGCCTTCCAGTGCCAGCGCCTTCACAAGTCCGAGGACGCCATGCTGTGCGGACACGTAGCCGGCCTTGAACAGCAACGCAATCAGCGCATGAGAGGAGGCCAATGGCGATGAAGCGGCCGGTCGCTGGCGCGCAGGTGCGGCCTTGAGTACTCGGCGAGCAGGAACGGGCTGGTCAGCAGAAGCTACACGAGCGCGTCCCACTGTCCTCGGGGAACTCGTCGCTGGGAGCCACGTGCTGAAATCCTGCATTGGCCACGCCGCGTCGAGGCGGCCGAAACTCTTGATGCAGGCCTCGTTGCATCATGAAGCCGCCTCTCCCGCCGGCGCGTCGGCCGGGGGCCGCCGCGATACCAGCAGCTTGAGTACCGGGGGGGTCACCAACGTCGTGAGGATGCTCATGGCGACCACGACCCCGTAGAGATCACGGCCGATTATCCCTGCGTTGAGTCCCACGGAGGCCACGATCAGGCCCACCTCTCCTCTCGGGACCATGCCTACGCCGATTATCCACATCGACCGCGCTCCCAGGCCCCACGAGGCACCTCCGCACCCGACGAGCTTGCCGATGATCGCGAGCGCGGTAACCGCCGCGACGAGCCCTGCGGTGGAAGCATCCACCAACACGCCCGGATCGACCCTTGCTCCGGTGACCACGAAGAAGAACGGCACCAGCAGGTGGTAGACCGGGTCGAACTGTACATGGAGCTCCCACCTCCGGCGCGTTTCCGAGAACGCCATACCGGCGAGGAAGGCTCCCACGATGGCGGCGAGACCGATCGCCCCCGCGACGACCGACAGCCCCAGGCAGATCGACAACGCCGCGGCCAGTTCACCTTGTTCTATCTGCGCCTTGTCGATGTGAGGAGCCAACGCGCTCACGATGCGGGTCCCGAAGGCGGCGACGACCACGACGAAACCGATCGCTCCCACCGCCAGAGCTGCGAGCCCGAGTGCCGAAGCATTCCCTCGGGTCAGTCCAGTTATCAGCCCGAGGACAAGCAGCCCGAGGACGTCGTCCACCACTGCTGCTCCAAGGATGATCCGGCTTTCCGTTTCGTGCACCACGGACACATCATGTAAAGCGGACCGTGGACGTCTGCCCACGGAAACTGGGTAAAAGCGGACGCGGACATCTGCCACCGCCGGGTAGGTGCTCACGGCTATGGCTCGAAGTTGCCCATCGCCCGGAAACGCCGTCTTCTCCGGGCGAGCCTCTGTTCGGCCGGCTCGTCGACCAAGGCCTCGAGTTCTCGTGCTACTGCGCCCGCCAAGGTTTGGAGCCAACCTGCCTGCTCGCTCACAATCCTGTCGACCAAACCGAAGCGTCTTAGATCCCACGAGGCCCCGCCCTGAGCGACGGCCAGCTCCCCCGCCTTGTCAGCGGATCGATAGACGATCGCCGACGCACCCTCGGGGGCAATCGGTAACAGCCACGCGTGCTCGGCGCAGATGACACGGTCGGCGGGAAACAGCGCCAGCGCCCCGCCACCGGCCCCCTCACCCAGCAGGACCGACAGGGTCGGCGTGGGTTGCCCGGTCATCTGGTACAAACAGCGAGCGATCTCGGCCGACAGTCCGCCCTCTTCGGCCGCCGGAGTCAGTTCCACGCCCGGCGTATCCACGATCGTCACGACTGGAAGGCCGAGCTCGGCTGCGATACACATCGCCCTCTGAGCCTTGCGATAGCCGCCGGGTCCGAGTCTGGCCCCCTTGGGAGTGGCCGAGCGATCCTGCGCGATAACGATGCAGGGCCTGCCGGCAAGTCGCACGAGCCCCGCGATGCAAGCCGGATCGTCGCTTCCACCACATCCATCACCCCGAATATGGGTTAGCTCATCGGCGCAGAGGGCGAGAAGATCGCTTGCCCCCGGCCGAGACGACTTGCGAGAGCTCTGGATCGATTGCCATGCATCGCCGGATGACGGCTGCGGGTCCGGCGGCTGTGACAAAACGTCCGGGGGACGAGGTTCGAGCGTCGAGAGCAGGGCCGCCATGCACGTTCTCATCTCGTCGGGCGCGAGGACGTCGTCGAGGAGCCCATGCGTCATCAGGTTATCGGTTGTTTGCACGCCTGGTGGGAACCTATCCGCGCCTGTGAGCTCCATCGTACGAGGTCCGGAAAATCCCACCACGGCCTCGGGCATGCCGAAGTTGAAGTGGCCGAGAGAGCCCCAGGATGCCAGAACGCCGCCGAAGGTCGGGCCGGTGAGATAGACGACGTACAGCAAACCCGCAGACTTGAATTCACGCACCGCCTGAGCCGTCTTTATCATTTGTACGAACGCCAGAGAGCCCTCCTGCATGCGGGTGCCACCGGACGCGGTCACGGCCAGCACCGGAAGGCGGGCCTCGAGCGCCCGCTCGAACGCTCGGGCCACGCGCTCACCGCCCGCGACTCCGACACTTCCTCCCAAGAAGGGATAGTGACCCGCTATGAACGCGAGCGGATGGCCGGCAAGCGTTCCCCGCCCCGTGGTGATCGATTCAGTTCGCTGAGTCTTCTGCCGTGCTGCGGCAAGCCTCTCGAGATAGGGCCGGGAGTCCGAGAACCGAAGTGGATCGGTGGTAACAACGTCTTCGTCCCACGGGTCGAACGTGCCGCCGTCGCTTGACTTGGGGGTCGCCCTCGACAAGTCACGCAAGGACCAGACCTACAACACCCCGGCCCTTGCGACGTTGATCCTGATGCTGAACCAGACCGAGTGGATGCTGGGGGCGGGCGGACTCGCCTGGGCCGCGGCGCGCTGTCTGGAGTCGTCCTCAAACCTCTACTCGTGGGCGGAGCGCTCGCCCTACGCCACCCCCTTTGTGGCCCGGGAGTCCGCCCGCAGCCCCGTGGTCGGCACGATCGACTTCGACGACTCGGTCGACGCCCCCGGAGTGGCTCGTGTCCTGCGCCGTAACGGCATCGTCGATACCGAGCCCTACCGCAAGCTCGGGCGCAATCAGCTTCGGATCGGCATGTACCCGGCGGTCGACCCCTCAGACGTGGAGCGGCTGACGCGCTGCGTCGATTTCGTGGTCGGTACCATGCATGAATGAGTGTGAGCCGATGAGAGTGCTGGTGACAGAGCCGCTAGCCGCCGCCGGGGTCACGCGTCTTCGAGAGCAGGTCGAGGCCGATGAGAAGTTCGGTCTCGGCGCCGAGGAGCTGGCGGAGGTCATTTCCTCGTATGACGCCCTCATCATTCGCTCCGCCACGCAGGTCGATCAGGAGCTCCTGGAGCATGCTCCCAATCTCAAGGTCGTGGGAAGGGCAGGGATCGGTCTCGACAACGTCGACGTGGACGCCTGCACCCGCCGGGGAATCGTGGTGGTGAACGCCCCCCAATCAAACATTCTGTCGGCGGCCGAGCACACCCTCGCGCTGATGCTGGCCCAGGCCCGCAACATCCCGCAGGCTCACGCCTCTCTGATCAAGGGCTCGTGGGCGCGGGAGCGCTATCAAGGGGTCGAGCTCCACGCCAAGACGCTCGGGATCGTGGGTCTGGGACGGGTTGGGACTCTGGTGGCGCAACGCGCCGCCGCCTTCGGCATGCGCCTCGTCGCCTACGACCCCTACATCTCGCAGACGCGCGCCGCCCAGATAGGCGTCGAGATGCTCACCTCCGTTCAGGAGGTCGTGGAGCACGCGGACTTCCTCACGATCCACCTTCCGCGCACGAAGGAGACGACCGGCATCATCTCGGCCAAGGAGCTGGCCCGAGCCAAGCCCGGCCTGCGTATCGTCAACACGGCACGCGGGGGGCTCATCGACGAGAACGCACTTGCCGATGCGATCGAGCAAGGTCAGGTCTCGGGTGCTGCAATCGACGTCTTCGAGGACGAGCCGGTCACCGACCACCGCCTCTTCGATCTCCCGGACGTCGTCGTGACCCCCCACCTCGGCGCGGCGACGCAGGAAGCGCAGGACAAGGCGGGGACCGCCATCGCCGAGCAGGTCCTGCTGGCGCTGTGCGGGGAGTTCGCCCCCTACGCGGTAAACCTCGAGGTAGGGCCCGACATCCCCGAAGCTGTGCGGCCCTATCTCGGGCTGGCCGCGCGCCTGGGCCGAGTTGCCGTTGCGTTGGCGGGTTCCGGAGTCGATTGTCTGCGCTTCGAGTACTACGGCCGCATCGCAGAGCACGACACACGCGCTGTGACGCTCTCTGGGCTGAAGGGGGCCTTCTCCGCAGTGGTCCACGAGCCGGTGACTTTCGTCAACGCCCCTCTGATCGCGCGCGACCGGGGGGTGTCGGTGGAGGAGCAACGCTCGTCCGAATCGCACGACTACGTCAATCTCATCGAGGTCCACGCCGCCTGCAAGACGGAGGTGGTCTCGGTTGCCGGAGTGCTGGTCGGCAAGCGCAACGACGAGCGTCTCGTCAAGGCCTACGGATACGAGCTCGATACTGCGTTCTCTCCGATCATGGTGATGTTCCGGTACGAGGACCGTCCCGGCATCGTCGGCATAGTCGGAGGGCTGATGGGTCGGGCCCAGGTGAACATCGCCAGCATGCAGGTGGCACGGCTCTCGGAGGGCGGCGAGGCTCTGATGACGATGTCGGTGGACTCGCCCATACCCGATGGCGTCCTGGATGAGATAGTTGCTCAGGCGAGGATGAGAGACGCCCGGCTGATCGTGCTCGGCCCAGCCGATCTCAAGTAGGTGGTTTGGACGATTGTCGAGGCAGGAGAGAAGAGATGCCCGTAGCCTCGGTCGATAAGGTGTGGATGAACGGCGAGATGGTGGCGTGGGAGAACGCCACCGTGCACGTGCTGACGCACGCGCTCCACTACGGATCAGGGGTATTCGAAGGCATTCGCTGTTACGAGACTCCGCGCGGCCCGGCCGTCTTCCGACTCCGCGAGCACCTGCAACGAATGGAACGCTCCGCCAAGATCTTCATGATGGAGATTCCTTACTCGGTCGACGAGCTGATGGATGCAACCTTCGAGCTCATCAAGGTCAACGGTTTGCGCTCCTGCTACGTGCGACCGATTGCCTACCGGGGCTACGGCGAGATGGGGCTCAACCCCGAGCTGAACCCCGTCGATGTCAGCATCGCCGTGTGGGGATGGGGCTCCTATCTCGGCGACGATGCCCTCAAGCACGGTGTGCGCATGACGGTCTCGTCATGGCGCCGCCACGACCCCAACATCATCCCGCCTCAGGCCAAGGTTACGGGCGCTTACATCAACTCGTCGATGGCCAAGCTCGAGGCGGTGCGCTCGGGTTACGACGAGGCGATCATGCTGAACCCACACGGATACGTCTCCGAAGCCACGGGCGAGAACCTGTTCGTGGTCAAGGACGGCGAGCTCTTGACGCCGCCGCTTGCCGCCGGCCCCTTGCCGGGCGTGACGCGGGCCTCGGTCATGGCGATCGCAGCCGATCTCGGTATGCCGGTGTTCGAGAGGCTCATGACGAGAGCGGACCTGTATGTGGCCGAGGAGATCTTCTGCTCGGGAACTGCGGCGGAGGTGACGCCGGTGCGAGAGATCGATTCCCGCGTCATAGGGGAGCCGGGACCGATCACGCTCACGCTGCAGCAGAAGTACTTCGAGATCGTCAAGGGTCAGGACGAGAAGTACAAGGACTGGCTCGACTACGTAAGCTGAGCGCTGTTCTCGGCGTCCGCGCCGCCCACTCGACGGTGTTAATCGTGCACAGTTCCCAATTGACCACCGAATTGGGTAGTCAATCGGGAACAGTTCCCTTTGGACCCACCCGCGCCTATACCGGGGGACACGGGATGGTTCTTCAGTCCGTTTCCGCTCGCCAGTTGCCCAGGGCCCGAAAACGCCGTCTCCTCCTCGCCAGCCTCTGGTTGACCGGCTCGTCGAGCAAGGCTTCGAGTTCTCCTGATATGACCCCCGCCAACCGTTGAAGCCACCCCTCCCGCTCGGTCACGATCTTGTCGACCAAGCCGAAGCGTTTTAGATCCCAGGAGGCCCCGCCCTGGGCGGCGGCCAGCTCCCCCGCCTTGACGACCGATCGATAGACGATCGCCGACGCACCCTCGGGGGCAATCGGTAGCAGCCACGCGTGCTCGGCGCAGATGACACGGTCGGCGGGAAACAGCGCCAGCGCGCCGCCACCCGCCCCCTCACCCAGCAGGACCGACAGCGTCGGTGTGGGATGTCCGGTCATTAGGTACAGACAGCGAGCGATCTCGGCCGAGAGTCCTCCCTCTTCGGCTGCCGGGCTCAGTTCCACGCCCGGCGTATCCACGATCGTCACCAGTGGAAGGCGGAGCTCGGCGGCGATGCGCATCGCTCTTTGAGCTTTGCGATAGCCGCTGGGGCCGAGCCTGGCCCCCCCGGGTCTAACCGAGCGATCCTGTGCGATAACGATGCAGGGCCTGCCGGCAAGTTGGGCGAGGGCCGCGATGCAGGCGGGGTCGTCGCCTCCACCACATCCGTCCCCCCGAATATGGGTTAGCTCATCGGCGCAGGCGGCGAGGAGATCGTTCGCCCCCGGCCTGGAGGACTTGCGAGAGCTCTGGATCGACTGCCATGCATCGCCGGATGAAGGTTCCGGTTCCGCCGGCTGTGACGGACCGGCCTGGGGAGGAGGTTCGAGCGCCGTGAGCAGGGCGGCCATGCGCCCTCTTAACTCGTCTGGCGCTAAGAGGCCGTCGAGGAGCCCGTGCGCCGTTAGGTTGTCGGTTGTCTGCACGCCTGGGGAGAACTTTTGCCCGCCTGTGAGCTCCACCGCACGGGGTCCGGAAAATCCCACAACGGCCTCGGGCATGCCGAAGTTGAAGTGGCCGAGAGAGCCCCAGGACGCTAGAACGCCGCCGAAGGTGGGGCCGGTGAGATAAACGACGTATAGCAAACCCGCCGACTTGAACTCACGCACCGCTTGAGCTGTCTTTATCATTTGTACGAACGCCAAAGAGCCTTCCTGCATGCGGGTGCCACCGGACGCGGTCAAGGCCAGCATCGGAAGGCGGGCCTCAAGAGCGCGCTCGAACGCTCGGGCCACCCTCTCACCGCTGGCCACGCCGACACTTCCTCCCAAGAAGGGATACCGGCTCGCTATGAACGCGAGCGGATGCCCACCAAGGGTTCCCCGGCCCGTGGTGATCGATTCTGTGTGCAGAGTCTTCTGCCGGGCTTCGGCCAGCCGCTCGAGATAGGGCCGGGAGTCAGAGAACCGGAGTGGATCGCTGGTCACTACATCTTCGTCCCACGGACGGAACGTGCCGCCGTCGACAACGCCTGCCAGAAGCCCCGAGCTCAAAGCTCCGACTTTCGCACCTTACCCATCTCGTTGTGCGGCAGGTCGTCGAGAAAGTGCACTGTACGGGGGCGCTTGTGCGGTGCAAGCAAGGAGGCGACGTGATCCTCCAGCTCTTCCGGCGATGACTGTGTGCCCTCGTAGAGAACGACGAAAGCCACAATGCGTTCCCCTAGGTCATCGTCCGGCTTTCCTACGACGGCTGCCTGGGACACCGACTCATGCTCCAGGAGAGCCGCTTCTATCTCGCCCGCACCCACCTTGTATCCACCCGTCTTTATGAGGTCTGTCGAGCGGCGCCCCATGATGCGTATGTATCCGTCCGAGGTGCGCGTGGCCAGGTCCCCGGTGAAGAACCAGCCGTCCTCGACCGCCGCCGCCGTATCCTCCGGACGGTTCAGGTACTCCGTGAACAGGTTGGGGCCGCGGACGGCAATCTCTCCGAAGGTCTCGTCATCGCTGGCGTCAATGGTCTGCCTCTCGTCATCCACCAGGCGAACCTCGACTCCCGGCAGCGGTGGCCCGACATAACCTGGCCGGCGATCGCCCGAAACCTGAGTCGCGCAGTTCATGAGCGTTTCCGTAAGTCCGTAGCGTTCAACGACTTTCTGCCCGGTCGCGCGCTCGATGCGCGTGAAGTCGCGTGCCGGCAGCGGAGCCGAGCCGGACACCAGAACGCGGGCCTGACGGAGCGCATCGGCAAGCGTCTCGTCGCGCTCCACGGCATCGGCCAAGCGGTGATACATCGTTGGCACGGCGAACAGCATCGTTGCCTCCCCTGCCAGAGAACCACAGACGGCCTCGGGCGAGAAGCGTCCGATGTGATGAAGGCGCCCACCCAGCCGCACTGGTCCGAGAACTCCGAGGACGAGACCGTGTACGTGAAACAGGGGCAGGCCGTGCACGAGCACGTCGTCTGATGTCCACTCCCAGGCCTCAGCCAGCGCATCCAGGTTCGATTGGATCGCGCGGCGAGGCAAGACGACACCTTTCGGTGGACCCGTGGTCCCGGACGTATAGATGATCAACGCCGGTGCCTCCGGCGCTGGTTCTGGTGGAAGTTCGGTCTGACTGCTTACGTCGAGCTCCACCGGTACCCGTTCGAGCTGCCCGAGCCGGTCCGGCAGGTCGGCGTCTTCTTCAGCGATTAGAAGGCCCGGCTTGCAATCATCCAAGATGTGGTCGATCTCTCGCGTCCCCACGCTCGGATTTATCGGTACCGCGGCCGCGCCCGCTGCCAGTACTCCAAGTACGCCGACGCATGCCTCCATGCTCGGGGACGCCCACACCGCTACTCGCTCTTGCCCCTGAACCCGATTCGCAGTATTCGACACCGCTCTACGCAGGGCCTCGTAGGTCAAGGAGATGTCGCCGAAACGAAGCGCCTCGCGTGCGGGTGGATTCGCCAGCGGGGGAAACAGCGTCTCGGCCATCACGAACCGGGGACTACTAGGGCGAGCCACAGCAGAACCGGGGCGACCGCGACGACGACTGCGCTGTAGGCCAATAGCCTGCGAAAGAACAGTTGCTTGTCGACATCGACGGCGTTGGCTAGAACAATCGCGCCATTGGTGGAGAGCGGACTGACGTCTACTACGGTGGAGGAAACGGACAGCGCGGCGATCATGGCGACGGCGCCGACGGAGCCCTCCCGTAGGAAGGGAATGGCGAGTGGGATGGTGGCGCCCAGGATGGCGGTGGAAGACGCGAAGGCGGAAACGATGCCGCCCAAATAACAGAGCAGGAGCGCGACCAAGAGGGGGGCGCCGAGATCGGCAACCGTGTTGCCCACGTAGGTGATGGTGCCGATCTCCTCCAAGACGCCCACGTAGGTGAGCACTCCCCCGACCAGGAGGACGACCGACCAGCTGATCCCATTTATGGCATCTTTGACCGCTTCGCGCGATACGAAGGTAAGCGCGAGAGCCACCAATAACGCCATGAACCCGACGTCGAGATCGAACAGCACGACGGTAAGCGCCAGAACCACGAGGCCCACCAGAGTAAGGGCTCGGGGAAAGCTCAGCCGTTCCACTGGCTCGTCCGAGCCGTCGGCGGCTTGGCCCTTCCGGGTACCCGCCTCTTCGGGTTCGTTTTGAGCGGATGAGTGTTCCTGGGCGTGGTTTTCACCCGCTTCCTCTGAGGAGCGCTTCTTGAGCAGTGGCAAGCCACCGAAGACGACGAACACGACCACCGCTACAAGGGTGTTGAAGACGAGGCTGGCGAACAGCGAGATCTCGTTGCTCGGGAGATCTGCCCTTGCCACCACTCCGTTCACTATGACGCCGTAGATGCTGATCGGGGAGAAGCCACCAGCCTGCGCTCCGTGCACGACCATTAGGCCCATCAGCAGCTGACTGATGCCATACCGTGCTGCTACTCCGAGAGCAAGGGGAGCCAGGATTGCCACCGCTGCCGGGCTTACTGCACCTACCGCGGTGAGGGTGCCGGCGACCACGAAAATGACCCACGGGAGCACCGCGAAGCCGCCCCCCACCGCCCGAACGGACGCGCCCACCAGCCAGGAGATCGTGCCGTTGCTCTGCGCGATCGCAAAAAGGTAAGTGACCCGACCAGCAGAACGAAAAGGTCGCCTGGGAACAGCAGGGCGATTTCGTCGCTCTCCAGATCGGTATAAACCGTTCCGACCACGAAGGCGGCCACGAAGGCGAGCACGCCCATATTCACGGGTAGCACGGTGGCGGCAACGAACATCGCTATCAAGACGAGGATCGAAACCAGCTCTGGCGACATCCGCCTCTCCTTTGTTGGAGCATCGCATTAACGCAGCCTGCGCCAGGGTAGCGCACTCACTTCGTTCTCGCTCTGGATACAGTTCGTCCCGGCGATTCGGCTCGGTCAGATGGGTCCCGAGATCACCGGACCCACACCTGCTCCAACAGGACCCCCGCCTGCTGATACTGAAAGTTCCCCGCCCGCTCCGACAGGAACAGTAGATGGCGGGGGTTGAAGAGCGGCACCCACGGCGCGCGGTCCACTATCATGGCATCGATTCTCGTCCACAGGCCGCTTGCGGCCACGGGGTCGCTCACCTGCAGCTCGAGCGCGCGAGCGATCAAGGAATCGATGCGGGGGTCACAGAAGCCCCCAATGTTCCCATTGCCGGCGCCGCGCGGTATGTAGCCGTCGCACGTCAGCAGCGACTCGAAGAAAGTCGAGGGCGCGGGATAGTCCGCGAACCAACCATTGAAGGCGATCTGAGCCCTGGTTCGAGAGTCCGCAACGGTAGTGAAGTAGCGCTCGTAGTCGTCAAGATACTTCAGGTTTGCGACATAGCCTAGGTCGGTCAGGAGCGAGACGAAGTACTCGCCCAGCTGCCGCGGCAGAAACCCCGGGAGCCATACGGTGATCTTCATGCCCTTGGTCCCCGAGGCGGCGATGAGCCGTCGAGCTTGCTCCAAGTCCGGACCTCTCCACTTCCCGTCGGCAGCCGGATCAGAGGTGTAGGGGCAGTAGGGCTCGTAGCTCGGGAAGTTGGGGGGAAGCACCTGGCAGGTCAAGCCGGCTCGATTCGGGCCTCCGTTGAGATCGACGATTCGCTCACGGTCGACCGCGTAGTTCACCGCTCGTCGGACGCGCTGGTCGTCGAACGGAGGGACGCGCGTGTTCAGCGCCATGAAGTAAGTGTTCGCGCCCACTGTCACCACCGTCCGCTCCGGATATCGGATCGTTATCTCTTCCACGTCCCGTGGAGCAATGTTCTTATACGTCACATCGGCCCGGCCTGATATGACTTGTGACACATGCTCGCGAGGCTTGACATCGAATCTGTAAACGATCTCGTCCGCGTAACCTTGTGGCTGGGCGGCGCGCGACCACTCCCGGAAATGCGGATTGCGCACCAGTTCGAGCTGCCGGCCGGGCTCATAGTTTGCGATCATGTAAGGGCCGGTCGCTGGAACGCCTCCGTCTTGTTCGCTTTGGGGGGTATTGGCGGGGAGGACCCATGCGAAGGGAAGCGTTAGCTTGTGGAGGAAGTCTGGGTCGGGCGACTGGAGGTGGAATGTGACCGTCCCGACGACATCGTCCGCGATGATCCCCTCGGAGAGGTCGCAACGTCTTGGAGTGCACGCCGAGGCTCCGCGGATCGCCTCGTAGAAGGGTGCCCCGACCCGGAGTTGCAGGGTTCGCTCTAGCGAGCGACGGACGTCGGAGGCCGCAACGCGCTTTCCAGTCGAGTAGCGGATGTCGGGGCGAAGCTGAAACGTGTATGTCCGTCCGCCGTCCGTTGGAGTCGGGAGGTCGGTCGCCAGATTGGGAACCAGCGTTGCTCCCTCAACCCCACCGGTCCGCTTGAACCCGACCAAGCCATCGTTGGTAACACTAAGCAGCTCCCAAGACGTGGGCTCATACGCAACCCCTGGATCGATCGAGTCTGGTTCATACCCGACGATGGTCAAGGTTCCGCCACGATGACTGGCGCCGTCATCTTTCACCGCTACCCACAGGCCTTCTCTGGTGACCGCAGTCATCGCGGGAGACGCACCGACGTCGATCGTGTCAACGACTTCGCTGGAGTTGGCATCAATCCTGGAGAGCGTGCCTTCCGTCTCGTTGGTCACCCACAGTGAGCCTTCACCCGCGGTCACATCGCTGGGGCCTGAGCCCACGGGGACTTTGTCGGCCTCGGATTGGGTTTGGGGATCGATTTGCGACACCGTGTCGTCGAGGCTGTTGGCCACCCACACGGCTCCGCTTCCGCTAGTGATCCCGAGGGGGCCGTTGCCGACGTTGACCGAGTCAGTTACGGAGTTCGTGTCGGGATCGATTTTCGACACCGTGCCGGCGAACTGATTGGACACCCACACGGCCCCGAAACCGAGGGCGATCTCGCTAGGTCCGTCGCCGACGTCGATGGTCTTCTCGATCTTGCCCGTGCCGGGGTCGATCTTTGAAACGGTGTCGTCGAGCTTGTTGGTGACCCACACGGACCCCAGCCCGGCCGCCATTCCGGTGGGGCCACTGTCGACATCGATCTTCTGCACCTCGGTGCTGGTCTCAGGATCTACGCGCGACACGGTTGCGTCGGGGCCGTTCGCGACCCACAGCTGCCCGTACCCGAAGGCGATGCCTGAGGGCTCGGCCCCTACTTGAATCGTGTCGATCCTCACCTTGCTCGAGGGATCTATTCTCGACACGGTTCCGTCTCCGCTGTTTGCGACCCACACCGAATCGGCGCCGACGGCGACTCCTCCGGGCCTGTCGCCGACCTTCACTCGAGCGAGCACTTCTCCGGTGTCGAGGTCGATGAGCCCCACGCTGTCGGCCTCGAGCCCGCGGCCCTGGACCGGAGCCCTCATGCTCATGAAGAACAACGCCAGCGCCACCACGACTACTGCGGCCCCCGCCACCGACCCCACCAGCCGTCGTCGCCGGCGACCTTGCTCGACGGCTTGGCTTCTCAGCGCGGCGAACCTCAGCGCCGGGTCCCCGTCCTCCGAGAAGACCTTCACCGCCTCGGTCCCCGAGGCCAGACCTTTGAGCTGCTGCTTGCCTTTGGACTGATAGGAGATCCCCGGTATGCGCTGTGCCAGATGAGTGACCTCGGCGCTGGTGAGGATCTCGCCCGGACCGGCGAGGCTGCACAAGCGCGCGGCGAGATTGAGTGCGCCGCCGCGATAGCCCTCTTCGACCGCGACCGCTTCTCCGGCATCGATGCCGATCCCCACGCCTAGAGGAAGCTCCGGCTCGGCCTCGGTTGCACTCAGGAACCGCGCTTGAAGATCGACCGCCGCCCGCAACGCAAGCCTGGGGGAATCGAAGATCACGAGCGCCTCGTCACCCCTGAGCTCGAGCAGCCGCCCGCCGTGGGCTTCGACGTTCTCCCGGGTCAAGGAGGCGAACTTGGCGGCGAGGCGGCCTGCGGCTTCGTCTCCCTCGGCCTGAGTAAAGCGCGTGTAACCGCGGATGTCGGCGATCAGAAAGGTCTGTATGCCGCCCGGTTTCATTTCTTCGCCCGAGTCACCATCAAAGTCTATTACTCGGCCCCCTGTCGGCCGAGGTTCGGACCTCCCCAAGAAACGTTCTGTGCCAGAAAAAGCGGAATCTGACGGCCCATGTGGCAAGGAGCCATTTGAAGGCGGGAGAATGGATTCCGGCTGGAGGGATCGTCCGCCCGATTCTCTATGGGCTACCACTTCAGATAGTCGCCGATCCCCCTGACCACAACGGCGGACGCCAGGCTATGCCCTCCGACCCTCGTCAATCAGCTCGCGGACTGGCACTCCAAGCGGGCCGTTGCGCCTGCGAGCGTTGTCGATCGCAGCGGCGGAAGTGGCCGTATCAGGCGTCGGGGAGCCGATGCCGTCTTCGGCCAGTCGTCGGCGAATCGCGTCCACGCAGTACTGACTGAGGCTTACGCCCGAGCGCGCCGCCTCCGCTCGAACCTGGCTCTTAAGCCGGAAGTCGAGATAAATATGGAGCCGCTGCATCACCGCATAACGGCGCTGAAACGGCTTGATCGATGGAGGCACGAGCGGATGCTTCGGCCCCCGCCGGCTTGGAACAAAGCGAGTGAGAGGCCCCGTCCAACCGATATGCGAAGGAAACCGATCTACCTCCTGATCTTGTTGATGCTCGCTTCTTGCGCTCCAGCGGCGGAAGGCAGACGGCCGGTCTCCGGCGTTGCCGGCAGGGTGCTCCTCGGCCCCCAATGCCCGGTCGAGCAAGTCGGCAGCCCCTGCCCCGACAAGCCGGTTGCGGCCGAGGTCCAGGTCTTCGAACCTGGCTCGGACGAGGTGGTGACCAGTAGGGATTCCGGCGAGGACGGTCGCTTTCGCATCGATCTCGAGCCGGGCTCCTACGAGCTGCTCCCCGTCGTCTCGGATGCGGGCGGGCTCACCTACGGGAAGCGCGTCCAGGTCACGGTGGAGTCCGGTGAGTACGCCCGCGTAACGTTGAGCCTCGACTCCGGCATTCGCTAACCTGCTCTCGAAGGTCACCGAACGCCGAGTGGTGGTAAATGGTCACAGAGCAACCACTATCCACCACTCGGCCCGAAAGCAGGGGCAGCCGGTGGAGCTCGAGCAATTGTTAGGCGTTCACGAGTTCGAGGCCTTGGCGCGTGACAAGCTCTCCGCCGACGTCCACGCCTACGTTGCCGACGGGGCCGGGGACGAGGTCACTGCGGCAGACAACCTGACCGCCTTCTCTCGCTACCGGCTGCGCCCCCGAGTCCTCGTCGACGTGTCGGATGTCGACCCCTCGGTGGAGCTACTGGGCCGACGGGTGCCGTTGCCCGTGGGGCTGGCGCCCACCGGGTGGCAGCGGTTCGTCCATACCGACGGCGAGCTCGCCAGCGCCCGAGCGGCGGCGCGCTGCGGCGCGGGCCTGTGTCTCTCTACTGCCTCGAACTTCTCCCTGGAGGATGTCGCCGCGGCCCACGAAGAGGCGGGCGGTGGCCTGCGCTGGTTTCAGCTCTACGTCAACCGGGATCGCGGCCTGGTGGAGAACCTCTTGGGCAGGTCCAAAGAGGCAGGTTATGAGGCGGTCGTGGTCACGGCCGACCTCCCCGTCTTGGGCTACCGAGAGTCACAATTTCGTCACGAGATGACCCCGAGCGAGAATGTCGCCCCCGCCAACTTCGACGCCTACGCCCGGGATCGCTCTCGCTCGCCACTCGAGTACCTGGAAGGATTCACCGATCCGAGCTTGACGTGGGACGACCTGCCCTGGATCGCGGAGGTCTCAGGCCTGCCCGTGGTGGTGAAGGGAGTGATGACGGCCGAGGATGCCCGAGCTGCTGTCGAGTACGGCGCTGCGGGCATCGTGGTCTCGAACCACGGCGGCCGTCAGCTCGACCGGACTTCGGCCACGATCGACGTCTTGGAGGAGGTCGTCACGGCCGTCGAGGGTCGGGCCGAGGTTTACCTCGACGGGGGAGTGCGACGCGGCGTCGACGTTCTCACGGCCCTGGCTCTGGGGGCCCGGGCGGTGTTCGTTGGACGACCCTACTTGTGGGGGCTTGCCGTCGCCGGTGAAGCAGGTGTGGTGCGGGTGTTCGAGATCTTCCGCGACGAGATCCTCAACGCCATGGCGCTGCTGGGCGTGACAAAGCTGGACCAGCTAGACCGCACCTATGTAGGCCGGGCCGGCTGAGCCTACGGAGTGCTCTCGGCGTCGTCGTGGGCGCGTGTGCGATTGAGCGCAGCCAACAGCAAGAGCAGTCCCACAAACACGACGGGGAAGGGCCACCACAACTGCGGGCGCAGGTGCGAGAAGTCGACATCGATCACCGCTAAGGCAATGCCCGCAACGACGAAGGCGATCCCGAACGCCAGGGACCAGGGATCCATCCGGTGTCGCTCCATCACCCAGCTCCTTGCTTCTGGTCGGCTTGGGTGGGGGATTCGGATTGCTTCTTCTTCTTGTTCTGTTGCTTCTTCTCCTGCCTTTTCTCTCTTGCTCGGGCAGCAGCGCGAAGGTCCTTGACGAGGCGGTAGCGGTCTACCGACACTGAGCCAACAGCCGCGTCCACCTTCAGAATCAATCGACGCGTCAGATCGTCCCGTCCGAGTGAGTCATTCAGTCTCAGCTCGAAACCTTGCTCCCTGTGGCCCTTGTAGTCCGAGTACCCAGCCCCGATCCGCCCATTGATGTCGACGGCGACTCCTCGCGGGGCGGAGACTCGCAGCTGCCCGGCGACAATGTCCACGGGGACCGTGATGCTTTCGCCCTCGTTGAAGTCGAAATTCGTCATGTCCAGATGCAGATCGCCGGCCAGGACCCGGTAGCCCGAGCGGAGCCCGGCGGGGCCCGATGGATAGTCGTAATGGCCGCCGATCGAACCGCGCAGCGGGACCTCGACCACGCTGGCGAAGATGAGCCCGGGCATGAGGAGTAGCCCGAGCGGTATCAGCCAGCGGGCGCGGCCCCAAAACGCTCCTGCAATCAGGCCGGCGCCGAGCACCGAGACCGCCGCTGCCAACAGGACCCTTAGCCCCATGTCGACGATCCCGAGGTTGTCTAGCAGCGCTCCCCCTCCGACTACCAGCAGCATGGCCCCCATGACGATCCAGAAGAGGGGCGAGCGCTTCCGACGGACGCGTGGCTCCCTCAGGCGAGGGCGCAGCGGCAGCCGGGACGTGGCGGTGCGCTTCGCGAGGCCCGTGCCGGGCGGCGCCAGGGGGGGCGAGGGCGGCGGCGCGGTGGTCGAGCGCGGCGGCCGGTCGCCCCGCAACAGCAGAAAACCGACCGCTACGAGCATGAACGACCACAGCAGGGAGGCGTCGAGGTAACCGGCCTGAACAAACGGCATCCACACCGGCCCTGCGAGAACGAGCAGTGCAACCGCGAACAGCGCCAGAGCGGCCAGCTTGCGGACGCCGGTGTCCCTAGTCGCGGCCACCACGGCCGACTCGCCGGCTCCTTCCTCGGGGAGTAAGAGCCAGCCGAGGACGTAGAGAAGCACGCCCGACCCCCCGAATACGGCCAGCACCACGAAGCCGATGCGAAAGAGAACGGGGTCGAGCCCGAAATGATCGGCTAGGCCGGAGGCAACTCCTCCAAGGATGCGTTCGGTCCTCCGTCGCTCCAGCCGCGGGTAGACGGCCAGCTGCTGATCCTCGGCCGCCCCCGCGTCGTCATCCCCCTGCCCCCGTC
>DASRPA010000234.1:0-5626 GCA_035646635.1 Actinomycetota bacterium | reverse complement strand
CCTCCACGCAACCGGCGCGGCCGCGCGGGCAGGCTTCCACGGCTATGTAACCAGCGACGCTTCCCCCGGGCGCGTCATGGTCGCCATCCGGGCCGCCCTAGACGACCACTTCATGGTTCCCCGTCGGGTTGCGCAGATCGCCTTCGACGTTTCTTCTCCCGAAGGGGATCGGGCGCGCGTGCTGGCAGAGGATCTGAGTGCGCGTGAGTGGGAGGTGTTGGCCCATCTGACCGAGGGGGAGAGCAATCGCGAGATCGGGGCCCGGCTCGGAATTTCTCCTCATACGGTCAGAGCCCACATCGGTAAGATCCTCGCGAAGCTCGATGCGCGCGATCGGCTGGAGGCCGCGACATTCGCTATGCGTCACAAGCTGGTGCCAAAGTCGAACGGCCGTTCCGGTAACGGTCGCGTCTCGTCCGCCTGAAGGCTTCCCTAGGACCCCTTACTTACTGGGTCAACTCAAACGGACCAAGCGCCAGCTGCAAGAGCCGGTGAGCGAGCACGGCGCGAGCGTCCCCGGCGAGCGGTCCCTCGAGAGCTTTCTCGCAAATATCTCGGGCTTGCCTGAGGGTTTGTATGGTTTCCCCTTCACTACGCCTGGACTCTTCCTCGAGTTGCGCCGCGTCCCGATGCTCGAGCGCCATGAACTGCTCAGAGAGCTCTCGCGCAAGATCCAGGGACAGTTCGTAGAGTCTTTGGGCGCTGTCGTTTGAAGAACTCCTCGCTGTCATATGCTAACTATAAGTTAACGAACGCGACGAGAAGTTAGGGAAAGACTGAGAAAAGAGATCAGAAGGCGCCGCGAGCGTGTACGACGCTGGGGATGGTTCTTGCCAGTAGCACCAAATCGTTCTGCAAACTGCAAGCACGCGCATACTCGAGATCAAGGGTCACTCGCTCCTCATAAGACAGCAGCGAACGACCTGAAACCTGCCATAACCCAGTCATCCCGGGCCGGTGTCGAATGATTTCGGCCGAGTAATCGCCGAAGAAGTCATCCAGCTCACACTGCGTGAGAACGGGACGAGGTCCGATGAGAGACATATCACCCGTGAGAACATTAAGCAGCTGAGGAAGCTCATCCAGGCTGGTCCGACGAAGCCACCGGCCCGAGCGAGTGACTCGAGGATCGTTGCGCAGCTTCACCGCCGACTGATACTCCTCTTCAAGGGCGGGATCGGCTGCGAGCAGAGCAGCCAAGGACGAGGCGGCATCGATCCTCATCGTGCGGAATTTGAGAATCTCAATGTCTTCTCCATCACGACCAATCCGAGCCGACCTGTAGTGAATGGGGCGTCCGTCCACAATCAGTACGAACGCAATGATGGCGAGGTAGGCGAGGATCCAAAGTGGCGACAGGATCACGATGAGAAACAGATCGAGCGCCCGCTTGCCATATCGTTGGTAGAGACTCGGATCTTCGAGCCGAGATGGCGCGAGTGTGAGCGCGGCTACATTCGCGTTCTGCTCAGAACGCTCGCGCAAAAGCCGTAAAGCCATTTTTCTCTAAACCCCCAAAACCAGAGTGTTTCCCCGGGCGAGTTGGTTTCTCACTCATCCGCTCACGTCACTTTAGTGGATGTGATGCGCCACTTTCAATCATCCAATGCGCGTATCCTGGGGAGGAGCTTGACTTCTGAACGTCTTTTCTTCGCGTTGTCCCCGTTACTTGAAAGGGACGATTCGCACGTCACTCAATGTAGCGAAGTAGCCACGCAGATGTCCCTATCACTACGTGGTTGCAGCCTGACTGTGCGCGAGCTGTCGGCGGCCATCAGTTTCTCCGGTCTGACGGCCACGAAAATCCTGGCTCATGGCCATGAGAATTCCGGGCTCGTGGCCACGAGAATTCCGGTCTGACGGCCATCAGATCTCCCGATTGACCCCGTAGGAGCACCCTCCCGGGCTTGACTCGGCTGTGTCTATGCAGCCGACCCAGGAGGGTGCCTGATGAAGGTTAACGAGGAGATCATGGAGATTATGGAAGCGTTCGACCTGACCCAGAGCAACGAAGCCGCGGCTCGCCTTGCGGGCTGCGACCCCAAGACCGTCGCCCGTTACGTCGCCGTGCGCGACGGCGGCAGCGACCCGGTCGTCGCTGCGACCCGTGACAGTGCCTTAGATCACTACCGCGCCAAGATCGAGGAGTGGGTGGATCACTCCAACGGAGATATCAGGGCCGACGTCTGCCACGACAAGCTGGTGGCGATGGATTATGAGGGCTCCGAGCGCACCACCCGGCGAGCGGTCGCTTCAGCCAAGGCCGCCTACGAGCGCGGCCACCGACGCGTCTACCGGCCATGGGTGGTCGAGCCCGGTCTGTGGTTCCAGTGGGACTGGGGCACGGGCCCGCTGATCTGGGGGCGGACGACGCAGCTGTGGTGCGCGTGGCTCGCGTGGAGCCGGTTTCGCGTCGTCATCCCGACCTGGGACAAGACCCTTCCCACGGTGATCGCATGTCTCGATGAGACGCTGCGCGCGTTCAAGGGCGTACCCACCTACGCTCTCACCGACAACGAGAAGACGGTCACGACCGAGCGCGTCGCGGGGATCGCGCTGCGCCACCCAGACATCGTCGCAGCGTCGCGCCATTACGGGTGCGTGATCCACACATGTCAGTCGGCCGACCCCGAGTCCAAGGGCGGGTCGGAGGCGACCGTGCGCATCGCCAAGGCCGACATCGTGCCGACGACCGCCAACCTGCGCGACGCCTACGAGTCGTTCGACGAGCTCGAGGCCGCGTGCCAGGAAGCGATGGAGCGATTCAACGCGCGTGAGCACCGCGAGACCAGACGGGTGCCGGACGACATGATCGTCGAGGAACGCATGCGGCTCCATCCCGTTCCCGCTCTCGCGCACACGCTCGCCTTCGGTGCCGATCGCACCGTCGAGGATGACTCGACCATCCGCTTCGGCTCGGCCCGCTATTCGGTGCCGCACACCCTCATCGGCGAGAAGGTGTGGGCGAGGGTCTCCGGCGACGAGCTCGTCATCGTCGACGTGGCACCTACCGGCGCCCGGGAGGTCGCCCGCCACAAGCTCACCACACCAGGCAACCCCCAGATCGTGGATGCCCACTACCCGGAGCGCACCAGCGATCCACTCCACCCGCGTCCGCGCCCCAAGACCCCGCATGAGCGGGCGTTCCTGGCGCTCGGCGATGGCGCCAATCAGTGGCTCATAGAGGCCGCGGCCACCGGGGTCCAGCGGGTGCGCACCAAGATGACCGAAGCTACCGAGCTGGCAAGGCTTGTCGGCGACGACGTCGTTGACCGCGCCCTGGGACTGGCGGCCGCATCGGCACGGTTTGCGACCGGTGATCTCGCCTCGATTGTTGATCACCTGGCGTACAAACAGACGAGCCTTGATGACGCAGTGATCGCCGACCCGGCTGCCAACCTGTCTAACGGCACCGGTGCGTGGGAAGGACTCGGACGATGACCGGGCCCACGCCTCCGGCGCTGCCCGACGAGCTGCTGCGGTTAACGCGCCGGCTGCGTCTCCCTTATCTCAGGCGAGGCGCTCCCGAGGTTATCGCCACCGCCAAGGCGCAGCGGTGGGACCCGGCCGAGGTCCTGCGGGTGCTCCTTGGTGAAGAGGCAAAAGGACGAGACATCGCGACGCGCGAGATGCGCCGGAAGAGCGCCGCGCTGCCGTCCGGCAAGACGTTTGAGTCATGGCGCGAGGAGGATTCGTCGATCCCGCTCGTGACCCAGCGGGCGTTACGGACACTCGAGTGGATCGGTCGCACAGAGACGCTGTCCATCTCGGGCCCATCGGGCACCGGCAAATCGCATTTCGTAGAAGCGTTAGGTCATGGCGCCATCGACGCCGGTCTCAAGGTGTCGTGGTTCACGCTCGAGACCCTGACGCAGACGATCAACCGCTCCAAGGTCGACGCGTCCACGACCAAGGTGGTTCAGAGGATTTGTCGTGCAGACCTGATCGTGGTCGATGACATCGGCATGTTGCCGGCCGGCCAGGCCGAGGCCGAAGCCCTCTACCGGATCGCCGATGCGGCCTATGAGCGTCGGAGCCTGGCGGTCACGTCCAACATCCACCCGTCCGGGTTCGACACCCTCATGCCCAAAGCACTCGCCGGTCCGACCGTGGACCGGCTGCTTCATCATGGTCATGTTGTCGTCACCGAAGGTGACTCGCAGCGTCTTGCCGAGGCACTTAGCGGCAAGGGGGTGATGCCGCTGGTCTAAGCTCTCATCGGGAGGTCTGCTGGCCATCAGCCTGGATTTCCGTGGCCACGTGCCCGGAGTTCTAGTGGCCGCCATCCCGGAGTTCCTAGTGACCGCTAGCACGAGCTAGCTAACACAAGCAAGCGAGTGAGTGAGTGGATTTCCCTTTTGGCATCTGTCGCGCAGTAGGCAACAGTCCTGCACTTCTTCAACGGTGCTGTGCAGCAGGTCGCGTAACTGCTCGGAAGGAACGGTTGTAGCCCGCGGGAAGGGGTGCAACGGAATTTCTTAACTGAGTTGCTAAAAGTCAGTCTGTTCTCGCCGAATGAACTTAGTGTGCGGGATCTTCGCCTAAGAGGGCGAAGCTAAAGCGAGATTCGCTCCGCACGAGCAACCATTGCCAGCCCCTCCCGGAGGTGCAAGATGCGGAACTCATTAACTCGTTTTCTGTTAGGTTCTACGCTCCTTGTTGCAAGTTTGGGTGCACATGCCGCCCTCAAGGACGCTCGCTCCCCAGCGGGCGCCGAAAGCACAACCGTTTACCGGTCCTTTGACGTTCAGAGCTACTGGAACACGCCGGTGACGAGCGCCCCGCTGGATCCCAACTCCGCGGGCATGATCGACTATCTCAAGACGGACAGCACGACTCCCCACCTGCAGCTCCAAGGCACTTCAGCCGATGGTGGATGGGGGGAGCCGATCTACTGGGCGAAGTCGACCGATCCCGTGTACAACATTGTCTCCACCAGGTACTCGCTTCCTCCCGAGCTCAGGTCGGTCCGAATTCCGGCCTCTGCGCGCGTGGCCGCCACCAGCGACGCGCAGATGACCGTCTATGACCTCGCCGCCGGAGGCGTTTACAAGCTTCAAGCGGCTTCTTACAACGCCGCCAACAACACGTGGAGTGCCGGAGCAGGCGCCTTTTACTACCTGGGGTCCAATGGGCTTTCGGGGCGACTGGCTGAATCGAACGAACCTCGTAATCAAGGCCATCGCGGAGTGCCGCCTGGCGTGCACGCTGTGCGATGGGACGAGATCGTGGCCGGAAGGATTGACCACGCGCTCAAGATTGCAATGAACACGCCCAGTACGGCGCACGTCTGGCCCATGCTGGCCTCGGATGGCGATTCGACGAATTCCAATGCCATCCCGGAGGGAGCTCGGCTGCGCATCAAGCCGTCAGTCGATCTTGCCTCCCTCAATCTGTCCCCAGCGGCCCGCACCATAGCCACGGCGCTGCAGCGCTACGGGGCGATCGTGGGCGACTCTTCGGGCGGAGCGACGTCCCTCAAGGTGGAGAACACCGTGATGGAGGGTCGTGGCTGGTTGTGGAACGGTGTGCTCGGAGCAGATTCCCTGAAGGCGATCCCATTTACTTCCTTCGAGGTGGTAAAGCTCGGTTACAAGCCATCCCTGACCTCCCCGCTCCCCGAGCC
>DASRPA010000233.1:0-9005 GCA_035646635.1 Actinomycetota bacterium | reverse complement strand
GGGCTTCGCTCTGTTGGGAGGGGGGTTGTCCTGCATCGTGCCGGCGATGCCCGGCCCCCCTTCGCCGTGCCCTGCACTGGCGAACATCGCCGGCACGATGCAGGACAACCCCCCTCCCAACAGAGCGAAGCCCACCACTGCGAGCGTCGCCTCCGGAGAAACCACGGCGACGCCCATGCCTGCGGCTGCAACCAGCGAGGAGTTCCGCACCAGGCGCACCCGTCCCCAGCGCTCGGTAAGGCGGTCGCCCACGAATCTCCCCCCGGCCATCACCAGGGCGAAAGCGGTCAGCCCCGCGGTCGCAAGCGCTTCCGAGGAGCCCAACGACTCTCTGAGGTAGACCCCACTCCAGTCGAACGCGCTGCCCTCACCCAGCACCGCGCAGAACGCGATCGCCCCCAGTGCGGCGAGGCGCTTGGTGGGACGGGCGAAGGCGGGGGGAGGTTCGGCCGGCTCGTCGGCGCCGAGCCGGGGAAGGCGCCAGGCGGCGAGCACGCCCACAAGCATCAGCAGCAGCGCTCCCGCTCCCAAATGGGCGGTGCTGCTCCATCCTGCGGCGGCGGCGACTCCTGCGAGGGAGGCTCCGGCAAAGGCGCCCAGACTCCACAGTCCGTGGAAGCTCGACAGAATCGGCCGCTCGTAGCGACGCTCGACATCGACCCCGTAAGCGTTCATGGAGACGTCCAAGAAGGCCCCCGACGCCCCCAGCAGCGCCAGCGCGCCGAACAACGCCGGAAGGGTCCCGGCCAGCGCCGGTAGAGCGAGCGTGAGCGGAAACAAGAAGGCTCCGATCCGGGTCACCCGCAGGTTCCCCGCACGAGCGCTTGCGGCGCCCGCCACCGGAAGCGAGCACATGGTTCCGAAGGCGGCGCCGACGAGACCCAGCCCGAGCTCGCCCTCGGTGAGGTCGAGGGCCGCCTTGATCGAGGGGATGCGCGCCGCCCAGCTGCCGGCGACCGCCCCGTGGCAGAAGAACACCACGCACAGCAGGCGCCGGGCGACTCTCAGCTCTGATTGTGTCTGGATCACCGGCGCACCTTATGGGTTTCTCGCCCCAAGAAAGGTGGCAGAAGCGAACAGAGGACACTCTTGAAGCGCGATCCTCCAGCGGATCGCTGATTAGCACACAGAAAACCGTGGGCAAACGCGGACAGTGGACGTTTGCCACCGCGTCGTCGCACGAGGGGGGCGGAGGAAATAGGAACTGTTCCCAGTCGACTACCTGATTCGGTGGTTAATTGGCAACTGTGCACGATTGACACCGTCGGGGGACGGCGTGCGACCGGGTCCAAGGGGCCGCGAGGCGCGGCGAGGGTCAGCGGGGCAGCGGCAGGTTGGGATCGGGGGCCGCGTCGAGGCCCGAGAGCTCCCCCGCCCTCAGCATCTCGGTGCCGCACGCGGCGATCATCGCCGCGTTGTCGGTGCACAGCTCGAGGGGTGGCACCGTAAGCTCGAGCCCCCGCTTCTTACACGCCGCCTCCATGCCTCGGCGCAGGCCCGAGTTGGCCGCCACCCCTCCGCACATGCAGACGTGACTTGCCCCCGTGCGCTCCGCCGCCGTCATCGTCTTGGCCACCTGAACATCGACCACCGCTTGCTGAAAGGAGGCGGCGACGTCGGGAACCGATATCTCCGCGCCGGCTTTCTCGCGACCCCTGACATAGTTGATGACCGCCGTCTTGAGCCCCGAGTAGGAAACGTCGAGACCATCCTGATTCAGCATCGGGCGGGGGAAGCGGACCGCCTCCGGATCGCCCAACAACGACAGGCGATCTATCTCCGGCCCCCCCGGGTAGTCGAGGCCCAAAAAGCGTGCAACCTTGTCGAACGCCTCCCCCGCGGCGTCGTCAAGAGTCCGGCCGAGGATCTCGTAGCGGCCGTGGCCTGAGACGTCGACGAGCAGGGTGTGCCCGCCGGAGACGATGAGACAGAGGGCCGGCCAGCGCGCGGCTGGATCTGCCAGCAGGTTGGAGTAGAGATGGCCCTCGAGGTGGTTTACCCCGATGAACGGCAGGCCTAGGGCTGCGGCTATGGACTTGCCCTCGGCGATCCCGATGAGAAGCGACCCCACGAGCCCGGGCCCCACAGTCGCGGCGACTGCATCGAGATCCCAGAACGTCACGTCGGCGAGCACGAGGGCTTCGGCGATCGCGGGGGTGAGCGCCTCGATGTGGGCGCGCGCAGCGATCTCGGGAACGATGCCTCCGTACTCCCGGTGGAGCTCGGTCTGGGACGCAACGACGTTGGAGAGGATCTGGCGGCCCCCCTTGACCACGGCCACGGAAGTCTCGTCGCACGAGGTTTCGATGCCCAGGACCAGGACACGGTCGTCCCACTTCTGGAGAGCACGAGGGGCAGTGGCCACGGCTGGGGCGGTCCCGATCGTGTCGGTCATCCGGTGGCGCTCACCACAGGTCGGATTGCGGCGATCAAGTCGCCCGCTCGTCGCCGATCTCACGGGGCGGCCGGAGCTCGGTCCTGATTGTCTGCAGCCGCTCTCGGTACTCGGTGGAGAGCGGACTTGCGACCACCATCACGTAGGCGTCTTCGTTGGTCTCGATGTAGTAACCCTTACGCACGCCCGCCACCTCGAACCCGAACTTGTCGTACATCGCCTGGGCCGCGGAGTTCGTCACTCGAACCTCCAAAGAGATCTGCGTGGAGCCGCGGGCGAGGGCCTCGGTCACCAACGCTAGCAGGAGGCGGGTGCCGACCTTGCGACCGTGCCGGTCGGGGTCGACGGCAATGTTCGTGACGTGCGCCTCGCGCCCCGCGAACATCATCCCCGCGTAACCCACCACCAGCCCGTGCATCCTTGCCACGAGGTAACTGCGCGAGGAACGCTGCGCCAGCTCGGAGAGAAACAGCGAGGCACTCCACGGGCGCGGGTAGACGCGGCCCTCGATTGCCAGAATGCGGCGCAAGTGACGACGCCTCATCCGGGTCAGCTCGACGTCGCCCGTCTCTTCCTGGGGCATGCGAGCCACGGCGCTCAAGATGCGCTCCTGGCTTGGCGAATCCGGTCCCACTGAATGCGTTTGGCGGAGCGCCTCAAGTACATAGGCTTCAGCTCGAAGAGCGAGTCGAACTCCTCTCGGATCAGGCGCGGAATGGCAAGCTCGACCAGCGAGCGCGCGTCGGGGAAAGCATGGCTCATGGTTCCTACCTCGGCGACCGAGCCGAGCTCTTCGAACTCGTCGCGGTAGAGCAGCGCCCCGTTGCCGACCATGAGGACCTCTTCGAGACGGGAGCCGATGCCAACGGCGAGCTGACCCGGCTTCTCCACCCTGTAGTCGGTCATCCTCTGGATCCCTCCGGGCGAGGTTCGGTAGAAGGCGTGAAAGACTTCGGATCGTCGGGCGTCGAGCACGGCGCAGATAGTCTTCGGCGAGTAGCGAACCTCGTAGGCGAGCAGGTCGAGGCTGGCGATGCCCACGATCGGGACCGCCAGCGCCTGCGCCAGGGCCTTGGCCGTCGATACCCCCACCCGCATACCCGTGTAGAGCCCCGGGCCCAAACCCACTGCCACGCCGGTGAGGTTGCGCCAGTCCGAGCCGGACCAATTCAGGCAGAATGTGATCGCGGGCAGCAGGAACTCGTTGTACGTGGCTCCCCGCGCCACCAGAGCGCTCGCGATCACGCCCTGGTCCGAACCGAGGGCCACGCTCGCTTGTGGGGTCGAGGTTTCGATCCCGAGGACCAGCATCAGGCCTCCGCGTCCTTCTCGTCCGCTCCCGACCCATGGTCGCGTGTCCGGGGCACAGAGCCGTACGAAAAACGAGATCCGCCGGAATCCTCTGCCGATGCCGCATTCAACAGCGCCTCGGCGGTCACCCTCACGCGCTCGAGCTTGCGCTCCCACTCCCGTCCCACGGCCCGAAAGGCGAACATGCGCGCATCGTCTCCGTCGTCCATTCGCCTGATCTCGACGTCTAGATAGCGGCCCGGAAGCAGGGGGGACACGGCCTCTCCCCACTCAACCAGCATGACGGCGTCGGGCTGAAGTAGCTCCTCGAAACCGAGATCCAGCACCTCCTGGATGTAGTCGAGGCGATAGACATCCATGTGGACGACCGGAAAGCGGCCCTCGTAGTGATGGATTATCACGAAGGTCGGGCTCGTCACCGGGGCCGTGACTCCGAGAGCCGACGCAACCCCCTGCACGAACGTCGTCTTTCCCGCGCCGAGGTCGCCGGAGAGGGTGATCACATCACCGGGAAGCAGAACGGGGGCCAGCGATGTGCCCAGGATGCTGGTCTCCGCAGGGGAGTTGCTCGCGACGGTGAGTGCCCGGTTCATGGCTCCCGATACCTTCCAGACCGTCTAGAAGAGGTCGAGCTGCTCCGAGGCAGCGGCATCGTCTTCGACGGGAGGCCGCGTCTCGGGCGGGGGCTCGTCGAGAACGGCTCTGACCACGGAGAAGTCCTGGCGCATGGCGTCGATCGGGCTGACCCCGCCGAAACGCCCGCCCCGAAGCGCCGCGGCCGGATGAAAGGTAGGCACGACCGTCGCCTCCCCCCGACGGTACTTGCGACCCCGGGCTCGTGTGATTCCGACACTGGACTCGAGAATGAACTTGGTCGCGAAGTTGCCCAGTGTGACGATCACCCGCGGAGCCATATGCCCTATCTGGGCCTCCAGATAGGGACGGCAGGCCTCTATCTCATCCTCTTGCGGGTCGCGGTTGGACGGGGGCCGGCACTTGATCACGTTGACGATCGCGGCCTTCGTCCGATCGAGTTCTATCTCGCCCAGCAGCTTGTCCAGCAATTGGCCCGCGGCCCCGACGAACGGCTCGCCCTCACGATCTTCGTGGAACCCGGGCGCCTCCCCAATGAACAGAAGGTCGGCCTCGAGGTTGCCCGCCGCCCACACCACCTGGGTCCGGCCGGCGGCGAGCCGGCACTTGGTGCACGACAGTGCGGCGGCACGCACCGCATCGATGTCGATGTCGATGAGCGCCGGAGAGCTGGGGGCATTCGGCATGAGTGCTCCATCCGTGACGTTGGACTGTGAGGTCACAGTAGAGCGAGGGCGGCAGGAGGGTCAACCACCGGTTGACGGCAGACAGAATGCCGAGTGGTGGATAAAGGCTGCTCAGCAACCACTAATGACTACTCGGCGGGTGAGGGGGTGGGTCAGGCGACCGCGAACTTACCGTTCTCCATCAAGACATCGCCATCGACCGTGATGCGGCCCCCATCTCTGAGGTCGCACACCATGTCCCAGTGCACCGCAGACTCGTTGGTCCCGCCGGACTCCGGATAGGACGCGCCGACGGCGAGGTGGACGGTGCCTCCGATCTTCTCGTCCAGCAGGATCTCCCCGGTGAAGGACGGGATGCCGAAGTTCGTGCCGATACCCAACTCGCCCAGGGTGCGCGCGCCTTCGTCGGTATCGAGCTTTGACACGAGGAAGTCCTCGTTCTTCTCCGCCGTGGCTTTCACGACCTTGCCCGCCTCGAACTCGAGCTTGATCCCCTCCACGGACTGACCGCCGTAGAGGGCCGGGTAGCTGAAGCTGACTACGCCGCGCGTCTTGGTCTCGATGGGGCCGGTGAAGATCTCGCCGTCGGGGAAGTTGCACTCGCCGTTGGCCGCGATAAAAGTCCGGCCCCCCACCTCGAGGATCAGATCGGTTCCCTCGCCTTCGATGTGGACTTCGTTTCGCCCCTGCATCCAGTCGATCATTCGAGCGTGGCGCTCGGCGACTTGTCGCCACTCGGCGACTGGATCCTCTGCCGCCACCAAGCAGGCGCCGTAATAAAAGTCCTCATATTCGACAAGGCTCATCTGCGCTTCCATCGCGTGGGCCTCGGTGGGGAACAACGTCACGTTCCAACGTAATTCCCCGGCTGCAGACCGCTTGAAGAAGACGTCCGTGAGCGGCTTGCGAGACTTCGAGACGAGGACCTGCCGGGCGGGGTCGACGCGCGACAGCTCGCGCGTGTTGGTCTCGGCGATGACGTTAAAAGCCACGTCGAGCTTCTCGATCAGCCAGCGGTCCGTCTCCCAGACGTATGAGAGCTGCTCCTCGGATGCGTTGCGGTAGAAGGCCGGCGTGGCTGCGGGCAGTGAGGGACGCAGGATGGGATGGGCGCCTGCGTCCAGACACCGGTTGTACAGCGCCAGCAGCAAAGGCTCGGCCACGTAGGGCCCTCGAATGCTCACGAGCTCCCCGGCCTTGACCTTGGTGGAATACCCCACCAGGATCTCGGCGAGCTTCTCCGCGCGCTGATCTTTCATGTGCCGGCCTCTCTGTCTGGATCGCTCGGTAGCCCCTCGGCTGGATCGCTCGGTAGCCCCTCGGCTCGTTTAGCGCGCTGCTCGTTGAGATACAGGCGCGGAACTCGCGAAGGAATGCGCGAGGTTATCTCGTAATTGATCGTACCGATCCTGGAACCAAGCTCCTCGGCCGTGATGTGCTCCGATCCTTGCTCGCCGATCAGTGTGGCGATGTCCCCCGGCTCGACCTCGGCGGAGCCCACGTCGACCATGAACTGGTCCATGCAGACCGCGCCCGAAACTCGATAACGCCGCCCGCCGAGCAGAACGTCGGCCGTCGCGGAGAAGCCACGGTCGTACCCGTCGGCGTAGCCGGCCGGAACCGTGGCGACACGGCTGGTCTCTTGCAAGCCGTAGGCAAGCCCGTAGGACAGCGCTCCTCCGGCCTCCACCAGCTTGACCAGACCCACGCGCGCCTTTAGCGACAGCGCCGGACGGAGGTCGGCCGTCCCCCGGAAGGCCGGAGAGGGCCACAGCCCATAACAGGCGATTCCACATCGCACCAGGTCGAGATGGCTCTCCGGCATCGACATCGTGGCGGCCGAGTTGGCGATGTGCTTGATGGGCGGGTCCATGCCGGACTTCTGGAGCCGCTCGACCAGCCCCCAGAAGCGCTCGAGCTGCTCCTTGACGAAGGGATGACCTATAACGTCGGCAGTTGCGAAGTGGCTCCACAGACCCTCGACCCACAGACCGTCGAGTCGCCGGAGTGTGCGGACCAGGTCGGCGACAGCATCCAGCGGGACACCTACTCGGTTCATGCCGGTGTCGAGTTTGAGATGCACGCCGACCCTGCAGCCCCGCTGCGACGCCGCCTCTGCCAGGCCGGCCGCGAAGGACTGCGTGTAGACGGTCGGCGTGATCTCGTGATCCAGCAAGGCGGCGATAGCCTGCGGTGGCGGCTCCGTAAAGAGGTGAATGGGAGCGCCGATCCCCGCCTCTCTGAGATGGAGCGCCTCGGCCACTCTCGCCACTCCGAGGCGGGTGGCCCCTCCCTCGAGCATCGCCCGCGCCGACGCGGGGTTGCCGTGACCATAGGCATATCCCTTGACCACGCCCATGACCTCGGACGAGGGTGCGAGAGTGCGGAGAATCGAAACGTTGTGGCGGATCGCAGCCAGGTCGACTTCCGCCCATACCGGGTGCCCGCGTCGCTCGATCTCGTCTTTGCTTAGCCCGGTCAAGAGACCGCCGCCGATGTCTGCAGCAGCCGCGTCGCTTCGGGAAGGGACTCCGCCACGTCCCAGGCCAAGACTCCGGAAGGGCTGAGACGGGAAGCGGCCACGCTGCCGGCGAGCCCGTGGACGAAGCAGGCCGCCCACGCGGCGCTCAGATCGTCGAGGCCTGCGGCGGCCAGGGCGGCCGTCGCTCCGGTAAGGACGTCGCCGGTACCCGCGGTGGCGAGCTCGGGTCCTCCGGTGGGGTTGACTACGGCCCTCCCCGAGGGGTGGGCCACGACCGTACGAAACCCTTTCAGGACCACCACCGCAGAAAGCTCGGCGGCGGCAGCGCGCGCGGCCCCCATCCTGTCCGAGGAGACCTCCGGAACGCTGGAATCAAGCAGCCGGGCAAGCTCTGCGGGATGCGGCGTGAGGATCGTGGGGGCCGCGCGTCTTTTAAGAATGGAGGTGTCCTCCGCCACCGCGTTGAGCGCATCGGCGTCGGCGACCACCGGAAGCTCCACCTCCTCGAAAACCCGGGCGACGAGCTCCCGTTGGGGAAGACCCCGTCCGAGGCCGGGGCCGAGCGCCACCGCGTCGGCTCGCTCGATAACCTCCGCGAAGGGGTCGAGGCCATGGGGGCCGAGCACGTCCTCATCCGTAATACTCGCCGTCAGAACCTCGGGGCACGAAGTTGCGAGGGCATGCTTCACCGCGCTGGTGCACCCGACGGTGACGTAGCCCGCCCCCATACGAACGGCGCCGCGGGCAGTGAGCACAGGTGCGCCGGTGATGTCGTTGCACCCCGCCAGAACCGCGACCGACCCTCCGCTGCGCTTGTGCGCATCGGGCTCCCGGCTGGGAAGAGCGGAGGCGGCATCGGAGGCTTCCAGCATGAACGCCGAGGCGTCCGTGACGGGGATTCCAATGTCTGAGATCTCGACCCTGCCCGCACGCGCGGCCCCAGCGGAGTTTGCAGTTCCCAGTTTCTCGGCCCCCATGGCCACCGTCACAGAGGCCAGCACCGATGTGCCCTCGCCGACCCCGGTGGAGCCGTTTACGCCAGAGGGAATGTCGATGGACACCACGACAGCGGGGGCCGCGTTGATGGCCTCGATCGCGCTGGCGACCTCGCCCTCGGCCCGGCCCCTGAAGCCCGACCCGAAGAGGGCGTCGACAACAACGTCACATCTGTCGAGGCATCGGTTCGTGAACGGACGGAGCGTTATGCCCTCGCCCTCCATCAGGTCCAGGTGGTTGCGCGCCGCGCCCTGCGTTTGCTCTGCCCCCGAGAGGGCGCAGCACGACACCGACATTCCGGCGCGCTGAAGATAACGGGCGGCCACGAAACCATCGCCGCCGTTGCTCCCCTTGCCGCACACGACAACGGCCCTGCGACCGTAGGAGCCGCCGACCGCGCGCTGCGCGGCACGCGCGACGGAGCGGCCGGCCCTCTCCATCAGGAGAAGGGCCGGCGTCCCCGAGGAGATCGCGGCTTCGTCTGCGGCGCGCATCTCCTCAGGAGTGACGAGGGCCCTCAGGGCGACCCCTGTGGTGGCGG
>DASRPA010000232.1:0-2398 GCA_035646635.1 Actinomycetota bacterium | reverse complement strand
GGGTATATCCTGTGGGCGTAAATGGCCCCGTGGCTTGGAGGGGGCCTTTGCGCGCCGGGGTAGCTCAGACGGCAGAGCGATTCACTCGTAATGAATAGGTCAGGGGTTCGATTCCCCTCCCCGGCTCTAAGAAGCGTCCTTCAGCTCAACGAAGCGTTCTAGTGGTGCGTCGCGTAAGTAACACCAGCACCGAGAGCGCCCCTGCGGCCGGAGGGCAAGGCGCGAGGAGTCGAGCGTACCGGGGAGTACGTGAGCGATGAGCAACGCAGCCATCGGGGATGCAGGGGCGCTCGAATGCGACGGAATTTACGGTTCTCCTCACCTTTCTGTGGGTAGCTGGACGGTGATTCCGCCGCAACAGAGGTAGATCATCGAGATGAGCGCGGCCGCGCTGTGGTGGCCGTAGCCGCGGTGGTTGATCAGCCGGATCTTTGAGTTGAGGCCCTCGAGCTTCGAGTTCGATAGACCGAGCTCGATCGCCGCGAGGATCCGGTCGCGGTTGGCTCTGATGGTCTGGGAGAGCTGTACGAACGAGGGGATACGTGAACGGCATGCCCACGCCAGCCACCAGTCGAGATGCAGTGGGGCGTCTTGGGGCCGTCGCAGCCGGTAGAGGTCGCGCAGGGCCTCTTTGAGCTGCCAGCAGCGATAGAGCACGGACCGTTCGCGCCGCAGCGTGTTGAGCACATCGAGCTGCATGTCGCTCAGGTCGCCGGGATCCTTGAGCAACGCCCAGCGGGTGTGCTTGACCCACCGGGGCTTGGCAGGCGCGGGTGGGGAGCCCTTTCTCGGCCGACCCCTTTTCCGCTTCGGCTTTGGGTGAGCCCTTCGTTCTTGGTTCCACGCTCCCCGTCTCGCCTTGTCGATCGCCTGGTTGGCCAGCTGCACAACGTGGAAGGGATCGACGCACTGGGTGACGTGGGGAACCTCCTCGGTCGTCGCCTTGGCGTAGGCGCCGCCCATGTCGAGCGACACCGCTTGGAGCTTGGCCTTCCGGTCGTCTCCGAGCTCGTCGTAGAAGGCCTTTAGGGTCTCTGACTTCCTGCCCTCGGCGGCCCACACCGCGGCGCCGCCCTTGTCGTGGTCGGCCACGATCGTGAGGTAGCGGTGGCCCTTGCGATAGGCAATCTCGTCGACCCCGATGCGGTAGAGATCATCAAGGCGGGAGTCGTCGATGTGATCGGCCACGACCCGCATGACGATATTCGCCACCGCCTCCCACGAGCATCTCAGCAGCCGGGCGATGGTGGTCTTGTCGACCCGCTGGGAGAGGAACGCCACGACGTCTTCGAAGTCACGTGTGTGACGGGACCCCGGGCGCGCCCACGGGACCTGCTCGGTGCGCACCCGTCCGCAACGGGAACAGTCCACACGGCGGATCTCGCATTCCAGCAGCAGCCGGCAAGCACCGAGGTCGAGGTGGCGCCAGCGCCGTGTTGAAGAGTCGTAGCTCGCTCGGATGGAGAACCCACAGGGACAAGTGAGCTTCCTGAAGCGTCGGCGCAGGGTCACGACGACGCCCTCGGGACCGAAGGTCACCGTTTCCACGGAGGCTCCGGGGATGGCCAGCATCTTGTTGAATGCAGTAGTGGCGCGCACGTGTCCTCCTGGGTTGTCGGTTTGCTGTAGCAAGCTCCGAAAACCTACGGGACCGGCGCGTGCGCGCCGCGCTTGTCAGCGGTGGACGTTTCGCGCTCTCTCGATCGACCTATCCGGATGCAGCTTCACCAGGGCATCTGCGCCTAAGAGCGCGAAGAACTACCCATGGGAACCCGAGGAGTCCCCCAAAAAGGGAGTCGATGCGAATCCTCAAGCGACATCTCAGCGATGTCGTCTACCGCCGTATGGTTCGGGATCTCAAGACTGCTATGAGTGAATCCCTATCTCAGGAGGCTGCTGCTTGACATAGGAGCTTCGTGTTGGTCGAACGCAGGGTGCGCTGCAGCGACGGTGACAACCCGAGGCGAACGACCGTGAGCGTCTCTTCGAGTCCCTCTCTCAGCGACGCCGCTGCGCCGGGATGCTGCGCGTCGAGGGTCTTGGCGAGGTCTTTGAGCGAGCGCGTGGCGGCGCCGAAGTCGCGCATCTTGTAGGCGCGCTCCATCTTCTTGATGACGAACGAGTGCATGTGATCGGGGAGGTGATCGATCAAGTTTCGTCTCTTGTGGATCTGACACCTCTGCACCAGCGCGAGCCGACCGAACACCGAGTTGACTGCGGAGCGAAGGCCCGTGCCGCCGTCGATCACGACGAGGATCCCATCGTCGAAGTCGAGTCCCCGCTCGATGAGGTTTCTCAGCAGCGCCCGGCACACACCTTTGTTCTCGGTCGTTCCTTCGCGCAGCCCCAGCGGGTGCTTGTGGCCCTTGGCGTCTATGCCCAGAGCGACGATCATGGC
>DASRPA010000231.1:0-12193 GCA_035646635.1 Actinomycetota bacterium | reverse complement strand
CCGAGAATCACAACGGTGGGCGCCTCTCCCACGGCACTTCTCCGCTTCAGGCCTCATCTTCACCACCGATCGCGTCTCAGGGGGCCTCTATGTGCTCGACGATTCGGACGAGCTGGCCCAGGTCATGGAGGAGGCGCGCCTGCCATGACCTCCACCATGGACCTCCACGGCCACTTCATTCCTCCCCGCTTGATCGAGCGCATCGAAACAGATGGGGCAGCGCACTCGGTCCATGTCACCGATCGGGGAACCGTGTCGTTCGCCGGCAGGGACGCTACGCAAGCCTTTCCCTCGGGCATGCTCGATCTGGACGACCGCCTCGTGTGGATGGACGCCCAGGACGTGGACATCCAGGTGCTGTCGGCGTGGATGGACTTCTCGGCATACGTCCTGGACGAGGACGACGGGGTGTGGCTGGCGCGTTCGCTCAACGAGCTCACCGCCGACGCGATAGCAGGGAAATCGGATCGTTTCAGGGGCATGGCCGCAGTACCTCTACAGGCGCCGGAGGCCGCGGCCTCAGAGCTCCGTTACGCCGTCTCCGAGCTTGACATGGTGGCGGTGGAGATTGCCACCTCGGTGTTGGATCGGGAGCTCGACGACCCCTCGCTGGAACCGTTCTGGGACGCGGCCGAGGAGCTCGATGCCCTCGTGCTAGTACACCCGTATGCGTCGATCGGCTCCGAGCGTCTGCAGCGTTACTTCTTGACGAACATCGTAGGAAACCCCGCCGAGGAAACGGTTGCGGCCGCCCATCTCATCTACGGAGGAGTGCTCGAGAAGCACCCCCGGCTCAAGATCTGTCTCACGCACGGAGGAGGTTTTCTCCCTTACCAGATAGGCCGTCAGGATCGAGGCTTCGCGGCCAAGTCCGGTCTCACCGGCACTCACCTGGGAGCCGCGCCGTCCTCGTTCCTTCAGCGCTTCTACTACGACACCGTCGTCCACTCAGGCGAGACGCTGCGCTTTCTCGCCGAGCGGGTGGGCATCGAGCGAGTCGTGCTCGGCAGCGACTATCCCTTCCCCATGGGCGATCCCGAGCCGGTGGTGACGGTGCGAGAAGCGGGCCTCGAGGCCGATGCCGTCGAGGCCATCCTCTCGGTTAACGGGGCAGCCGCTCTGGGGCGTCTCTATTCGACAGGGAAGGCTCTCGAGTGAAAGGTGAGGTCATGATTGTCATAAGCAAAGACCGTCTTGCACCGGTCGGTCGTGAGCGTTACCCTGCAATCGTTTGCAGCAACTCCTATTGCGCAGTTGCGCTGGAAATAGGGTGAGTCGAGTGACCGACATGCAATCGCACAACCTGCAGTCGCACAAACTGGGCTGGATCGGTACCGGGCGGATGGGCTTCAATCTCGCTGCGCGGCTGATCGACGCCGGCTGCGATGTTGCGATCTACAACCGTACCCGCTCCAAGGCCGAGCCCCTCGCTCGCAGAGGCGGCAAGTTGGTCGACTCTCCCCGCGAGCTCGCCGACCGCGACATCGTCTTCTCGATGGTGGCCGGCGACGACGACTTCCGGGCCGTGACCACCGGGGAAGAGGGCGTGCTGGTGCAAGCGGGGGCGGCCCCACAGATCCTCATCGACTCCACAACGATCTCCGCAGGTGTTTCGGCCGAAGTGCGAGCGGCGGCCGAGGCTGTGGGTACGAGGTTGCTGGCCGCCCCGGTGAGCGGCAATCCCAATGTAGTGCGGGCGGGCAAGCTGACCCTCGTTGTGTCGGGGCCCGAAGAGGCGTGGGATGTGGCCCAGCCCTACCTCCAGGTCCTGGGGGCCGGCGCGACTTACGTGGGTGAGGGCGACGCGGCCAGACTGGCAAAGATCTGTCACAACCTGATGCTCGGAGTGGTGGCGCAATCGATGGCTGAGATCACCGTGCTCGCAGAGAAGGGCGGCTTGAAGCGAGCGGCTTTCCTCGAGTTCCTGAACAACAGCGTGATGGGCTCGCCCTTTACTCGCTACAAGACGCCGGCGTTCGTGAACCTCGACTATCACGCAACCTTCACGCCCGTGCTGCTGCGAAAGGACTTCGACCTGGGACTGAAGGCGGCGCGCGAGCTCGGTGTCCCGATGCCGCTGTCGGCGCTGGTGCATGAGATCGTGCAGACCATGATCGGACACGGTTGGGTCGACGACGACTTTGCCAAGCTGCTCGAGCTGCAAGCGCGCGCCTCAGGGCTCGAGCTTCAATCCGAGGGGGCCGATGTTTCCGACGGCCTGGAGCCGCAAGCATGAGCGTCGTCGAGCGCTCGTGGGCAATAGACGTTGAGATCGACCAATCCGTGCGCCTTGAGCTGTACCGGAAGCTTATGGCCTGCCGTAAGTTCGAGCAGCGCGCCTACGACCTCTTCCTCGAGAACTACGTCAAGGGCACCAGCCACCTCGCGCTGGGTCAGGAAGCCGTGGCCGCAGGCTTCGGACAAGCAATGCGCGCCGACGACTTCACTTTCTGCACCTACCGTGGCCATGCCCACACCCTGGTGCGGGGGGCGTCGATGACCGGGCTCATGGCCGAGCTGCTCGGGCGCTCGAACGGCGTCCTGCAGGGCAAGGGCGGCTCGATGCACCTCACTTCGATCGAGCACTACGCCATGGGCTCCTATGCGATCGTCGGCGCCCACCTTCCGATTGCGGCCGGAGCCGCATGGGCGGCCATGGAACGAGGCTCGGGACAGGTGTCGGTTTGTTTCTTCGGCGACGGAGCCACGAACATCGGGGCTTTTCACGAGGCGCTCAACCTCGCCGCGGTGTGGGAGCTCCCGGTCGTCTTCGTGTGCGAGAACAACCTCTACATGGAGTACACGCCGATTTCGTCGGTTACTGCGGTGGACGATCCGGCGGCTGGGCGAGCGGCGGCCTACGGGCTCGAGGCGCTCGTCTGCGACGGTAACGACGTCGACGAGGTCTACCAGATCGCCACCGCCTACATCGAACGTGCGCGCGCGGGGGGCGGCCCTGCCCTCATCGAGGCCAAGACTTATCGCAAGGGCGGGCACTCACGCGCCGATCCCGGAAAGTACAGACCTGAAGAAGAGGTCCAGATGTGGTTGGGGCGTGATCCCGTCGTGCTTTATCGCGCCCGCCTCATCGATGCCGGCATCGAGGAAAAAGTTCTCGACGACATCGACGCGGAGCTGAAGGCCGAGGTGGACCAAGCGACCCAGGAGGCGAAGGACGGTTCCATCCCGGGCGAGGAGCTCATCTATAGCGACGTGTGGGCGGATGGGGGATCCGAGTGGCGGAGCTGACCTACCGTCAGGCGGTCACCGAGGGACTCGCGCAGGAGCTCGAACGCGACGAGCTCGTCTATTTCATAGGCGAGGACGTGGCCGCGGCGGGTGGTGTGTTCAAGACCACCGGAGGGTTGCAAGAGCGCTTCGGGCCGCGACGCGTTCGAGACACACCGATCAGTGAGGAGGCCATCGTCGGGGCAGCCATGGGAGCGGCCATGGCCGGCCTCCGTCCCGTCGCCGAGATCATGTTCTCCGATTTCTTCGCCACCTGCTGGGACATCGTCGCCAATCAGATCGCCAAGACGCGCTACATGACCGGGGGGCAGGTGTCACTCCCGCTTGTTATTCGCAGCGCCAACGGCGGCGGCTTTCGCTTCGGGGCCCAGCACAGCCAGAGCGTCGAGAACTGGGCCATGGCAGTGCCGGGCCTCAAGGTGGTCGCACCCTCCACTCCGGCAGACGTCAAGGGACTGCTTGCGGCCTCGATCCGCGACGATGATCCGGTCATTTTCTTGGAAGCGAAGTCGCTCTACGCCACCAAGGGCGAGGTGCCGGACGGTGAGCATGTCGACCAACTCGGCAAGGCTACCGTGCACGGGGACGGTAGCGACGTCGTGCTGGTGGCGCTGGCGGCCATGGTGCCGAAGGCGCTCGAGGCGGCCGAGCGGCTGCGGGAGGAGCACGACATCGGCGCCCGGGTGGTGGACCTGCGCTCGCTCGTGCCACTGGATATGACGGCCGTGCTCGAAGCGGTGCAAGCCACGGGCCGAGTGTTCACGGTCGAGGAGAACCCCCGGCTCTGTGGATGGGGGGCCGAGATCGCTTCTCTGATATGTGAGGAAGCGTTCTGGGACCTCGACGGCCCCATCGTCCGGATTACCTCGCCGCACGTGCCGCTACCGGCCGCAGAGTCGCTGGAGGACGCCACCATTCCCTCGGTGGCGCGCATAGTGGAGACGGTGGCCCGGGAGCAATAACCGCCTCCGCCCCTTGCCCTGGCCCGACCCTCCCCGGCCCCCCGCTGTCCGGGGCCCGCCTACGTACTCAAACGCGCCCAAAGCGCGCCTGAGTACGGAATCCGTACTCCAGAGCGCGCCGAGCGCGATTGGCTACCTCGGCTGCCGGACTTGGCCCCTGAACCAGCGGCCGCATTTGACCACCCTCGCCCTACCGCCATAGTCTGCAAACGATTGCAAGGCCCAGGCTGAAGAACCGGGCCGCAAGAACCGGGAGGCAGCCGTGCCCAATATCAGCTACTTCGACCCCTCACAGCTAACCGACCCGGAGCTCGCCGGCTATCTCGAGGACGCCCGCGTCCACGGGACCCCGCGACCCGAGAGCCAGTCGATCAGAGCCCACGTGCCGGCGGTGCTGCGCTCCTTCTCCCAGACTTGGGATGCGGTCTTTAGAAACGGCGTCTGCGACCACACGATCAAGGAGATGTGCCGCGTCTACGTCTCGCAATCCATCGACTGCGGCTACTGAGGCGATCAGCGATCTGTCCGGGCCGGACAGAAAGGTCTCGCAGAAAAGAAGTACCTCGAGCTGCTCGAGTTTCAGACCTCGGACGCCTTCGACGAACGCGAGAAGGCCGCCCTGGGGTGGACCCGCGCCATCCTGTGGGACTCGGACCTGGCGGACGACGCGCTGTGGGCCGAGCTGCATCGCAACTTCAGTGAGGAGGAGCTCGTGGAGCTGGGCTTCTTCATCGCGCTGACCCTGGGGCAGCAGCGCTGGATCAAGACCCTTGGCATCGGTCACGGTGAGGTGTTGCCGGGAACCGACGCCGGGCTGGCCCCGCAGGCCTTGTAGCCACTACGAACCTAAGCTCCCCTTAAGCTCCGGGCCGGGCTCGCAGCTCGGCTGCCGCCTGTTTGACCGAGGCGACAATGTTGGCATAGCCGGTGCAGCGACACAGGTTCGAAGACAGCATCTCGACGAGCTCCTCGTCGCTCATGTCCTCTTCCATCGCCAGCGCTCCCGCCGCCAGCATGATGAAGCCCGGCGTGCAGAAGCCGCATTGGAGGCCGAAGTTCTCGACGAAGGCGCGCTGCAGGGGATGAAGGATGTCCCCGTCCGCAAGCCCTTCGATCGTGGTCACTTCGGAGTCTCTGCACTGTATGGCGAACAGGAGGCACGAGCGCACCGGCGCGCCGTCGAGCAAGACGGTGCAGGAGCCGCAGACGCCGTGCTCACAACCGAGATGTGTGCCGTGGAGGCCGAGCCGGTCTCGTAGCGCGTCGGCCAGCGTCGTGCGGGGCTCGACCGCCACCGTCCTGCCGGTTCCGTTCACCCGCAGCATGACTTCGAGGGATGGCAACTTCATACGGCGAGCCGAGATCGGGCCTGATCGAGGGCGCGCCGCACGAGCACCTCCACGAGATGACGCCGGTAGTCGGCCGATGCTGTCGCATCCGAGAGGGGATCGATGCTCTCGGCGGCAACGCGTCCGGCTTCTGCGAACACCTCCGGCTCGGGGCGGCTGCCGAGGAGAAGCGACTCGGCATCCGCGAAGCGCACAGGCCGGCCCTCGACTCCGGCCGCCGCCACGCGCGCGTAGCTCACGGTCCCGTCCGTGACGATTACCACCGCAACGACCGCCACCGTGGCGAAGTCTCCGGCCGTCCGGCTTTGCTCGAGAACAGCCGTACCCGCATCCGGGAGCAGAAGCAGACGAACCTCGGTGATGATCTCGTCCTCCCGCAAGGCGGTCGTGAAGGGGCCCTCGAAGAAGTCTGCGGCCGCAATCACCCGGCTCCCTGCAGCGCTGCGGGCGAGTATCGAGGCGTCGAGAGCAAGGGCGAGCATCGGCCACTCGGCGGCCGGGTCGGCATGGGCAAGGCTGCCGGAGAACGTGCCTCGCACCCGGATGGGTAGGTGGCCCACGAGCCGGGCGGTGTCGACCAGGAGCGCCCCGACGGCACCGGGCACGGCGCTTGTCTCCAGCGCCCGATGGCGTGCGAGCATCCCCACGACGAGCTCGTCTCCGTCGATGGCGACCCGATCCCGATCCCGAATGCCGTTGAGGTCCACGATCGCTTCAGGAGTAGCGAGACGAAAGCTCATGGCGGGCACCAGGCTCTGCCCGCCGGCGAGAACCTTGACATCGCCGCCGCGGCCGAGCAGCTCGAGTGCTTCCTCGATGTCGGTTGGAGCAAAGTACTCGAAGGGCGCAGGCTTCATGGCGCCGGTATCCTATAGTTCTGCAAACGTTTGCGGTCGGGGGCTCAGCCATGACACCGGGAGCTCAACCCATGACACCGGGAGCTCAACCCATGACACCGGGGGCTCAACCCATGACACCGGGGGCTCAACCCATGACACCGGGAGCTCAACCCATGACACCCAGGAACTACATCGGCGTCTCGCCCCTGCGCTCGGAAGACGACGGGCTCGTTCGAGGCGCTCACCCCTACGTCGCAGACCTTCGGATTCCCGGATGCCTGGAGGCCTGTTTCGTACGCAGCTTCGAAGCGCACGGTGAGCTTCGAGCGGTGGACATCTCGGAAAGCCTCGGCCTAGAGGGCGTGGAAGCAGCATTCTCGGCGGCCGAGCTGCCCGACCTTCCCCCAGTCCCCGCGCGCGAGCCTGCCCCGGCCGGGATGCAGAGACCCTCGCTGGCGCGAGACCGAGTGCGTTTTGCGGGCGAGCCGGTGGCGGTGGTGATTGCTCGGGATCGCTACACGGCTGAAGACGGGGCCGAGCGCGTGATTCAGACACTCGACCCCCTGGATGCGGTGGTCGGCGTCGATGCCGCGCTCTCCTCCGCAGCACCGCCGCTGTTCGAGGGTTCGGACAACGTCGTCTCGACCCGCGAGTACGGAGCTTCCGTCGAGGACGTCATGGCGAATGCCGCAGTCGTAGTGGAGGGCCGTTTCTACAACCAACGCCTTGCTCCGACCTCGATCGAGCCGCGCGCCGTGCTGGCGCAATGGGATCGGGACCGGCTAACAGTGTGGGCCTCACACCAGGCCCCCCACCGTCTTCGAGGCGAGCTCGCCGCGGCCTTCGGCCTCGACTTGGAAGCGGTCAGGGTGCGCGTGCCCAAGGTCGGTGGCGCTTTCGGGGCCAAGAGCCAGACCTTCGCCGAGTACATCGTCGTCGCCCACGTAGCTCGCAAGCTGGACCGGCCCGTGCGCTGGATCGAGGATCGCCGTGAGGCACTGCAGAGCGCTACTCACGGCAGGGGCCAGTCGCAGTCGCTGCGTTTGGCCGCAGACGAAGGAGGCACATTGCTGGCGCTCGAGGCGTTCATCGATGCCGATGTCGGCGCCTACCCGGACACCGGGGCTCTGGTGCCCGCGATGACGGCTTGGGTGCTGTCGGGGCCCTATCGAATCGAAAGGCTCTACGCCCGTATCCGCTGCGTGGTTACGAACGCAGCTCCGACCGCCTCGTACCGGGGGGCGGGGCGGCCCGAAGCCGCGTTCGCGATCGAGCGCTTAATTGACAAGCTGGCTCGCAGGCTGGGATCCGATCCCGTCGAGCTGCGCCAAGCAAACTTCGTCCCGCCCTCCGATTTCCCCTATCAATCTCCTACAGGAGCGGTCTACGACTCAGGTGACCACGCCGCCGCCCTGCGTTCGGCGCTCGAGCTCGCAGGTTACGAAGAGGCTCGGGAGGAGCAGAGCCGGCGACGCTCGAATAGCGACGGCCGCCTTCTCGGAGTCGGCATCGCCAGCTATCTGGAGCGATCGGGGGGGCGCTCCGGGACGAGCGAGCACGGGGCGGTCGAAGTCATGGCCGAAGGGGTCATCGTCGCGCGATCGGGCGCTACTCCCCAAGGGCAGGGACATGAGACCGCCTTTGCTCAGGTAGTCGCCACGGTGTTCGACGTCGAGCTAGATCGGGTGCAAGTGATTCAGGGAGACACCGATGCCGTGCCTCAGGGGACGGGGACGTTCGGGTCGCGCAGCATGCAGGTGGGGGGATCGGCACTTCATCAAGCCGCCGCCGAAGTGCTCGAGGAGGCCCGGCGCCGGGCGGGAGAGTTTCTGGAGGTCGCCGAAGCGGACCTCGTCTACGCGGACGGACGCTTCACGATTACAGGAACGGACCGCTCCGTGGCAATCGAAGCCTTGGTGTCTCCCGCGCCGCTCGAGTCCGCCGTCGAGCTGTCGCCGCCCCAGGCTTTCCCCTTCGGCACCCATGTCGCGATCGTGGAGATCGACCGTGCCACAGGCCGCGTCGAGGTCGTGAAGCTGGTCGCGGTGGACGATTGCGGTGTGGTGGTGAACCCAGCCATCGTTGCGGGCCAGACGTTGGGCTCGATCACTCAGGGTCTCGGGCAGGCCCTCTATGAGGAACTTTCCTACGACCCCGGCGGCCAGCCCCTGTTCTCGTCGTTGCTGGACTACTCGATTCCCACGGCATCGGAGATGCCGCCGGTGCTGATGGGGGAGAGCGTGACCCCCAACCCGAACGTGGAGCTCGGCGTCAAGGGGGCCGGGGAGGCGGGCTGTATTGGAGCGCCCCCGGCGGTGGTCAACGCGATCGTGGATGCGCTCGGTGGATTCGACCGAGGCCTCCACATGCCGATCACACCGGAGAAGGTGTGGCGCGCCCTCGAGTCCTCCGACCTCTAACATCACCGAAACCGCTCTAGCCGGAGAGAGCCCGGCGTCCAACTTCCTCGATCAGATCGGCCGCCACCACCTTGCCGTCCCGGCCCCGAATGGTCTGTCCGTTGACATCCATGTGCGCCCGCAGCTCCACGTTTCCCAGCAGCGCGTCGAGCGCGCCGCATCGGCATGTGAGCCGAGCGCGGTGCGCAACCGCTGCTGCACATCGCTTCGGGCGACTCGACGGCGGGCCACCAGGTATTTCGCAACGCGGCCCACGACTTCCTCCTGCAAAAGGACCGGCCGGAGGGAGTGTTCTGCCTCTACGAGCGCCTTGCGGTCGAGCTCCTGCGAGCGGCTCACGACCACGACATTCGGGTGCCAGAGGACTTGAGGGTGGTGTCTATCAACGAGATGGGTCTCGCGGAGACGACCGAGCCCCACCTCACCGAGCTCGAAATCAATCAGGGCCTGCTCGGAGCCACCGCGGCCGCGCTGCTGGCCGACTTCCTCGGGGGCCGCGAGGTCTCGTCCGAGCGAAACGTCCCCACCCGGCTCATAGCGCGCGCTTCGACTCTCGGTCAGCGGGGTTGAAGTAGAGGTCCAGAGCGACCCACACCGTCTTCGAGAGCGGAAAGAACAGGACCGGCACCACCAGGTTCGCCACCACGCCGATCACGAGCAGAGGTAACCACTGCACATCGGGGGCGGTGGCGAAGATGCCTCCCACCAACAGGACCCCGAAGATCGCTTCGGTAACCGCGGTGTTGACGATGATGGCCGCCACCCAGTAACCCTCCTCGCGCTCGTAGTGATGTTCGCAGCGAGGGCAACTCTCTTCGAGAGCGTAGTAGCTGCGAAAAATGCCCTGCCGGCCGCAGCGAGGGCAGCGCCTCAGAAGGGCTCGTTTAAGGAGTGTGCCGAGGTTTTGCGTCTGCGTCAGCGGTTCACCGCAGACATGTCCGGATAGCGATCACCGGCGGCCGAGCCCGATGGCGACGCCTTGTCGATGCGATCGAGCTCTTCCTGAGTGAGTGTGATGTCGGCCGCAGCGGCGTTCTGCTCAAGATACGAGCGCCGCTTGGTTCCCGGAATCGGAACGATGTCCTCTCCCTGATGGAGCACCCACGCGAGTGCAAGCTGGCCCGCGGAAACGCCCTTCTCGTTTGCAATCTCGGTAACGCGTTCGACGAGCTCGAGGTTGCGCTCGAAGTTGTCTTCTTGAAAACGAGGCATCTGCCGTCGCCGATCGCCCTCGGCGAGGTCGTCGAGGGAGCGGATCTGACCCGACAGAAACCCCCGACCCAGCGGGCTGTAGGCCACGAAGCCCATGCCGAGCTCGCGGCACAGTCCCAGAAGCTCGTCCTCCGGCTCGCGGCTCCACAACGAGTACTCGGTTTGAAGCGCGCAGATGGGATGGATCGAAGCGGCGCGACGAATTGTTTCCGGCCCGGCTTCGGAGAGGCCGAGGTAGCCGACCTTCCCGGCTGCAACGAGCTCGGCCATGGCGCCGACCGTTTCTTCGATGGGGACCGAGGTGTCGACGCGGTGCTGGTAGTAGAGGTCGATGTGGTCGATACCCAGGCGCTCGAGCGACGCGTCACAAGCGCGCCGCACGTAGTCGGAGCTTCCGTTGATTCCTTTGAAGCTCCCGTCTTCGCCTCGCTCGTTGCCGAACTTGGTGGCGATGACGGCTTCGGAACGATGCCCGCCAAGAGCCTTGCCCACCAGCTTCTCGTTCGTGAAAGGGCCGTACATGTCGGCGGTGTCGAAGAAGTTGATGCCCAGCTCCAGGGAGCGTGCGATCGTGGCAATCGATTCCTGCTCGTCGCGGGTCCCATAGAACTCCGACATTCCCATGCAGCCCAGCCCCATGCCCGACACTTGGAGGCCGGAGGTCCCAAGCGAGCGTCGTTCCATCACGTCAACTCCTAACTGTAGGTAAGCGTCTTGAAAGGCTTACCCGGCGAAGCGTGCCCTATTCAAGGAGGTCGGGCTCGGGGATGAGACCGAGATCGAACCGGCGCGCGGGCTCATGAGGGGCTCTCAGTGCGGGAGCGTCCCCCCGCTCATAGACCTTTCCCTGCTCGCCGGCCAGCCACAGTCCGGCCCCCGTCGTCGTTGCAGCGGCATCGGCGAGGGCGGCATCCAGGCCGGCCAGCTTCAGCGGCTCGAAGACGGGCGCGTCACCAAAGCTCAGGATCCTTCCGCGTTCGGTCACGAGCCAATAGCCCTCCGCCCCGTGGGTGAGGCCCGCCGTTACCGGAGAGTCGAGGCCCGCGTCGAGAGCGTCGCCCAGCTGGGTGGCATCGCCGAATGCCGCCACCCCGCCGGCGGCAGAGAAAAGCCGGTATCCCGCCCCGGTCGGCGTCGGAGCCAGGTCCGTCCATCTACTGCCGCTGCCTCGCATGCCTCCGAAGTGCTCGGCGTCGCCCAAGGGGATCACCCGGCCCCCGCGTGCAAGGATCCAGTAGCCTTTGCCGGTCGGAGTGGGGGCGAGGGCCGTTACTCGAATCGTGTATTTTTTGGCTCCTCCCCGGTAGCGAGCGTCGCCGAACGCCTTGACGACGCCGTTGCGCGACAGCAACCAGTAGCCCTTGCCGCTCAGGGTGGTGCCCGCCGCCACCACCGCATTCTTTCGAGGACGATCACTGCTGGCGCCGAAATAGCCACTCGCGTGGGGGAGCACGGCCCCGTTTCGAGCCACGACCCAGTAGCCGTCGGTCTCGGGAACCAGGGCCGACACCAGCGAGCGCTGCGGCTTCCACCACGTCGTCTTGAGGCGCGCCCCCGGCCAGGTGAAGCTGAAGTGGACGTGGTTCGTGTGGGGGTGGCGGGCAGTCCCATCACTTCCCCAGCACACCCCGTTGCGCATCTCGCAGTAGGTGCGCCAGCCGCTCCACGGCAGCCAGATGCGCCGGTTCCAGATCAGGTACATGACGCCGAAGCGCCGGGCACGAGCCTGGGCATTGCCGAAACGGTCGGTCTCGAGCAGCCAGTCGATGACATCGCGTGCCGCTCTGCGCTGCCACCTCACCGTCACGTCCACCGCCCAGTCCCACGCGCGGCCCTCCTTGTGCTCGCTGCGACCCCCAATGGAGCAGGCGCGGCTGATGCCCAGAGATCCGGTTCCAGGGTGGCGTGCGTACACCGCCCGCTGGAACGCCAGGACGCCGGGCTTGGGCGCTGGAGAGCAGATCGACTGGCCCGCGTAGAGGGCGATGTCGTCCACGCCGGGGCCAAATCTTGGTGGCTTGGCCAGGGCGGCTCCGCCGCCGGACATGGTTGCCAGCGCCACCAGCAGCGCCAGCGCACGGAAACGTCCGCGCAGGTGTCTCGCGTTCATAAAGCCCTCCACAGGTCGTCGACGCCCAGGCAATTACCTCGACCTGGGCGAG
>DASRPA010000230.1:0-8334 GCA_035646635.1 Actinomycetota bacterium | reverse complement strand
AAGTTGATCGCCGGTGTCCGTAGCGGTCGTGCAACGAGCTTTGTGCCGGCCTTGTCGAGAAGCGTGTAGATGGGGAACAGGATCAGATCGTGCGCAACCGCGGCGCCGATGAGCCACACCGCGACCGCGGTCGTCTTGCTTATTCCCAAAACCTGGGTGAGCGTCAGTCCCGCGAAGCCGGCGAGTGCCAGGCTGGCGACCATTGCCACGAGATGCAGTGGCGAACCTCCGTAGTGACGGCGAAAGATATCCAGCTTCTGAGCCATCAGCTCTTGGTGAAGGTAATCTGCCGCACCCACTTGGTGTTGTGGACTCCGGGAGCGGCAGGAACGATGACCCTGGCGGGAAAGCCATGATCGGGGGAGAGGTCGGCTCCGTTCACCCTCAACGCCAGCAGCGATTGCGGATCCAGTAGCTGAGTGGGGCTCAACAGAACTGACCCGAAGGCACCGCCTTGCTGGAGCGACTCCACCAGTACCGAGTCCGGTTCCTCTTCTCCGGCCAAGGCTGCAAGGTCTCGAAGTCTGACCCCCGTCCACCTCTGGACGGTTGACCAGCCCTCGACACACGCGATCGGGAGCTCGTCAGTGTGAAGGCCCAGCTCCAGCAACTGTGGGCGCGACAGCGACGCCATGGACCCGGCTGCGGTTGCTAGAGTCAGATGCCACGAGGCACCGGTCTGCGACGGCTTGATGTGTCGATAGGCAGACGTCTTGTTGACCGGAAAGTCGTTGGGTCCGTCGCCCTGATCGCGGCCCCGTGGAGCCAGAAGTGCGATGTTGCGAAACGGACCTCCGAGGGTCTGCCCTACGGTCGTGACCAGCAGTGCGGCAGAGCCCGCTCCCACGGCCCCCAAAAGCCCTCGTCTGGAGATGGTGGCGGGTCTCGGGTCGGATGCGACGAGTTCGTCGTCGCGGGTGTCTTCGGGGTGAGTGGCCTCGAGCGGCGTGCGTAGCTCATTGCGGAGACTGCGTGATCTGAGCCCTTGATCATGTGGGGCAGCTTCAATGCGACGTGAGCGAGAAATGCAGCGATGGTGACCCACGCGCCGTAGAAGTGAGCAGAGTAGAAGGAGAATGAGAATGCGTACCAGTACTGAATGTTCAACAGCCCCGTAACGATCTCAAAGAGCACTCCGCCGACGAGTAACAGCAACGTGAGACGTTCGAGGGCCTGCGCAACGGAGCGGACCGGCGGCCACAGGAACAATTTGGGCAGCACCGACCATAGCTTTGCGAGGACCACGGGAATGAGCACTATTCCAAGCGTTACGTGGATTGCTTGATTCAAGCGGAAGAGCCACGAGGGACTGGCAGGCCAGTCGAACAGATAGAAGCCGAGGATGCCTTTGTCAGGCGTGTGATCGTTGAGCGCCCCGAGCCATGGGTTGTAAGCCGCGTAGGACAGGAGTCCCGTAACGATCAGGAGGATCATGCCGCCGAGCAGCACGACGCTGAACACCGACGTGAGCCACAAGCCCCGCAGGGGACTGCGCCATAGGCCCAGGATCCTCTGGCGCGTCAGCTCTTCCCTCTCTTCGCTCACCCGTCCACGGTAAACAAGCCCAGCCTCGATTAACTGCCGAAATCCTTACGATCCAGAAAACTTCCGGCGCGTCGGCAACATTGGAGCTGTACCCACACATGGTGTGGGCGGGGATCCAAAGTACGGGCTCTACGGCAGTCCGGCGACGATCTCGTCCACGGGCTTGCGTATGCCCGTGAAGAACGGGATCTCGAGCTTTGTGTAACGACGCGCCTCCGTGGCTCTGAGGCGGCGGATGAGGTCGACGATGCGATCGAGCTGATCGGCTTCGAACGCGAGGATCCACTCGTAGTCCCCGATGCCAAACGCGCTCGTCGTGTTGGCGAGCACGTCGGGGAACTCGCGGCCCGCAAGGCCGTGGTCTCTGAGCATCGTGCCGCGCTCTTCGGGGCTCAATAGATACCATTCGGGCATTCGCACGAACGGGTACACGCACAGATACTTCTTCGGCTCTTTCTCCTGAACGAATGCGGGCTGGTGGTCCTTTGTAAATTCCGCCGGCCGCACGAGCCCGACGAATACCTCGCGCGGCTGAAGCGCGCGGCCGAGGCGCGTCCGCCGAAACTCTGCGTACAGGTTCTGGAGGTCGTCCACTGATCGAGCCACCCACCAGATGACAATGTCCGCATCCGCCCTGAACCCGGCTGTCGAGTAAATCCCGCGCGTCTCTACTCTGTCTGCGTACGCCTCGAGGAGATCAGAGACCTCCTTAGTCGCCACGTCGCGTTCCGCTGAGGGCAGCGACTCGGGCAGGGCGGTGAACACGGGGTAGGAGGCATAGATTGTCTCTGGGCTCATGGCGAGAAGTTTAGCCGCGCTTTCATGTAAGGACGACGACGAGGGAGTGAAGGTGAGCGAGGACTACGACGTGATCGTGATGGGCATGGGGGTCGGCGGCGAAGAGGTGGCGACCCGGACCGCCGGTGGGGGTCTGAACGTGCTGTGCATCGATAAGAAGCTGGTCGGAGGCGAGTGTCCCTACTGGGGCTGCATTCCCTCAAAGGTCATGGTCCGGGCGGGCACCAGCCTGGCCGAGGCGGCGCGTGCGGTGGGGCTTGCCGGCGAGGGTCGAATCTCCCCGGAGTGGGCGCCGGTCGCCGGGCGCGTACGTGAGTTCACTGCAAACTGGGACGACAAAGCCGCGGTTGAGCGCCATGAGGAGCAGGGAGCCACCGTGCTCCACGGAGAGGCACGCATCCTCTCCCCTAAAGAGGTGGAAGTCGGCGGCCGCCGGTACTCTGCGAGGCGGGGGATCGTCGTGGCAACGGGCGGGGAACCGGTCGCTCCTCCCATCGACGGCCTCACCGACATCGACTTCTGGACCAATCGCGAAGCGATCGAGGCGGAGTCTGTGCCGGCGTCGCTCATCGTGCTGGGAGCCGGTCCCATTGGGCTCGAGCTGGCGCAGGTCTACGCTCGTTTCGGAGCCGATGTGTCGATCGTCGAAGTCTCAGACCATGCTCTGCCGGCCGAAGAGCCGGAGAACGGCGCCGCAATCGAAGAGATGCTCGCCCAGGACGGCATCAGCTTGAGAACCGGCGCAAAGGCGGAGAGGGTCGCCTCCTCGAGCGCAGGGATCGCAGTCCATCTGGCCGGCGGCGACGTGCTGGAGGCAGAGCGCCTGCTGGTCGCTACCGGGCGCCGCCACAATCTCTCCGCGATCGGGCTTGAGAACGTGGGCCTCGACCCGGAGGCCCGTTCGATCGAGGTCGACGAGCACCTCAGGGCTGCCGACGGCGTGTGGGCCGTGGGAGACGTGACCGGCAAGGGCGAGTTCACTCATGTCGCCGTTTACCAGGGCCGCGTCGCGGCGGCCGACTTGCTCGGCCAAGAACACGCTCCGGCCGACTACTCGGCGGTCCCCCGCGTCACTTTCACCGATCCCGAGGTCGCCAGCGTGGGCTTGACCGAGAAGCAGGCGAGAGATGCGGGCCTGGACGTAGCGGTCGGCGTGACCGAAACATCGGCTTCGGCGCGCGGCTACATTCATGGTCCGGGGGCCGAGCACGGCGTCTACAAGCTGGTGGCCGACGCCCGCGCCGGGGTCCTGGTGGGAGGTTCGGTCATGGGTCCCGCCGCCGGCGAGGTCGTCGGCACCCTAGTGCTGGCCGTCAAGGAGAAGATCCCCGTCGCGCGGCTCCGGGAGCTCATCTACCCGTATCCGACCTTCGTGCGAGGCCTCGAGGACGCTCTGAGAGAGCTGGGATAAGCAGAGCGCCTTCCATCGCGAGGCACCCGGCCCGGTCCTCCCGCCCGACTCCCGGCCCGCTCGGGACAAAGATCCTCGGGAACCCGGCTACCTGGTGACCGCATCGTAGAGGTTTGGCCCAAAACCGCCCGTAGAGGCCGTTTCTGGGCCAAAGTACGTCGGGCCTTGCCCCGGCTCTCAGCCCCGGCGAAGTACTCAAACGCGCGCACGGTTGGCCTATCAACCTACTTGCAGCGTAATATCGTCCAGTGTAGTATCGTAAAACGTAATAGTGTCGAGTGTGACGATTGAAGGGTGGAGAGTTGACTGAGCCCCTGGGCGATTTCGGGCGTCATTCGGAGCCGGCGCTGCTCGTGCTTGTGAGCCTTGCGGAGAGGCCCAAGCACGGCTACTCGATGATGGACGACATCGAGCACCTCACTGGGACGCGGCTGGGCCCCGGCACTCTGTATGGAGCGATCGCCCGGCTCGAAAAACGGGGCTTCATCGCGAAGGTCGAATCCAACGACCGCCGTAAGCCTTACCGGCTGACCCACGCCGGAGAGGATGCGTTGAGCAGCCAGCTCGCCGCCCTGCAGGTAGTCGTTTGCGCGGGCCTCAAGAGAATTGCAATCGTATGAAGTGGACGATCCTGATCCGCCTCTACCCGCAGCGGTGGCGCAACCGCTACGAGGACGAGATGGGTGCGCTCCTCGAAGAGGGGCCCGTGTCCGTCCGCGACGGGCTCGACCTTCTTCGAGGAGCGCTGGAGGCTCACTTGATCAGAGACCTATCTCTCGGCCCAGAACCCCGCCCGCAAACAACACTAGGAGGCGTGATGGAACACCCGGTCCCAGCGAGAAGGTCAGCGACCGTAGCGGCCCTGTTTCTATGCCTGCCTGCAACTTTCCTGTTTTCGGTGACGATGAAATACGGGTTCGGCTACGACACGATCTTCGACTCGTTGGAGAGCTTCTGGACGTTCAAGCCGATCGAGTACATCACCGTGCTCTCTCCGCTCGCGGCGCTGTTCCTGAGTGTGGCGCCCGCCCTGCGGGCCAAGGTGGAGCGTGACGGAGGAGTGGTGAAAGGCGCGTTGGTGGTGCAAGCCGGGGCGGCCCGGATCGCAGTGGCCGCAGTGAGCTCTGGCATGCTGTTCCTGTTCTTCGTCTACTTCCTTACCGAGAACTTCTGATCGCAGGGGTGGCCGCCTGGGGTTTGGGCGGCCGGGCCGAAAGTAGCTCTGTGCGTCATTGGGCTCGGTAAACGGGCCCGATGTAAGCAAGGCGGACATTGGGGCTCGCTCCCGAGCCGGCCCGGCGATCCTCGTCGAGTAATCAGACGCGCTCGAGCACGCGGGCTGCGGCTTCCTGTCCTTGCCGGATGCAGTCGGGCAGGCCCGATCCGCGGTAGCCGGCGCCGGCCAGGGTCACTCCGGGGTAGGCCTCGAGTGCCCGTTCGGCCGCGGCCACGCGCTCCAGGTGGCCCACTGCGTACTGAGGCAAGCCGCGCTCCCATCGAGTGACTTTCGACCGGACGGGGGAGACGTCGAGGCCGATGGCGGCGCGGAGGTCGGCGGCCAGGCGCCTCGCCAGTTCGTCGTCCGGCACCTGAAGCGCAGGATCGGCCCCCGACCTCCCGGCGAAGCAGCGCATGACCAGGGAGCCGTCCGCGGGGGCCGTCTCGGGCCACTTGTGCGAAGTCCACGAGCAGGCGGCCAGCGTTGCTCGGGCGGCCCGGGACACGAGCAGGCCGCTGGTCCCTTCGGGGGGCGTCCAGGAGCCCTGCGGGAAGACGAGTGTGACCGAGGCCACGCTCGCATATTGGATCGTCGCCAACCGGGCCGCTGCTCGGGGGCTGAGCTGGGCGAGGAGGGCGGCCGCGGCGAAGGCGGGAACCGCAAGGATCACCGCCTGAGCCTCAACTGTGCCTCCGGCAGCGAGCTTCAGCTCGAACCCTTTGGTCGAGCTCTGAACGCGAGCGACGCCCGCTCCGGTCCGCACTTCTGCCCTCTCTCCGAGGACTGCTGCGAGCCGTTCGACCAGCCTGTCCATCCCACCATCAACTGCGAGAAAGGGTGGCGTCCCGGTGGGGTCCGGACCACGGAGGCCCGCGATGAGGCTGCGATTGCGGCGCGCCAGTGAGTCGATGACTGGAGTGGCGGCGGCGAGGCTCAGGGACTCGGCCCCACCCGCCCTGGTGCCGGCCAGCAAGGGATCGACCAGGTTCTCGAGGACCTCCGAGCCGAAGCGGTGAGAGACAAATGCGCCTAAGGAGAGATCCGGCCCCGACACGGGTCGGGGATTGAAGAGGTCGGTGCACGCCCGCAGGGCTCCCCGCCCGGACAGCAGTCCCGAGCGCCACGCCCTATAGGGAGAGGAGGGGATCCCGTGCGGGAAACCAGCGGGGAGCTGCGCCAGCTTGGTCCCGGTCCACACCAGCGCTCCGAAGCGGGCCGGTGATACGAGGTCGCGGCCTAGTCCCAGCTCTCGGCAGAGAGATGCGGCCGCCGGCTCCCGATCCAGAAAGGAGTCCGGGCCCGCTTCCACCGTGAGGTCCTCGTGGCGCTCGGTCAGCACCTTGCCGCCGAGGCGACCAGAGCTCTCCAGCACAACGACTTCGGCACCGCTCTTAGCGAGGTAGTGGGCGGCCGCGAGGCCGGTGATACCGCCGCCGACGACGGCGACGCGACTCACGCCGAGCGGAGCTGCCGGGCCACGACCGCGGCCACCACATCGAGGAACTCGGGGTCGGAGTTCGGCGCGCGGGTGCGAGCAAAGGCAAGGCCGAGCTCTGAGGCCACCGCGTTCGCCTCGATGTCTAGGTCGTAGAGGACCTCGAGATGATCGGCGACGAAGCCGCACGGGCACACGACGACTCCCTTCGCCCCGTCTGCGGAAAGCTTGCTCATGACCTCGAGGATGTCGGGACCGAGCCAGCGCTGCCCGGTGCGGCCGGCGCTCTGCCAGCCCACAGTCCAGCGCTCCAGCCCGACCTGTGCGGCCACCGCGGCAGCCGTGGCGGCGAGCTGCTCGGGGTACGGGTCGCCTTGTTCGAGGATGCGCTCGGGCAGACTGTGGGCGGAGAACACGACCGTGGCCGGCCCTCGGGAAGGACGGGGCAGCGAGTCCAGCGCCTCTACCACTCGTGCCCCCAGCCAGCTTATGTAGCCGGGCTCGAGGTGCCAGCTGGGGATGACCGCCAATGAGCCTTTCCATCCCACGCGCTCGGCTGCCGCGCGGGCCCGGCCCTCATAGTCCGCGACGCTCATCGTGGAGAAGTGGGGGGCCAGTACCAGCCCCACGGCTGTGCCTATTCCGTCGGCCGCCATGTTTGCGACGGCGTCGGAAATGAAGGGGGCCGCGTGTTTTTGCCCGAGGTAGGCACGGACGCCCACTCGCTCTTCAATACCTCGCGCCTGCGCAGTGGTGATCTCCAACAGCGGCGAGCGCCCGCCGATGGCTGCGTAACGAGACTTGAGCTCGTCGAGCTGCTCGGCGGGGGGAGGTTTCCCCCCCCGAATGTCGGTGTAATAGGCCTCTACCTCTTCGGGACCCTTAGGAGTTCCGTAGGCCATGACGAGCACGCCGCCAGCCTCAGTCATCCGGCCCCCAGTTGTGTACGAGGTCGACCAGACGGCGGAGCCGGTCGGGGTCGGTCGCGGGGAGGACCCCGTGCCCCAGGTTGAAGATGTGGCCCCGGCCCCCGCCGAATTGGAGCACCTCGAGCGCCTTCAATCTGAGCACCTCCCACGGCGCGAGGCAGGCGGCCGGGTCGAGGTTTCCCTGCACGACCGCCGAGGGGCCCAGGCGTCGGCGCGCCGCGTCGAGAGGGGTTCTCCAGTCGACGCCGATGACCTCGGCCGAGGTCTCGGCCAGGAGCCCGAGCAGCTCTCCTGTGGCGACTCCGAAGTAGATCCGGGGAACGCCGAGGTGCTCGAGGCCCTTGAAGATCCTGAGGACGTAAGGAAGCACATAGGCCGAGTAGTCGGCCGGGGCCAGGGCGCCTGCCCAACTGTCGAAGAGCTGCACGGCGTCGGCTCCGGCTCGCACCTGCGCAGACAGGTAGGCGAGCGTAGAGTCGGCGAGGTTCTCCATGAGCGCCTCCCACAGGGCCGGCTCCGAGAGCATCAGCGTCTTGGTGCGGGCGTGGTCCTTGGAGGGGCCTCCCTCGACGAGGTAGCAGGCGAGTGTGAACGGCGCCCCGGCAAAGCCGATGAGGGGGCGATCAAGCTCGGCCGCCAGCAGGCGCACGGTCTCCAAGACGAAGGGAACGTCTCTGGCCGGTTCCAACGGGCGCAGGTTTTTCAGCTCGCGTGCAGAGCGGATCGGCTCCTCGAGCACCGGCCCCACGCCGGCCACGATGTCGAGCTTCACTCCGGCGGCCGCAAGCGGGACCATGATGTCCGAGAACAGGATGGCGGCGTCCACGTCCAGCCGCTTTACGGGTTGCAGCGTGACCTCGGCGGCGAGCTCCGGTGTGCGGCACAGTTCGAGAATGGAATGGTGTTCTTTGAGAGCGCGGTACTCGGGAAGGCTGCGTCCGGCCTGGCGCATGAACCACACGGGAACCCGATCGGTGGGCTCGTTGCGACAGGCGGC
>DASRPA010000229.1:0-5025 GCA_035646635.1 Actinomycetota bacterium | reverse complement strand
CGCAACGCCTCGTCATCGAGTGCGAGGGCCATCCGTGGCGCGAAGAGCTTCCGTTCTCTTTGAAATGGTGACCATGACCGGAACGATGTGGTGCTAGAACCCTCGCAAAAGGGGCCGGAACGATGTGATGCTATGTGTGAGTTAAGAGCAAGATCGAGGACACCCGTCGGGGCCTGGAGTCGAAGCGTAGCGAGCAGCTCCCTTGCTGTGTATTCGAGCCCGAGCATGAACAGCAGCAGGATGAGCCCGATCTCCGCTCCGATCTCGACGAAATCCTCGGTCGTGATCAGTGGGAGAATCCCTCCGCGCCCGAAGGCGAGCCCCACCGTGAGATACAGAGGAATCGTCGGGATCCCAAGCCTACCCGCCAAACGGGCGAGCACGGCAAGGCCGACGATGACTCCACCAAGCTCGAGCAGGACCGACGCGGTGTGCACGCGCTATCCGCGGTGCAAGAGCTGGACGACCCCTTCGATCCCGCGCGTGGTTCCGACCACTACGAGGTAGTCGCCCCGTTCGAGACCGAGTTCCGGCCCGGGAGCCGGGATGGCTTGTTCGCCTCGTAGCACCGCGACCACCGAGACACCGGTGCGCGACCTGATCCGCGCGTCCCCGATCGTGTGACCTACATACGGGGAGTCATCACGCAAGGGGAGCCAGTCGATCGCGAGGCCTTCAATCCGATGCTGCAGTTCGGCGAGCTCTTCCGCGATCCGCGAGCCTCCGAGAAGCTCGGCGAGCGTGCGCGCGTCCTTGTCACTCAACCCCAGCATGCGCTTGAACGCGTCGCGGTCGTCGGGATGGGCGAAGTACAGCTCCTTGTACCCGGACCGGTGAGATACGACTCCGACGCGCTTTCCCTCCTGGGTAGTGAATTCGTAACGCACCCCGAGACCCGGTAGCTTTACCTCACTTATCTCGGTCATGTCACGCGGTACCTCCTTGTGAGCGACGGGACAGCCAACACACTTCCGCTTTTGCTACCCCAGCAGGCCGTTCGATGACTTCAACCTGCGCGGGCCCGGCGGCGTGGGTCACGAAGTCATAAGACCCCCGGACGCGTTCCACTCGGGATACCCCTTCCGTAGCGCTGAACACACGAGCCATTTCCTCTAGGCTCCGAGTCGTGCACAACAGAATCACCGCCCCACCGACTTTGCGAGTGATCACGGTGGCGGAGAGACATTCAGTTCGCGCAGGCGCTGTTCGAAGCTCTGTGGCACCTCGATCGTCCAATCGTTTTGCGCCAGCTCGCGCCGCGAGATCTCAACCTCCTGGTCGTACTTGCCGACGTAGTCGAACCGAAAGATCCACTTCTCGCCCTGATCGATGACCTCTTCGACGCCTGTCGTCGAATGTGGTTCCACGCTGGTTAACAACAACCATCCATCTCCGACCTTGCTGGTCACATCGATATTTGCCGAGTACTCGGTGTCGTTGACGATGGTCACCCCGTCAACGAAAGACACACCCGAGCAGGCAGCTCCCCCCAAAACAAGGGCGCAAGCGCCGACCGCCGCGACGAACCGCTTCACGTGATCTCCTTCAGTTGTTGTGGAACATCTTCGGACCGCGGCGGCGAGCGAGAGATCGCAGCGCTTCGCGCACCAGGGCGTTGCGCTCAAAGCGTGAGAGTCCAACCTCCACAGCGACGGAAATGATGCCGAACCAGCACGCGGCCGCCGCGGCAAAGGCACCGGCGGCCACAAGTTGTCCCAGTGCACTCGTGGGTCCTTCGCCGAATCCAGTCGTGGTGGCGACGTTGAACACGGTCCACAATCCCTTGGTGTAGCCGATACCTTCGGCAGCGGCCATGAGGAACCCACCGAGAACAACCACGACTACAAGTCCCAGGATGCACCCTCCGAGCACAGAGCGAGCACTGATCCGTTCCACAATCATCGACGCCTCCTCCTCTTCCTCTTGGCTGTGCCGGTTCGTTTCCGCTGTGGTCGTGACGCGGGCGACGTGATCCGGGTAGGAGCCGTATCCGTGGCAGCGACAACGGCTGCTGCCTCTCGGCGTGTCTTGAGCGACGCCGTCTCGCGCGCGGTTACGCGTGACGCCCCGGCCGGCACAGGTGCGGGCGACAAACGATCGAAGGCGACTGCAAGAGGGGCCGCGGTAAAGACCGACGAGTAGGTTCCGACCAAGATCCCAACGATCAACGCGAGGGCGAAGTCGGTGAGGGTCTCTCCGCCGAGAAAGTAGAGAGCGGTTAGGATGAACAACGCGCCGAGCCCCGTGTTGATCGTGCGCGGGATCGTGTGCAAGCAGGCATCGTTGGCCACCACAGAAAGCGGTTCCGTTGCGCGGAGTCGGCGCTGTTCGCGGATGCGGTCGAACACGACCACTGAGTCGTTGATCGAATAGCCGATGACCGTCAAGAGCGCGGCAACGAATACACCGTCGACATTCATTCGTAGCCACGCGAAGATGCCCAGTAGGATCATGACATCGTGGGAGACCGCAACGATCGCGGAGGCACCGTAGGACCAGCGGAAGCGCACGGCGAGATACAAAAGCTGTGCGCCGAGACCCAACCCAAGCGCGATCACAGCTTTCCGACGGAACTCGTCCCCGATCGTCGGCCCGATAAACTCGTCTCGCACCACCTCGGCATCACTTCCGAGGGACTCGACAACGGTACGGATCTCGGTCTCATCTTGCTCCGATAGCTCCCCCGCACGTATAGAGACGTTGCCATCACCTGACTCTTGGACGACCGTACGCGGGAAGCCCGAGTCGGCGAGCTCCGACCTGAGGTGGTCGGGGTCGACGGAGCGGGCAGTCGAATACTCGATCAGCCTCCCGCCGGTGAACTCAAGTCCGAAGTTGAGTCCGCGCCCCACCAATCCAATGAGGGCGACCGCGAGCATGAGAGCCGAAAGCGCGAACCACCATTTCGAGCGCGACATGAGGTCGATGGAGCGCTCATCCAGACGCTTGCGTAGATGGCCTCCGACGTTCATGCCCAGCGCGCCGGGACGGGAGTTCAGGAAGCTGCTCTTCATCGCCACCTCGACAAGCAAACGGGTTACCACGAGGGCGGTAAACATCGACACCAAAACCCCGATCGTCAGCGTGATCCCGAAACCCCTTACCGCACCGGCGGCAAAGTAGAACAGGATGATCGCCGCCAGCAGGGTCGTGGCATTCGAATCGGCGATCGCGCTCCACGCTTTTCTGAAGCCCTCGTGCGCCGCGGCGCGCATACCTTTTCCCGCCGAAAACTCTTCCTTTGAGCGCTCGAACACGAGAACGTTGGCATCGACCGCCATCCCGATAGCGAGCACGAATCCCGCGATCCCGGGAAGCGTCAGCGTCGCCTCCAGAGCAAGCAAGACCGCGTAGGACATGACGCCGTAGACAAAGAGAGCCATCGCCGCGAGTAGGCCGAGCACGCGGTAATAGGCAATGACGTAGAGGATTGTGAGCGCGCCGCCGATGATCGCCGCCTCGACGCTGGCCCGTATGGCCGCGTCACCCAGGGTCGGTCCGATGGTGCGCTGCTCCAGGACCTCCACCGGCACGGGTAAGGCACCGGCGCGGATCAGGAGCGCGAGGTCCTTGGCCTGCTGTGAGGTGAAATCGCCTGTGATGACGGTGTCGCCGCCGCTGATACCAACGCCACACTCGACTTCGGGCGAGACCTCTGGACTCGAGATGATGTCCCTGTCGAGCACGATCGCCACGCGCCGCTGTGGGCTTCCCACGGCTTCGCACGCAGCCTTGCTGGTGATGTCCGCCCATTGGTCGCCCCCCTCATCACGGAATGAGATCGACACCTGCCATGCCGCGCCGAGCTGAGGGTCGACCACGGCTTCCGCGTCCCCCAGCGCATCGCCGGTAAGGGCGGGGGATCCAAGTCGCAGCCGATTGCCCTCCTCATCGGCGAGCACCCTTTCTTGCTCGTCCCCGGTCCCCGCCCCTCGTCCCCTAGGACCCGCGACGCCGAGCACCTGATGGAAGGTGAGCTGCGCGGTCCGCCCGATGACCTCGAGGGCTTCCTCCGGGTCGGTGACGCCGGGCAGCTCGACGATGATGCGATCCTGCCCCGATCTCTGCAGACTCGGCTCGGCGACTCCCAGTTGGTCGACGCGCCGGCGCAAGACCTCAAGGGTCCGGGTCACCGTGTCGGCGTCGACGTGCTGAGTTTCGCGTGCCTGAGCTTCGAGAACGATCTGTGTGCCCCCCCTAAGGTCAAGACCCAATCGGACGGGGCGAGTGACGACGAGCGCGACAGAGGCAGCTATGACGGCGAGAACGCCAAGCGCTCGCCAAACCAAATGACGTGACAACTAACACCTCCAGCACCGGCCGCATATAGCGGCGTCTTACCTACGCGGGCTGGAAGCGGGGAGGAGCTCGGCTGAAGCGGAAACGAAGTCGGTAGAGACCAATCTGGGGTGCCGCGTAGAGGGCGACAAGCCAGAAAATCGCAAGCGGTAACCCGCCCACGCCGATAGTGGCGACGGTCTCGAATGTGATGTCCGGGCGCCACCGCTTTGTGTGCCGACCGCCGAGCTGATGCGTCGCGTTCGCCGCGGCCTCGCTTATTGCGCCCTCGTCCACCGTAGGTGCCAGAACGCTTGCGGCGAGGTCGCTTCCGCGCAAAGGTTGGGGCCGATCTTGCCCATGCCAGCCGGGGGCGAATATGACCGCAGCCGCTACGAACAGTGCAAAGCGTGAACGCATGAAAGAACCTTTCAGCCGAGGCCCAAACTACCTCATCAGGCGTAGCTACCCGGCTGCGAAACTCAGATCACAGGCCTTTCATTTGTTGTATTGAGTGGGCGGGTCCTTGACTTCGAATGACACGGTTGTGATTCTTGTGACTAATGTCAACTCTTGTTATCGAAGCCGAGGTGGTGGCCCGGGAGGGGCTCTCCTCGCAGGCGCCCGCCGAGCGGATCCTGTGGCTCGAGGTCGAGAACGCGCGGCTGAGGGCGCGCGTTCACTGGCTCGAGGGCGATAAGAAGCGCACCGATCGGATTATCGAGAAGCTCGAAGCGCGCGTCGGCG
>DASRPA010000228.1:0-13155 GCA_035646635.1 Actinomycetota bacterium | reverse complement strand
CTACCAGCGAAAACGCTCTTCTTCGCAGCTCAGAGGCACTTTGGGCGGTAGTCTCATTTGGTCTCTCCTGATCCCACTTCGTCGCTCGGCTGTTGGATATTTGCTGGATTTCGCGGGTGCGTGACTCCCGCGCCAGAGGTGTGCCGGCAATGGATCCTTCCGCTGCTTCACGACCCCGATGGCCACGAGGTTCGCTTCTACACGGTAGAGCACCACACCGCTTTCGAAAGCGACGAAGTGACGTCCGTGCATGATCCCCGCGAGACCTCGGAGCACCGCGCTGCCGACTATTTGCAGCGTTAGCACCCAGCACCCGAGCGAAAGAGGGTGGCAGAAGCGAACCGTGGACACTCTTGAAGCGCGATCCTCCAGCGGATCGCTGATAGCCCACAATCGGTGGGTAAACGCGGACCGTGGATATTTTGCCACCAACGGAGTCGGCGGGAGGCCCGACCTCTAGAGCTGCGGCTTGGGCAGGGAGCTCAGCAGGTTCACCATCTCGAGTGCCGCGAGGGCCGCCTCGAAGCCCTTGTTGCCGAGCTTGCCACCCGAGCGCTCGGCCGCCTGCTCGGTGTCCTCGGTCGTCAGGACGCCGAACGTGATCGGCACGCCGGTCTCCTGTGACGCCCGCGCGATGCCCTGCGCGGCGGTGCCGGCAACGTAGTCGAAGTGAGCGGTGGCGCCCCGGATCACCGCCCCCACGCAGACGACGGCGTCGAACTCGCCGGAGCCGGCCATGCGGCCTGCAACCAGTGGGATCTCGAAGGCACCCGGAACCCACGCAATCGAGACGTCGTCCTCTGAAACACCGTGCCGCCTGAGACAGTCACAGGCACCTTCCACCAGCCTGAGCCCGACCGTCTCGTTAAAGCGAGCCGCGACGACCGCCACCCGCAGGCCGCGCCCCTCGAAGCCGCCCTCGTAGGTCTTCATCGCATCTCCTCATGAGGGGAGGAGTGAGAAGCCCCGGCGACGTCCCGCGCCTCATCGAGAACCAGACGGTCGGCGTCGTCGTCGAACGCCTCCAGCAGGTGGCCAAGCTTGTCGCGTTTCGCCTTCAGATAGCGCAGGTTCTCGGGGTTGGGATCCGACTCGAGCGGCACCCTCTCCGAGATGTTGAGCCCGTAACCTTCGAGCCCGGCCCGTTTGGCGGGGTTGTTGGTCAGCAGCCGCATGCTTGTCACTCCGAGGTCTGACAGGATCTGTGCGCCCACGCCGTAATCGCGCCCGTCGACTTCGAAACCCAACTCGACGTTCGCCTCGACCGTGTCGAAGCCCGAGTCCTGCAGCGCATAGGCGTCGAGCTTGTGCCGCAAGCCGATGCCCCGGCCCTCGTGCCCGCGGATGTAGACGAGAACGCCGGTCCCTTCCTCGTCGATACGACGCATCGCTTCGTGAAGCTGCGATCCACAGTCGCAACGGACGCTTCCAAGGACGTCGCCCGTGAAGCATTCCGAGTGCACTCGCACAAGGGCATCCGTCGCGGTAGAGGGATCTCCTTTCACCAATGCCATGTGGGTGCGGGCGTCGTGAGACTCGTAGGCGATGGCGCGAAAGGGCCCGAACGGAGTCGGCATGCGTGCTTCGGACAGCCGGGTGACGAGCTTCTCCCGGCGCCGGCGGAGAGCGATCAGGTCGGCAATCGAAATGATCTTGAGCCCATGGGTGACGGCGAACTCCTCCAGCTCCTTGAGCCTCGCCATAGTGCCGTCCTCGTTGACGATCTCACACAGAACCCCGGCGGGATAGAGGCCGGCAAGGCGGGTGAGATCGATGGAGGCTTCGGTGTGGCCCGCCCGGCGAAGCACCCCGCCCGGGGTATAGCGCAGAGGAAACATGTGGCCGGGGCGGGCGAGGTCCTGCGGGCGCGCGCCGGGATCGATCAGCGTGCCCACGGTCTGTGCACGGTCGGCGGCCGAGATGCCGGTCGTGGTGCCGCTGCGAGCGTCGACCGAGATCGTGAACGCCGTGCCCATGGGATCGGATTCCCCCGGCGCCATCAGCGGCAGGTTCAGCTCCTGGAGCCGTGCCGCCTCGAGCGGAACGCAGATGATCCCCGAGCAGTGCCTGACCATGAAGGCGATGCTCTGCGGCGTGGCCTTCTCGGCCGCCATGATGAGATCGCCCTCGTTTTCGCGGTTCTCGTCGTCCACGACGATGACCATGCCTCCGGCGCGCAGATCATCAAGCGCCGCTTCTATGGCATCAAAGCCCATGCCCGGTCCTTTCCGGCCTCGAGTGGGGCCTCGAGAGCCTCTCGACATATTTAGCGATGAGATCGACCTCGACGTTGACTGCAGAACCACGCTGCAACTCATCGAGAGTCGTTTGGCCCAGGGTGTGAGGGATGAGGGCAACCTGAAAGGTCTCTATTCCCGTCTCCACCACGGTCAAAGAGACGCCGTCGAGGGCAACCGACCCCTTCTCGACGATGTAGCGAAGGAGCGCCGACTCCGGGCGAAGCCACACCCTGAGGGCGCCGTCCTCGGGCTCGACCCGAGTGACGCGTGCCACCCCGTCGACGTGCCCCTGGACCAGGTGGCCGCCTAGCCGGTCGGCCGGTCGCACGGGCAGCTCGAGGTTCACAGCAGAGTTGCGCGCCAGAGAGCCGAGAGTCGAGCGCGCCACAGTCTCCGCAATCGCCTGGATCTCGAAGCGTCGCCTGGAGGCGGAAGTCGCCGTCAGGCAGACGCCGTTGACAGACACGGAATCGCCCACCCCGAGCTCGTGCGCAGTAGCGCGCGCACCGATCTCGAGATTCAGCGCGCCTCCTCTCAGGCGCGCCCTCTTGACGACTCCGCGCTCCGAGATGATGCCGGTGAACATCAGCGGTCACCGCGCTCGAGGATCACGAGGACATCGTCCTCGAGACGGCGGGTCTCGACGAGCGTGAAGCGTAAAGCCCGGTCCATCGAGTCGATGCCCAGGGCCGCGATGCTGGGCCCGGAGCCCAGCAGCACCGAGCCGTAGTACAGCTCCAGGCGGTCCACCACACGCTCCCGCAACAGGGAGGAGGCCAGCCGGGCGCCGCCTTCGCAATAGATCTCGAGCCACTCCCGCCGGCTGAGCTCTGACACCAGCGCGCTGAGGTCCACTCCCTCGGGGCTTGAGGGCAATACCACGACCTCTGCGCCGGTCTCCTTCCACGCCATCTGAGTCTCGTGTGAGCAGCGCTCGGTGGTGGCGACGATGACTTGCGCCCCGGCGGCGAACACTCTGGCGAGCCCGGATGTCCGACCGAGAGAATCGACAATGACGCGGGCTGGCTGGCGGACTTTTGAAGAGCAGCGGGCGCTGAGTTGGGGGTCGTCCGCGGCCACGGTCCCGGCCCCCACCACTATGCCGTCGGCTTCGGCCCTCCGGGCGTGCACATGAGCGCGCGCTGCGGCCCCCGTGATCCAGCGGGCAGAGCCGTCGGCGGCGGCGAGCCGCCCGTCGAGGCTCAGCGCCAGCTTGAGCGTCACGCGGGCCCGGCCCGTTCTGCGCTCGTACACCCACGCCGAGTTCAGCGCGGCTGCTTCCGAGGCGAGAACGCCGACCGAGATCTCGACGCCCGCGGCTCGGAGCATGTCGAAACCGCGTCCTTGGACGCGCTCATCCGGGTCCTCCATCGCGGCCACCACGCGCCGGATACCGGCTGGGGCCACTTCGGAGGCGCAGGGCGGGGTTCGTCCTTGATGCGAGCACGGCTCGAGCGTGACATAGAGAGTGCAACCGGTTGCATCGACGCCGTCGAGCGCGGCGCTCTCCGCGTGTGGCCGGCCGGGGCCCTCGTGCGCGGCCTCCGCCACGATCGCGCCGTCGCGCACGACCACGGCTCCGACGCGAGGGTTGGGAGAGGGACGAGGAACGGCGCGCGCCAACTCGAGAGCCCGTGCCATGAAGCGCTCGTCCGCTGCGGTCATCGTGCCCCTCTCGTCCATTGGGGCACGGCGCGCGCAGCCCGGATGGCCGCCGCCTGCCTCTTTTACCATCCGGACTCATTCTGTGAGCGAACGCTGTGAGCGTTAGCTCCAGACTTACCGTCGGCCTCGGAATTTCACCGAGTCGGCCCCAGGCTTCACCTTTGTGCCTGGGGGTCGCGGACTGTCACCGCCGGTCGGGGTTCTCACCCTGCCCCAAAGAGACGGGCTGAGTATAGCCGCGCTCCGGCTACTCGACTCCCTCTTCCACGTTGATGTGCGCTTGTTCGTCGAGCACGATGGCTTGATCGTGACGGCGGTCAAGGGCATAGCTGGAGGCCTCCTGACGCTTGGCGAACTGCTTCATCTCGGTCGCGATCTCCGCCGCCTCCCAGTGGCTGGTGAGGTTTCTGTGCAGGTTCGAGGCGATGCCGATCGAGACTCGGCTGAGGGGGAAGTGCTGCTTTCGGCGTCTTCGGTCCACGACCTCGATGTAGCCGCGCTCGACGTCGGGGGCCTCGTAGAGGTCTGTTACCCGCCGGTCCCAACACGACACGATGTCCTTTGCGACGGCCTCCGCACCGGGAGCATCGATTAGCGCCACGAAGTCGTCCCCACCGATGTGTCCCACGAAAGGGGCCTCTCCCCCCAAGGAGCCCGCCGAGGACAGAACGCACTCGGCCAGCAGCTTGATCGCCTCGTCGCCCCGCAGGAAACCCGAGTGATCGTTGAACGCTTTGAAGTTGTCGAGGTCGATGTACATGAGAGCGAACTGCGCTCCAGACGAAACCCGCTCCTTGAGCTCGGACTGTATGCGGGGGTTGCCGGGCAACCTGGTGAGCGGATTCACAGCACGCAGCTCTTCCGCCCGATGAAGCGTCGACTTGACCCTCGCCATTAGCTCGAGTGGATCGAACGGTTTGATGATGTAGTCGTCGGCTCCTGCGGTGAGCCCCACCACCTTGTCGGCCGACAAAGACTTGCCCGTGAGCATGATGATCGAGGATTGTTGGGTGACCAGGTTGGCGCGCAATCGGCGGGTGACCTCGTATCCGTCGATCTCGGGAAGGCCGACGTCGAGCAGAACCAGGTCGGGCCTCAGCTCGACGGCTCTTTTCAAGGCAGCCTCACCATCGGCCGCGCTCGCAGTCCCGTAGCCCTCGAAGCGAAGGTTCACCTCGACGAAGCGCACGAGATCGGGATCGTCGTCGACGACGAGCACCAGAGGAGCGTCGCGCTCTATTGTCCGCCCCCCAGCTCGTCGAGCCTGGCCCTGAGAGCACGTGCGGCCGCGGGGGCATCCACTCCATCGAAGATGGCGCTGCCCGCGACTACTATGTTGGCGCCGGCGGCCACGGTCCTGTCCAGGGTCGACAGCTTGATCCCGCCGTCCACCTCAAGGTCCGCAACTGCCCCCTCGTCTTGCAGCAGCTTCCTCGCCTCCCCTATTTTCGGGACCACGTGCTCCAGAAACGCCTGGCCTCCGAATCCCGGCTCAACGGTCATCATAAGGACTACCTGCAGCTCATACAGGTGTTTCGCGACGAAATCCAATAAGGAACCGGGGCGCACGGCCAGACCAACGCCGCAGCCGGCGGCCCGTATCGCGGCGATCACCGCCGAGGGGTCGGCCGTGGCCTCGGGATGGAAGGAGATGCGCGTCGCCCCGGCCGCAGCGAACTCGTCGATAAACGCGTGGGGCTCCGAAACCATGAGATGGACGTGAAGCGGCAACTCGCAAGACTCCCGGACTGCCTCCACCACGCTCCTACCGAAGGTCAGATTGGAGACGTAGTGCCCGTCCATGACATCGAGGTGAAACCAGTCCACGTAGGGGGTCACGCTCTGGATCTCCTCGCCGAGACGGCCGAAGTCGGCGGTGAGGATCGACGGTGACAGCTGCAGCATTAGTGCACCCCTACTCGAGGGTCTCGCCGGGCTTCAGCCGCAGCCCGCGCGCCAGCTCCGCCCCCGACATCCTGCGCCGACCGGCCAGCTGCACCTCGGTCAGGGCGAGGGCTCCGTCGCCGGTTCCGACCCATAGCTCAGCAACGGCCAGCAGCTCGCCCGCAGACAGCTTTTTGGATTCGGACGGAATCTGTGCCCCATGGACCTTCAGGCGCGTGCCCCGAAGCGTGGTCCACGCTCCCGGGGCCGGGTTTAGAGAGCGCGTCAGATCGCGGATCAACCGGCGTCGCGAGTCCCAGACGATGCGCGCCTCCTCGTCCGTGATCTTGGGCGCATACGTTGCCTCTGCGTGGTCCTGAGGCTCGGGTTTCAGCTCACCCTCTGAGTAAGCCCGGAGCGACTCGATTAGCAGCCCGGCCCCGATCTCGGCAAGCTGCTCCCCCACCGAGCCTGTGGTTTCGTCGGGTGAGACGGGTAGCGGGCGCCGCGCCAGTACCGGGCCCTCGTCCATGCCCTCGGTGAGCACCATGGTCGAGACGCCGGTCTCGGTAACCCCGTCCATGATCGCGCGCGCAACGGGGGCAGCTCCTCTGTAGCGGGGCAACAGCGAGAAATGCAGGTTGACGAACCCGAGCGGGGGGACCTCGATGAGCGCCTTCGGCAGGATGCTTCCGTAGGCAACGACGACCGCTGCGTCGGCTCGCTGAGACTCGAACCAGCTCCTGGCTTCTTCTCCCCGCGGTCTCTCTGGCTGGTACAGAGGCAGGCCCAGCTCCCGTGCTCTGTCGGCCACTGGACGAGGGGCAAGTCTCATACCCCGGCCCGCCGGGCGATCCGCCTTGGTGACGACGCCCAGTACCTCGATGCCCGCTTCGACCAAGGCATCGAGACTCGGAACCGCCCACTGAGGAGTTCCGAAGAAGACGACCCTCAGAGAGACCCCTCGGCCTGCTCGACGACCTCGAACCCGAGCGCCTGGCGCGTCAGCTTGCGGCGCGCGTCCCGCCTGAGATCCTCGGACAGGCGATCGATGAACAGGACCCCGTCGAGGTGGTCGACCTCGTGCTGGAAGACGCGCGCCAGGTAGTCCTCGGCCTCTATGCGAAGCGGCCGCCCCCGCTGATCGATGCCTTCGACCGTGACGCGGGCATGGCGCTCGACCGGGTAGGCGAGGCCGGGCAAGGACAGGCAGCCCTCTTCCGCGCTCAGCATCTCCTCTGAGGGATCAACAAGGACGGGATTGATGACTGCGCCATGCTCCTCATCGACCTCCCACACGAGCACACGTTCGATCACGCCGACCTGGGGGCCCGCGAGCCCCACACCCGGAGCAGCCCGCATCGTGTCGAGCATGTCGGCGACCAGCTTCCGGTGAAGGCGCGTCACTTGGTCGAGCGGCCGGGCGCGCTGGCGCAGGGCGGGATCGCCGAAAGTCCTGATGCGCAGAATTGTCAATCTTCTCCCCAGCTAACAGCGGTCGTTTCGGCCGAGCCTAGCCCGGTTGAGTGGTCATTAATGGCTGCTGTGTAGCCTTTATCCACGACTCGGCGTGACGCGGTCAACCAATGTTGACAAACTTGGAATCGTCAATGTAAGTTGACTACATGGAAAAGACGACTTCTACCCCTCAGCTGGCCACCGACGCCGGGAGTCGTGATCCGGCCGTCGGCCTGCGAGCGGTTGCCTCGCTCCGCCTTCTGCTCGAAGACCTCCAGGAGTTGCAGGTGCGAAACGCGCGAGCCAACGGCTGGTCGTGGCAGGAGATCGCTTCGGCCCTAGGGGTCAGCAAGCAGGCCGTTCACAAACGCTACGCGGAGGGACGCCGGTTGTTGAGGAAAAGGAGCTGAAGTTATGTTCGAACGCTTCACTGCCGCGGCGCGCGAGTCGGTCGTCGAGGCGCAGGCCGAGGCCCGCCGGCTGCAGCACAACTACATCGGGCCCGAGCACATCCTCCTGGGCCTGCTGGCGGGGCCAGACACCACTGCGGGCCGGGTGTTGCTCCGGCTCGGGATCGATTCCGAGGCCGTGCGTATCCATGTGGTCACGATCGTCGGCTCGCACGCACCGGCCGAGCCCGATGCGAGCGCGCTCGATGCGATCGGTATCGACCTCGACGCCGTGCGCCGCCGGGTCGAGGAGGCCTTCGGGCCCGGCGCCCTCGACCGCGCCCTCTCCTCCCAACCGTGCGGACGGCGTCGCTGGGGACGGCGGCGGCAGGGGCGAACCGGCGCTTTCGGCCACATCCCGTTCACGCCGCGGGCGAAGAAGGTGCTGGAGTTGTCGCTGCGGGAGGCGCTGCGTCTGGGACACAACTACATCGGGCCCGAGCACGTTCTCCTCGGGCTGCTGAGAGAGGAGCAGGGTCTGGCCGCGCAGATACTGGTCCGGCGCGGGCTCGCGATCGAGTCGATCCGTGCTCACGTCCTCGAAGAGCTGACAAAGAACCAGAACTGACCACCCCAGACTGACCACTCCGGCAGGCCATCGGGCGTTAGCGTTTGACGGTGGCCGATCTCTCTTATCGCGACGAGTTCCCGATCCTGGCCCGCCGCAACTATCTGATATCTGCGTCGCTCGGCCCCCTTTCTCGCCGTGCGAGGGCGGGAGCCGAGGAGCACCTCGACCTGTGGGCACGGCTCGGCCCCGAGGAGCTGTGGCTCGACCACGGTCTCCCGCGCCTCGAGCAGTGCCGCAGCTCGTTCGCCCGGCTGATCGGTGCAGACGCAGACGAGATTGCGATTGTGCCGTCGGTTTCCTCCGGGCTCTCCTCGCTCGCAAGCTGCATCGAGTGGGGAGAGCGCCCGCACGCGGTGCTGTCGGCAATGGACTTCCCCACCAACCACTACGTGTGGCGCGCACAGGAGGCTCGGGGCGCGGTCCCGCTGGTGGTGCCGTCGCACGACGGGATTGGCGTCGAGACCAAGGATTACCTCGATCTCGTCGACGAGCGCACCGCGATCGTGAACGTGAATCGAGTCCTGTTCGAGTCCTCGTTCATTGTCGATCTACCCCCGATCGTGAAGCGGGCGCGCGAACAGGGGGCCTGGGTGGTAGTCGACGACTTTCACGGCTCCGGGATCGTGCCGATCGATGTGCACGCTCTCGGCATCGACTTCCTGCTGTCGGGAGCGCTCAAGTGGCTGTGCGGAGGCCAGGGGATGGCGTTCCTCTACTGCCGCCGGGAGCTCCTCGACAATCTGCAGCCGGTGGTGGTGGGCTGGTTCGGAACGAAGGACCCGTTTGGCTTCGACCGCAGCGGGCTTGTGTTCAGAAACGACGCCAGGCGCTTCGAGACTGGGACGTTCGCGCTGCCGCAGGCGTGGACCGCTTCTGCGGGACTCGAGCTGATTCTCGAGGCCTCGGTCGAGGCCATCCGCGCTCGCAGCATGGAGCTCACCGCCGTCGTCGTCGAGTGCTCGGACGACCTCGGCCTCGAGCTCCTGTCGCCGCGCGAGCCCGAGCAACGCGGTGGGCTCATCAGGGTCCGCGTGCCGGGAGGGCCTCAGGGGGCCGAGCGCGTTCTGCATGCGTTGTTCGAGCGAGATGTGGTGGTCGATCGCAGAGGGGATGCGCTGCGCATCTCGCCGCACTTCTTCAATTCCAGAAACGACATCGAGCTCTGCTTCAGCGAGCTCCGGGCCGCTCTGCGAGGGGGCTGAGCCCCAACCAGCGGCCGCCGCGAAGACGAGCACCGGTCCATGCACTGCGCGCCACCAGCCACAGAGTTGCTCCAGCCGCGAGCCCGGCCCCTCCCCAGCCGGCCTCGAGCGCCACCCAGGCCACCGCTACGAACAGCAACGAGCAGACGGCCATCGAGCGCGCCAGAAAGGCCATGTCTGAGGCGCCGATGAGGATCCCGTCGAGGGTGAAGGCGGCCGCGGCCAGCGGCTGCACCAACGCCAGCCATAGCAGCAACGAGGCGGTGGCGGCCACAACCGCCGGATCGTTCGAGAAGACGGCTGCGAGCGGCTCCCGAAATGCGAGCAGGACGAGGAGCAACCCGCAGCCGACCCACAGCCCCCAGGTCAGCAGCCGCCGTGCGAGCCGATCGGCCCCCCAACGATCGCCGGCGCCGAGGAGGCGACCCACCAGCGCTTGGCCCGCAATGGCGACCGAGTCCATGGTTAGCGCCAGCAGCATGAAGACCTGCATCGTTATCTGCCACGATCCCAAAACGATCAGGCCCATTCTTGCGGCGGCCGCGGTGGCGAAGGTGAGGGCCGCCAGCAGCGATCCGGTGCGGACGACGAGGTGGCCTCCGACCCGGAGAAGCGCGGCCAGCACCACCGGATCGCCCCGACGGGAAACGCCCTCCCAGCGCGGGAGCAAGAGGAACAGGAAGGCGATGGCTGCTGCGCTCTGGCCGATCACGTTCGACCACGCCGCCCCGGCGACCCCGAAGCCCAGAACGAACAGGAAGAGGTAGTCGAGGACGAGGTTCAGGGTCGTACCGGCGAGAGTCACGTACATGGGCGTGCGGGTGTCCTGTGCCCCTCTGAGCCATCCGTGGGCGACCTGGGCGATAAGGACCGGCACCGCGCCCAGCGAGCGGATCCGCAGATAGTCGCCGGCAGGCTCTGTGACGCTTCCCGCCGCACCCAGCGCGACGACGATCGGGTGGTACAGCAGCAGACCCACAGCCGTCACCACGGCTCCGAGGGCGAGCGCCAGCAGACGTACTCCGAACTTTGCGGCCCCAACCACCTCACAGGTGGTTGGCGGCTCAAGGTTGGGGACAACCGGCCCGGCGCGACCAACCTTGGCCCAAAATCGACCGTATAGGTCTTCTCTGGGCCAAAGTTCGGTCGGCCTGCGAAACGATCAGCCTCCGGGCTGCTTTACCCCGTTGACCGTCAGGCTGTAGCGCGCGTACTGCGGTGGGGACAGCAGCTCGGTCGGTTCGTCGTAAGTGACCAATGCCGCGACCGTCTGGGCCTGGCCGCCGACCGCATCGTTCACTCCCGCGGCATCGAGGGTGCCTGCAAAGGCGTCGTCGAGCGGCACTTCTGAGATCCAGGCTTGCCCGTGTGCGTCGTTGTAGGCAACGAGCTGCACGGTGAAACCGGCCACCTGCTTCGGCCTCACCTGCGTCGCGGTCTTCCACTCGGCCAGAGACAACCCCTTAGAGATGAGCTTTCCGCCCATCTTGACGTCGTCTATCCACCATCCCGGCAGGTCGACTCCCGAGTCGGTCACGTAGCGGAACGACAGCAGGATGCTCTTCCCCGCGTACTTCTCTAGGTTGAAGGTTTCTTTTCTCCAGCCTTCGGAGTTGCCGGTGAAGCCGGGCACGTTCTGCTTGACGATGGGGATGGCCCCGGGGTCTGTGACCGAGGTGGTATCCGCGTTCTTGAGGCTCTGATAGGTCCTGCCGCCGTCGGTCGAGATCTGGACGAAGCCGAAGTCCCAGCCCACCTCGGTGTTCCACTTCGTCTTGAACGACACCGTGGGCTTGTTCTTGCGAACATAGACCTGTCGCACGATCGTACGGTCGAAGTTCGTCCCCGATCCCGAGTACAGCGCCTTGGAATCGTGCTGGGGCGGGTTCTTGTCCACTCGCCACTGGATGGGCAGCGGGGCCAGCGCGGAGGCGCCGTCGAAGGCGATCTCGTCGATCAGCGACGCGTCCAGGTAGTCGCCGGCGGCGTCGCGGAGGCGGACGTAGTCCGACCCGTTGGGCGGAGCGCCCAGCTTGGAAAAGGCGTGGGTCTCGTCCCAGTTGATGTCTGCGTCTAGGGTCGGCGCCTGGTACTGCGCTGCCGTCCCTCCGTTGAGCGTGGCGCCGTCGTCGAGGACCCCGTCGAGAGCGACCATGGCCGCCCAGCGGTGAATGATGTCGGCCGCGGTCGCGCCCTCGGCGGCGAGCAAGGCCTCCAGGGAGGCGAGGCCGTTGAGGTCGTCGGTGTGCAACGCGGTCATGAAGTCGTCGCCGTAGAGACCGTGGAGGTACTCCATCATCGTGTAGGCGGCGCCGTAGTCACACAGGATCTCGTCCGCCCCCTGATCCTGCCACACGGTCAGGGAGTTTTCGGGTCCACCCCGGTATGGATTCGGGTTGAACGGCGTTTCGACGCCGAGATAGCCGAGGAAGCACTGGACGTGAGAGTTGTAGTTCTGCTCTGTGATGGGCGGGCTGGGGTCGGCGTAGCCGGTCAGCGTAAAAGCCCAGTCGGAGAGGCCCTCGTTTACCCATAGGGTTTCGTCCGGGTCCTGGTAGTACTCGAGCAGGTGCTGGTACTCGTGTGCGAACACGCCCTCGTAAAGGAACGGCCGTGCCGGAGCACTGAGGCAGTTGTCACCCGGCACCGGGGCGTCGGGTGGGTTGGCGCCGGTGCGGTGAAGCCAGTCGTAGCCGTCGATCGACATGACGTTGCGATCGACGAGCTCGTTGAAGATCGAATAGAAGAACCCCGCGGTGTAGGAGTAGCCCTGCGAGTTGTTGTAGTCGTAGAAGTTGGTGTCGCGCACGTTGTCTATCAGCACGACGATGTTGTCGCCCTCGCCCGAGTAGTAGTCGGCGGGGAGATCGACAAGCTCGGGCAGCACTGCGTCGGCTCCATCGCGATCGGGCGGTACCGAGAACGCCGCGGACTCCTTGGGATACATGTTGGTATCGAACTCATCGATGAGGTAATTCACCTGTTCGTCGGTGATCGCGGTCCGCTCGCCGTTGCGGCAGTCGTTGGGCTGGAACTTGATGTTCCTGGAGACCTCGTCGACATCGTGGGCAACCCACACCTCGACCTTGTCGCCGACCCCTCGCAGCCGGTAGTCCTTGAGGTAGACGGCGCCCTGGGCACTGTCGAGCGCCAGCCACGCGCGGTCGTCCCCAACTGCCGGCGGGGTGGCCTGCGCCCCTCGCAGTCGGGAGCGAGCTTCTTTCACAACGCGCCGCACGTTCCCCGTGAATGGAAGGGGGCGTCCCTTGTTGTAGTCGGGCCCGACATGGCGGACGTCCGAGGGAGTCCTGCCCCCAACTGCTCCACTCGATGAGGTGGCCGCGGCAGAGAAGCCCGGCAACAGCGATCCGGTAAGCGCGACGGTCGCGCACACAGCCAACGTACGGCGCAAGGATGCCCCCTTTGATCGTCGAGCCCGGCTGGGTGACTCTACCAGCGGTTACCCGTGTCAGCCGACCTCGCGCAGCTCCCGGCGAAGCTCCTTGATCTCGTCGCGCAGACGGGCCGCGTACTCGAATCGCAGATCCTGCGCAGCCTGGTGCATCTCCTCTGAGAGCTGCAGCAAGAGCCTCTGCAGCTCGTCGGGGCTGCCCCCGAAGGGCTCGCTGCGGCGGCTCTTCGATGCGACCGGCACCGTCGCGTCGGTGCGCCTGCGGCCCATGCCC
>DASRPA010000227.1:0-8743 GCA_035646635.1 Actinomycetota bacterium | reverse complement strand
TTCCCTCCCTCCCGTCGCGCCTCCTGAGTCCGGCGGGCGTCGATCGCGATCACGATCGCCTGCGAGCCGAACTCCGAGGCCGCCTCCCGCACCAGCTCGGGACGCCTCACGGCGGCGCTGTTGACCGCCACCTTGTCGGCTCCGGCGCGCAGAAGGCGGCGGACGTCCGCGACCGAGCGCACCCCACCACCAACCGTCAGGGGGATGAAAACGGACTCGGCGGTGCGCTCGGCGGCGTGCAGGATCAGCTCCCTCCGCTCGCTCGACGCAGTGATGTCGAGGAACACGAGCTCGTCCGCGCCCTCGCCGTCGTAGGCGCGGGCAAGCTCGGCCGGGTCGCCGGCGTCGCGCAGCTCTACGAAACGGATGCCCTTGACGACACGGCCGCCGTCGACGTCGAGACAGGGGATGATCCGCTTTGCGAGCACCGGACAAGCCTAGAGTGCGCCCGGGGTCCCCGGCGGCTGTCCTCGATCGCGCGTTATGCGCGTCTGACGACCGATTCGGTACTCGATCGCGCGTTGCGCGCGTTTGACGACCTCGGCACGCGGCCCACGACGAGGCCGGTTGGTCAGGGCCGGGGGGCGCCCTCCCAGTCGAGGCTTGCCGCGACCGCGGCCCGCAGCTCGGCGGCCGAGAAGGGCTTCTGCAGGAGTTGTTCCCCGCCGCTCAAGACACCGTGGCGCGCCACGACCTCGTCGGGATAGCCGGACATGTAGAGGCAGGCGATCCCCGGCCGGAGCGTGGCCATCTCCTCGGCGAGCTCTTTGCCCGAACGCTCCGGCATGACGACGTCGGCGAGCAGCAGGTGCAGGGGGCCGGCCTCTGCCCGGGCGGCGGCGAGGGCAGCATTGGCCGAGCCGGCAGCCAGGACCCGGTAGCCGGTCTGGGAGAGGACGCGCTCGACGACATTGCGCACTCCGGGCTCGTCCTCGGCCACGAGAATCGTGGCCCCCCGGCGCGCGCCGCTTCCACTGGGGGCAGGAAGAGGTGGGGCCGGTGGGGCCGCACTCTGGGAGCGGGCCGGGAGATAGATCTTGAAGGTGGTGCCGAGTCCCTCGCGCGAGTAGACCGCGATGTCGCCTCCGGCCCGCTTGATCGCGCCGTAAACGGTCGAAAGCCCAAGGCCGGTCCCAGACGCGCGGCCCTTGGTGGTGAAGAACGGCTCGAAGATCCGGCTCTTCACCTCGGCGCTCATCCCGATGCCCGTGTCCGAAACCGTGATGCAGGCGTGGGGGCCGGGCTCAAGACCCTCGTAGTGGCCGGTCGCACCCGCCTCCACATGCACGGTGGAGGTCTCGATGACGAGGGTGCCTCCGTCGGGCATCGCGTCTTGGGCGTTCACCGCGAGGTTGAGTAGGAGCTGATGGACCTGGCCTGGATCCATCTCGACCGCGGCGAGGTCTTCCTCGAGACGCACCGCGGTGGTGATGCTCTCCCTCAGCGCGCGTCTGAGCATCGTTTGGAGCTCCCCCACGAGCTGGTTCAAATCGATCAGCTCGGGACGGATGATCTCCTTGCGGGAGAAGGTGAGGAGCTGACGAACGAGCGCGGTGGCCCGCTCAGAGGCCGTGAGGATCTCGGCCAGCTCCTCCTTCTTGGGATCGCCAACGGCGAGATCCTCATCCACGAATTGGGCGTAGTTGTGGATCACGGCCAAGAGGTTGTTGAAATCGTGCGCCACTCCCCCGGCCAGCTCGCCGATCGCCTCCATCTTCTGTGCCTGGCGGAGTTGCAGCTCGAGCGCATCCTTATCCGCCTCAGCCTGTTTGCGCCGGGTGACGTCGAGCAACACACCGCGGAAGAACAGGGCCTGGTTCTCGCGCCTGACGATCGTCGCCTCATCGGACACCCACACGACACGCCCGTCCTTCGCCAACAGTCGGTATTCGCTCACGAATCCACCCTGCTTCGTTCTCGCCGCCTGAGCACACTCCTTTAGCACGCGCTCGCGATCCTCGGGATGGAGTCGCTCGCGCCAGGTCGGGCCCTCCAGCCACTCCTTCGGCGTGAACCCCAGCACGGGGGCGATCTGGGGGCTGACGTAGGACCACGGCGAGTCGTCGCGCAGCGGAGAGATGTAGACGATCGCCGGCACGTCCTCGACCAGCGAGCGGTACTTGGCCTGGGCCTCTCGCAAGAGCCGCTCGGTACGCTCGCGCTCGTCCATCTCCTCGGTGAGCCGGTGCAGGGACTGCTGGAGGCTTCCGCGCTCGAGTAGGACGCTGGCGTGGCTGGCAAGAGTCTGGAACAGCTTGAGGTCTTCGGAGTCGAAGCTGACCACGTCGCCCTCGCGATTGCCGACGAGGAAGACGCCGGTCGTCTCGCCTGCGGTCACCAGAGGAGCGACCAGAGCGTCGTCGATGCCCGGGTCGAACAAGAGCATCAGACTGGTTTCCTCTGTTGCCGCCACCAACCTTGCCTCCGAGAAGGTGTCCAGCACCTGAGCCCGAGCCGTGGAATCGAGGGCGAGCGGGACGATGGCCTCCGCGTCGTCGTCGTGAGTCAACGAGGTCCGGAATGCAGGAGCTCCCTCGGACACGGGGAGAAACACCATCTCGGCTCGCTGAGCCCTGAACATCGCGGCGGCCCGCCGCAGCAGGCTCTCCACTGCCTCCTCCGCGTTGGCCGCCCCCTGGACTTCTTGGGTGGTCTCGTAGAGGAACTCGAGCCCCTGGTAGCGCGCCCGAATAGAGGTGTAAGCCCGATAGCCCAGCACCAGGACGACCGCGGGCATGAGCAGAAGCCAGATGCTGGACGGCCGTACCCACAGCAATCCCGCTGCGGCGAGCGCGAGGCTGGTGTTTGTCAGCACGGGCACAGTGCCCAACCCGAAGATGCCGCGCAGGGCTTTGAGCCGGCCCTCACCCTCGGACAAGGACAGCGCGACGATCATCAACGCCGATGCCACTGTGTCGGCCGCCAGGAGTGCGACAAATGCGGCCGCCCACCCGCGCGGGGAGAGCGGATCGGTCGCGCCGGTCAACGAAAACGCCATCACAGCCAGGCTCGAGCCAAGGCAGAACTGAACCAGGTTGAAGACGAGCTTGATGGGGGCCTGCCTGCGGTGAAACGCCAGCGCGAGCAGGCCGCCGGCAAGATGGCCGAGCACGAGGGCCGAGGGGGTTGCGAAGAACAGGCCCAGAACAACCGGGATCTCCGACATCGAGATCGAGTGAGCGTTCCGCCTCAGCTCGAGGTGGACTACGAAAACCTCGGCGAGGAAGAACATCGCCGCGAGCGCCCACCACGGAAGTCTCACCGGCGAGGGGAGAGGCTCAAGGTTGACGACGGTGGAGGCAAACAGCCAGGTCGCTAGGGCCGCCAGCGTCAGGTTGAGCGCCCACACGCGCCCGGCGCCGCTAAGGCGCAGAAGCGGGGCCCGGAGCCCCCGCTTCTCGCTGCCCTCTCCAGGCGTCGTCACTCGCACAGCTCCATGCTGTGCCATCGGCGTTTCTGATGCCCTCCTTAGCCGCCCCACGGACTGGAGGACTAGGCGTTCCCGCTCCACGAGCGGCTGAGAAAAGCCGAGGTCCGGGCGCCGGCGGACCAGCTGCGACCCGACCAGGAGCGACCCGACTGGAGCGAACCTTTCCCCTCTTGTTGTCGTTCCACGACAACGCAAATGCTTGCTTCATGCGCCGCTCCTCATCAACCATGCGCCCATATCAAGCGAGCGCAATTCCATTTCCTGGATATGTTGCCGGCGGAAGCGGGGCCTGGGCTGGATAAGCAATCTACGCCGAGAGGGTGTTCGACGCCGATGAGCGATCGGCTGGGCGATCGCGACAGAACGGAGTGGTGGTCAGATGATCTATATGGTCACCTCACCACCACTCGGCACGAGTTTAGGCCGAGGCTCCCGCCGCGATCGCCTCGGGAATCGTGAACGTGCCCTCGTAGAGCGCCCGGCCCACGATCGCTCCCGCGGCCCCGAGCTTGGCCACGGCGCGCACCTCCTCGAGCGAGCTGATTCCGCCCGACGCGATCACGGGGAGCGTGGTGGCGTCGAGCACGGCTTGCAGGCCGGCGAGGTCGGGTCCCGCCATCATCCCGTCGCGCTCGACGTTCGTGTAGACGAAGCCCCACGCCCCCATCGCCGAAACCCTATCCACCACCTCGAGGACCGACGTCCCGGTTCCAACCGTCCAGCCGTGGCTCTGAAGGAGGCCTCCGCGGGCATCCAGTGACACCGCTATCTGCTCTCCGTTCTCGCGGCACAGCGCGGCGAGCGCGCCGGGGTCCTCGAGGGCAACCGTGCCCAGAACTACCCGGGCGGCGCCGGCCGCCAGCAGCTCTTCCACATCGGCCGCGGAGCGCACTCCCCCACTGGCCTGCACGGGACACTTTGCCGAGCGCACGACGTCGACCAGCAGGTCGCGGTTCTGAGGCTGGCCGGTGCGGGCGCCATCGAGGTCAACGACGTGGAGCCACGCGGCTCCCGCTAGACAAAAGGAGGCGGCCACCTCGGCGGGGTCCTCGGAGTAGACCGTCTCGCTCCCGAACAGACCTTGCAGCAGCCTCACGCAGCGGCCCTCCGAGATGTCGACCGCCGGATAGACCGTGAAGCTCATGCCGCCACCGGCCGACTTTTTCCACGAGGTGAGCGCTCAGCGCTGCCGACATGGAAAAGTGCGCACAGGTCGCCTGATGTCATGCCGCCACCCATCGCCGCAGCAGGGCCAGCCCCGCGGCCGCGCTCTTCTCGGGATGGAACTGGACCGCAAGCAGGGGGCCGCGCTCGATGCGGGCGGCCACCCGCTCGCCGTGGTCGCACCAGCCCGTCACGAGCGCCTCGTCCGACGGATGCACTGCATAGGAGTGGTCGAAGTAGAAGTACTCGCCGGCCACCTCGTTCCAACCGATGTGGGGTACCCGCACGCCGGTCGATCCTGCGGGTGGGCGGAGGCGCTCGACCCGGCCCCCGAAGAGCCCGAGGCCGGAGCCCCCCTCCTCGGAGCTCTCGAACAGGACCTGCATGCCGAGGCAGATGCCCAGAAAGGGGCGCTCCTGCTCGATCCATTGCCCGACGAGCTCGGCGAGGCCCGAGGCGTGCAGGTTGTCGACGCAGCGGTTGAAGATGCCCTGGCCGGGCACGCAGAGGGCGTCGGCCGTGGCCGCCTCGGTCGCGCTCGATTTCACCACCACTGAGGCGCCCGCGGCCTCGAGTGCACGGGCGACGCTTGGGAGATTGCCCATGCCGTGGTCGATGACGGCGACCTTCACAGGATCCCTTTGGTGGACGGCACCTCGCCCGCGGCCCGGGGCTCCACGCTCACCGCATCGGAGAGCGCCCGCGCCACGGCCTTGAAGATCGCCTCGATTCCGTGGTGCGCGTTCTTTGACTCAAGCAAATAAACATGCAAGGTGAGGCCTCCGGTGCGGCACAACGCCATGAAGAACTCTTCAGCAAGAGCAACATCGAAGGTGCCGATCACCTCCGCCGAGACCTCAGCCCGGTAGACGAGCAGCGGGCGTCCCGAGAGGTCGAGCGCGACCTGGGCAAGCGACTCCTCCATCGGGACGAGCGCCCACCCGTAGCGGCGGATACCGCGCCCGTCTCCCAGTGCTTCGCGTAACGCCTGCCCCAGCACGATCCCGACATCCTCGACCGTGTGGTGGGCGTCAACCTCGAGGTCGCCGGTGGCCTCGAGCTCGAGACCGAGGTGGGAATGGCGGCCGAGCTGGTCGAGCATGTGATCGAAGAACGCAACGCCGGTGGAGCAACGCACAGGCCCTCCGTCGAGGGACAGCTCGACCTTGACGCTGGTCTCGGTGGTGGTGCGCTCGATCCGCGCCCGGCGCTCAGGCATCGAGCACCTCCGCTAACGCGCTCAGGAACTCATCGGTCTCTTGCGGCAGGCCCGCGGTCACCCGCAGGCAGCGTTCAAGCCCCGGCCGCGCTTCATAGGAGCGCACCAGTACGCCGCGCTCCAGGAGGTTCTGGTACACCGCACCGGCGTCTCCCACCTCGAAGAGAACGAAGTTGGCGTGCGAGGGCCATGTCTTGAGTCCGAGGCCGGCGAGCTCGACGACCAGCCGGTCGCGCTCTTCGACCAGCGCCTGAGCCGCCTCGACCGCTTCGGGCGCGTGGGAGAGGGCGGCGAGGCCGAATGCCTGCGTGGGAGCGGAGAGGTGGTAGGGCAGACGCACCGTCGCCATCTCCGCGATCACCTCGGGGGCTGCCAGCAGGTAGCCGAGCCTGACTCCGGCAAGGCCCCAGGCCTTCGAGAACGTCCTGACGACGACCACGTTGGGATGATCCGACAACAGCCCAACTGCGCTGTCCGAGGGCTCGGCGAACTCTGCGTAGGCCTCGTCGACGACCACCAGCCCCGGCGCCTTCACGGCAAGGTCGCGCACGGCCCCCAATGGCTCGAGCGTGCCGGTCGGGTTGTTGGGCGAGCACAGCACGACGATCTCGGGCCCCTCGTCCTCGAGCACCTCGAGCGCGTCCTCGAGGTCCACCGCCCACCCGTCGCCGCGGCGGCGGGTGATGGTGCGCGTTGCAGCGATGCGAGCGATGAGCGTGTGAAGCGAGTAGGTCGGCTCGAACGTGAGGGAGGTGCGCCCCAGCCCCCCGAAGGCCAGGAAGAGGTGCAGGAAGACTTCGTTGGAGCCGTTGGCGACCCACAACCCCTCCGCCGGCCAGTTCGTGTGGCGGGCGAGCGCGTTGTAGAGAGGGGTGCCGTCCCTGTCGGGATAGCGGTTGAGAGTGGCCTGGCTCAGGGCGCCTATGGCTTCGTCGACGACGGCCCGAGGAGGCGGGTAGGGAGACTCGTTCGTGTTGAGCCTTATGCGGGCGGGAAGCTGGGGTGAAACGTAGGGCGCTACGCCGGCGAGGTCCTGGCGCGCCCGTAGCGGCTCCAATTAGCGCTGCCGCGTAGCCAGCCGCCGCTCGACCGAACGAGCGTGCGCCGGGAGGCCCTCGGCCTCGCTCAGGGCGTCGATGTGCGGTGCCAATCGTTCGAGCGAGCTGCGCTCGAGCCCGCAGACGTAGGTCTTGGTGACGAAGTCCGCCACTCCGAGCCCCGAGGCCCAGCGGGCCGAGCCCCCTGTGGGGAGGACGTGATTGGTGCCGGCGACGTAGTCGCCCGCACACACGGGCGTATAGAGCCCTACGAACACCGAGCCCGCGTTTCGGACCCGGTCGAGCGCCTCGAACGCCCCCTCGAACAGCAGCTCGAGGTGCTCGGGAGCGAGTGCGTTGACAGTATCAAGTGCGTGGTCGAGGTCGCGCACCAGAACCGCCACTCCCCCTTCTATGAGGGCGTTTTCGACGTCGTCTGCCCGTTCGTGGCGGGCGACCATCCCTTCGAGTGCAGCAGTCGTCGCCCCTGCCAGCTCTTCAGACCAGGTGATGAGTGCGTGGCAGCCGAGGGGGCCGTGCTCAGCCTGAGCGACGAGGTCGGCAGCCACCACCACCGGATCGGCGCGCTCGTCGGCGATCACTGCGATCTCCGTAGGACCGGCCTCCGAATCGGTGCCCACCCAGCCTTGAACGAGCCTCTTGGCGGCGGTCACGTAGACATTGCCGGGCCCGAAGACCTTGTCGACCGGCCGAATGGTCTCGGTCCCGTAGGCGAGGGCGGCGACGGCGACGGCGCCCCCCAGGCGATAGACCTCGCTCGCTCCGGCCACCGCGCAGGCCGCCAGAACAGGCTCGGCGATCTCGCCGTGCCTCGAAGGGGGCGAGGCGACCGCGACGCCCTCGACTCCCGCGACGCGGGCGGGCGTGAGCGCCATGATCACGCTCGAGGGATAGGCGGCCCTTCCGCCGGGCGCGTAGACCCCGGCCCGGCGCAGCGGCCGCACGATCTCGCCGACGTACTCGTCCTCGGAGCGCTCGATCCAGCTCTGCGGGAGCTGGTGCTCGCAGGTCCTCTCGAGGCGGGCGGCCATGACCTCGAACGCGAGGATGAGCTCGGGCCGCACGAGCGAGGGGGCCCTCGCCAGCGTGTCCTCGTCGACCACGAGCTGGGCCGCGGTCAACTTCACGCCGTCGAGGCGCTCGGTGTGCTCGATGACCGCCGCATCGCCCCGCAGCCGGACGTCGTCGACGATGGCCTTGACCTCGGTGGCGATGTCGTGGGCGCGCGTGGCGGGGACGCGGGGTCGGGGAATGTGGACCGGCGTCTGCCGGTCGCGGCCGTCTATCAGCTCCAGCATGAGCCGAGCCTAATTGGCTGCGGCGAGGTGGTTGATATGCATGGGTCTACTCTCAGCCAACGCAGGCGTGGCGGCGGATGCTCAACGTTCGAGGTCCTCCACCGGCCAGTCGAGGCCACAGCCCCGGCACACAGCCGAGCCCATCACCACCGACAGCCTCGTGCCGCCGCACTGAGGGCAGCGATCGAGCTTCTGCACCCACTGGGGGTCGTTCTCCTGACAGTCGGGGCACAGCAGTATCTGATGCCCTCCGACCACCCCCCGGGCCCACGGCGACGCACCCTTGACGGGGTCGGTCTGAGGTCGTCCGCAGGTGGCGCAAGGCATTACTCCAAGTGTGTCGCACGGAGCGCCCAGGTAGCGCCCCTGACGCGGCTTTGTGTCAGGAACCGTGCGGATTCCGCCCCTAATCTGGCTTTGTGTCAGGAACCGTGCGGATTCCGCCCCTAATCTGGCTTTGTGTCAGGAACCGTGCGGAATCCGCCCCTAATCTGGCTTTGTGTCAGGAAACGTGCGGAATCCGCCCCTTATCTGGCACAGAGCTGGCTGAGGGGTGGGGTGGGCCCATCGTGGG
>DASRPA010000226.1:0-7047 GCA_035646635.1 Actinomycetota bacterium | reverse complement strand
TGGAGCGACGCTGTGCGGGGGCCTTCAGGGGGGCTTCCACCACACGCCGCGGTGTTGTGGTCAAAGGCGAACCGTTCCGTTCCCGTTTCGCCACCCAATACGCTGGTTAATAAGGAACAGTTCCCATTTAGCGACATCAGTCGGGAACCGGGGGCCGGCCGGGGCTTGGCTGGGGGCCCTGAGCTGGGCTCTACCTTTCTCTGCCGACGGCCTCACGGAAGGGTTCTCGTGGGTCTTGCAAGGAGCCCAACTGGACCACGTCCCTGCGGAAGAAGAGACCGACCGTCCAGTCCAGGACGATGCGGATCTTGCGGTTGAGGGTCGGGATCATCAACAGGTGGTAACTGCGGTGCAGCCACCACGCTGGGAATCCCTTCAGGCGCAACCCGGGGACGCGAGCGACCCCCTTGTAGCGCCCCAGAGAGGCAAGGCCCCCCATGTTCTTGTAGCGGAACTCCTGCAAAGGCTCGCCCTTCAGGCTTGCCGAGAGGTTGTCTGCAATCCGGCGGCCCTGACGAAGGGCGTGCTGGGCGGTGGGGGGATCGTATCCTCCCTCAACGAGGTTGGGCACCGCGGCGCAGTCACCCGCCGCCCACACCCCCTCGACTCCGATAACCCTCAGATAGGGATCCACAACGAGGCGACCTTTTTCATCAGTGGGCAGACCCAGTAAGGTGACAACAGGATGTGGGCTTACTCCGGCGGTCCACACCAGAGTGTCGGCATCAAGCTCCTCTCCGTCAGAGAAACGCAGCTTTCCTTCCTCGGCCGACTCGAGAGTCGTACTGAGGCGCACATCGATGCCGCGTCGGCGCAGGATCTCGATTGCATACGGCCCCATGTCGGGAGCCATCTCCGGCAGGATGGTGTCTGCTGCCTCGATCAGGATCCAGCGCATATCCTCCTCAGCGACGCGGCGGTATCTCGAGCTTGCATCTCGAGCCAGGTCCTCGAGCTCGGCCAGCGCCTCCACCCCCGCATAGCCGGCCCCCACGAACACGAACGTCAGCACTCGGCGACGCACCTCTTCATCGGTGGTGGACTCGGCCGCGTCCAAGCACGCGAGTACGTGATTTCGCAGATAGATCGCTTCAGCAACGGACTTGAATCCAACCGCCGCGTCGGCTAGGCCCGGCACCGGAAAGACTCGCGAAACCGATCCAAGCCCAATCACCAGCGAGTCGTAGGCGATGTCATACGACTTGCCCTGAACGGGTTGGATCGTGGCCGAACGCTGATCATGATTCAGGCCGGTCAGGAGGCCGGTTATCAGCTGAGTTCGCTTGAGAACCGCCCGGAGCGGAATAGCGACGTGACGCGGCTCGATGTTGCCCGCGGCGGCCTCGGGTAGAAATGGCTGGTAAGCCATGAAGCTTTCGGGGCTGACCAACACAATTTCGGCCTGTTCATCAGAGAGCTTCTTCTCCAGGCCAAGAGCTGCGTAGAGGCCCACAAAACCCCCGCCCACGATCAACACCCGAGGAAGGGGCCGATCCGGGTGCTGCGGGGGCGCCTTGCGAAGAAGGTTCATGCCTTCTTCCTCTCCTCCATTTCCACCCGCTAATCACCTGCCGGCCAATCGCCGTCCGTTTCGACGAATTCTTGCGATGGCGCCCAACCTTGCGGCCTTACCACTTGCGCTCATAGGCGGGCGCCTCTGTGAGCTGTGGGGTGAGACGCAAAGTTCAAGAAATTCAGCCGATGTGCGGCCGGTGGTCTGTCTCCTCCTCGAACGTGTTGCCCTCCGGTGGGATCGGGCTCGCCTTCAGCATCCGCGCGAGGTGCACGAGGTTGTGCGCCATCCAGCGCGTCGTCCGTTGCGTGTAAGCGTGGTTCTCCCCCCCGGCCTCGAGGTAAGAGGGGCCGGGGCCGGCGTCGCCCACCCAGTAGGTATCAGAGTTGGGCGGGATGGTGCAGCCGAGATGTGACAGGTTGAACAAAGTCGACTCCGCCGCCGCGTGTGCACCGTCCTCGTTACCGGTGACCACAACCCCGCCCACCTTGTTGTAAAGCGGATACTGCCCGACCTCGTTGCGCTCGTTGTAGGTACCGTCGAGTCGTTCGATGACCAGTTGGGCGACACTGGAGCGATGTCCAAACCAGATAGGCGTCGCAATCACTAGGATGTCGGCTGCCTTGATGCGCTCGAGAATCCTGGGCCACTCGTCCCCGTCACCCTCATCCGAGCTCACTCCCGTAGGCACGGCGTAGTCGACGATCCGGATGATCTCGCTCTCTACCTCCATGCTGTCCAACCACGCGATCACTTTGCGCGCCAGCGCTTCGGTGTTCGAAACCTCGGGCGATCTCTTGAGAGTGCAGTTCAGGAAGACAGCCTTAAGGCTCACGCTCCACCTCATTCATGAGTCGCATGTCACATCGCCCCGGAAGGAGCGCCATGCAGACTACTACTGAGGCCCTCCTCCCGCAGGGACGCTCACGGCTTCTTTGTTCCGTGGTTGCTCGAACTGGGTCCGGTACAACTCCTCGTAACGGCCGCCTGAAGCAAGAAGCTCTGTGTGAGTGCCGCGCTCCACGATTCGCCCGTCCTCGACCACCAGAATGAGATCCGCGGCCCGCACGGTGGAAAGCCGGTGCGCTATCACCACCGCGGTTCGCCCCGCCAGCGCCTCACCCAGCGCCGCCTGTACCGCGACCTCCGAGGTGGAATCGAGATGAGCGGTGGCCTCGTCGAGGATCACCACCCTCGGGCGCGCCAGGAGCAGCCGTGCGATCGTCAAGCGTTGGCGCTCGCCGCCGGAGAGCCGGTAGCCGCGCTCGCCCACAATGGTGTCGAGCCCGTCGGGCAGTGACCGCACCAACGACTCCAGCCGGGCACGCCGCAGCATCTCCCACAGCTCTTCCTCTGAGGCCTCGGGGCTCGCCAGAAGCAGGTTGGCCCGGACGGACTCATGAAACAGGTGCCCGTCCTGGGTAACCAGCCCGAGCGTCTGCCGAATCGACTCGAAAGAAAGGTCGCGCACGTCCACACCAGCCAAACGCACGGCGCCGCCGTCGACATCGTAGAGCCGCGGCACCAGTTGCGCCATAGTGGACTTACCGGCCCCCGATGATCCCACCAAAGCCACCATCTGCCCCGGCTCGGCCCGAAACGACACTTCATGGAGCACCTCGACACCCCCGCGCGCGTCGAGGAGCGCGACTTCCTCCAAGGAGGCGAGCGATACCTTGTCGGCCGATGGATAGCTGAAGCGCACTGCGTCGAACTCGACGGACACCGGGCCGTCAGGCACCCGCCGGGCGTCCGGCTTCTCGGCGATCAAGGGCTTAAGGTCCAGCACCTCGAACACGCGCTCGAAGCTCACCAGAGCGCTCATTACCTCCACCCGCGCGCTCGCCAGAGCCGTTAGTGGAGCATAGAGGCGGGTGAGCAGCAGGGCGAGTGCGACGACTGCGCCGGCCTCAAGCTCCCCCTGAAGCGCATAGTAACCACCGACTCCATAGACCACGGCAAGGGCAAGCGCCGAGACCAGAGTCAACGCGGTGACGAATATCCACTGCACCATCGCCGCGCGTACGCCGATGTCACGCACTCGCTGAGCCCGGGCGGCGAACTCGGCTGACTCCTGAGCCGGCCGTCCGAAGAGTTTCACGAGAGTCGCTCCGGGCGCTGAGAAACGTTCCGTCATCTGTGTGGTCATGACCGCGTTGTGGTTCGCCGACTCGCGCTGGAGCTGTGCCAAGCGAGTCCCCATCCGCCGCGCGGGGATCACGAACACGGGCAACAACAACAGCGTAAGCAGTGTGATCTGCCAAGAGATCCCGAGCATCACGACAAGCGTGAGTGCAAGCGTCACGAGATTGCTGACCACTCCGGAGAGCGTGTTGCTGAACGCCCGCTGCGCGCCGATGACATCGCTGTTCAACCGGCTGACCAACGCTCCGGTGCGAGTGCGCGTGAAGAAGGCAATCGGCATGCGTTGGACGTGGTCGAACACCGTCGTTCGCAGATCGAGGATCAGGCCCTCACCGATGCGTGCCGACAACCCCCGTGTTGCCAGGCCAAGGCCCGCCTCGAGCACAGCGATGACTGCGATGAGCGCCGCCAGTCCGACGATCGTGCGCAGCGCCTCGCCTTTGACGATCGCATCGAGAACCCGGCCCGCAAGCACGGGAGTCGCGACCGCCAAGGCAGCCGTAACGACGCTTAGCAGAAGGAACCAGGCCAACTGACGGCGGTGAGGCCGCGCGAACACGCCGATCCGGCGCATCGTGGCCTTGGAGAACGGCCGCCGGTCCGACTCGGCGTTCATCGCGTTGTAAAGCGACATCCAGGCGGTGACTTGCATGTCCATCGCGCACCTCCTTAGGTCTCGTGAGTAGTCGTCGCCACGATCATGTTAAAACCTCAAGCGCACTTGAGGTCAAGAGGGCGGCAAAGCCCCCGCTGAGCCGGGAGCCCGCCAGCTATGTTTCTGGAGGGAGCGCCTCGAGTCACCATGAGCGAGAATGACATTATGGACCAACACGGGGCTCGTCCCAGATGCGAGAGGGGCATCATCTTTGGGCCGAAGTGGTTGCTGTGAGAGAACCCGACGTCCTCCTGCGACGCGCTCAGCAGCTCGCGCAGGGCTACGTCGAGAGCCTCGCCCGGCGCGCGGTTGCAGCTCCGATGGACCAGGAGACATTGGCAACCGCCCTCGGTGGACCGCTCGGCGACGGTCCCGTCGATCCCCTGACCGTCGTGGAGGAGCTGGCCCAGGGTGTTGATCCCGGTCTCGTGGCGACAAGCGGGGGCCGGTTCTTCGGCTTCGTCGAAGGCGGCATCCTACCGGCCGCGCTGGCGGCGGACTGGCTGACTGCGACCTGGGATCAGAACCCAGGACTCCATGTGCTCTCGCCTGCGGCTGCAGCGGTCGAGGAGATCACGGCGGGCTGGCTGCTCGACCTCCTCGGCCTCCCCTCGACGGCGTCGCTCGGGTTCACCACCGGGGCGCAGATGGCCAACTTCGCCGGGTTGGCCGCCGCTCGCCACGATGTTCTCGAGAAAGCGGGTTGGGATGTTGAGGCCGACGGGTTGACGGGCGCTCCCCCGGTGGCGGTCCTGGTCGGAGCGGAGCGCCACGTCACGATAGGGCGCGCCGTGCGCTTTCTCGGCATGGGTGAACGGACGATGGTCGTCGTCGCAGCCGATTCCCAGGGCAGGATGGACCCCGATGCGCTGCGACGGACGTTGGGAGACGTACAAGGTCCGAGCATCGTCTGCGCCCAGGCCGGGAACGTGAACACCGGGGCGTTCGACCCCCTTCGAGAGATCGCAGAGTCGTGCCGGGACCACGGGACTTGGCTGCACGTCGACGGCGCCTTCGGGCTGTGGGCGGCGGCAAGCCCGGCTCGCCGCCACCTCGTGGACGGAGTCGAGCTGGCGGACTCCTGGGCGACCGACGGTCACAAATGGTTGAACGTCCCCTACGACTCCGGCTTCGTGGCGTGCGCACATCCCGAAAGCCATCGCACGGCCATGGCTCTGCGTGCCCCTTATCTGGTCCGAGGAACGGATGGTGCGCGTGATGGATCGGACTGGACGCCCGAGAGCAGCCGGAGAGCTCGTGCATTCGCAGTGTGGGCGGCGCTGCGGAGCCTCGGGCGAGAGGGCGTCGCGGCGCTGGTCGATCGCTGTTGCGACCACGCTACGCGCTTCGCCGAAACTCTGTCTGCGATCGAAGACCTAGAGGTGTTGAACGATGTCGTGCTCAACCAAGTGCTCGTGCGAGTGGGCGACAACGACACTCGCACGAAGACCGCCGCCGCAATCGTCCAGAGTGGCGGCGAGGCGTGGCTGGGCGACACCGTGTGGCGAGACAAGGCTGCGCTTCGGATCAGCGTCTCCGATCACGCCACCACGACGGCCGATGTAGATCGAGCGATCGCAGCAATCACCGCCGCAGCCGCAGCCACGCGCCCTTAACATGCCGTTCTTGGGCCGCAAACGTGAAGAGCACCTGCGGCCGGCGCTCGGGCAGCAGCAGTTAGATCCGAACGTTGGGCCCACCAGGCCTGCCCGCCTCCTTCACACCTCGCCCGGCAGCCGACCTGAAGCGTTTGGGCCCGTCGAGTGGGGGCTTCTCGTCGCAGTCTCCTTCATGTGGGGCTCGTCCTTCTTGTTCATCGCGATAGGGGTTGACTCGTTCGCACCGGGAGTCGTCGCCTTTGCCCGCCTTGCGCTCGGAGTTGGGACTCTGGCCCTATTCCCGCGCGCGCGTCGCAAGATAGAAGCCGAGGATTGGCGCAGAGTAGCGGCGCTCGGAGTCCTGTGGATGGCCGTTCCCTTCGTGCTCTTCCCTATGGCCGAACAGCGGATCTCATCGGCTCTCGCAGGGATGCTCAATGGTGCCGTTCCGCTCTTCAGCGCCTTGTTCGCTGCGATTCTGCTGAAGAAGCTCCCCGGCCGGGGCCAAGCTGCGGGCTTGGTGCTTGGATTCGCGGGGGTGGTGGCGATTGCGTCTCCCGCCGTAGAGGAGTCGAGCTTCACTGCGGTCGGCGTCCTCCTCATTCTGTTGGCAGTGATCCTCTACGGAGTATCGTTCAACCTGGCCGTCCCGCTCCAGCAGCGCTACGGCGCCCTGCCGGTGCTCCTGCGTGCCCAGCTCGTCGCATTGGCGGCAGTCACGCCGGTGGCGGCCGTGCAATTGCCACAATCCGAGTGGAGCTGGCCCAGCGCGCTCGCGATGGTGCCCTTGGGAGTCTTTGGCACCGGCGTTGCGTTGGTGGCGATGACGAATCTGGCGGGACGAGCGGGGGCCGCACGCGGCTCCATCGCGATCTACTTTCTCCCGATCGTTGCCGTGATCCTCGGTCTGATTTTTCGTGACGAGACCATCGCCGTTCTCTCACTGGTAGGAACGGCGCTGGTACTCGGGGGAGCCTGGCTGACAAGTCGCAAGGAGGCCTCCGCGTGAGGGGGCCAGGCCGGGGGGCCCGCCCCTAGGTGGCTGGTGTTTTTCTTGCCTTCAGTGCTCGCGATCCGAGCCGAGGCTTGAGAGAATTACGTAACGGTAATTCTCTCCCACGGAGGACCTATATGAC
>DASRPA010000225.1:0-2420 GCA_035646635.1 Actinomycetota bacterium | reverse complement strand
GTACGGTGTATCCTACGAGATTTCGTGCAATGGCTGACATCACGCGCTACATTGTGATAAGGTACAACACGCTACGGATCCACTCGGGGTTGGGCTACCGCACTCCCCAAGAGGCATACGACGACTACATCGAGCAGCAGCGAGCCGCATAGTTACTACATCTTCTGTAGTGGATTACCTGTCCGAAATCTCCGGGGCCGACCAGACCTCAGAGCGCGTAGACGTCAATATCCGGGGCTACCAATGGCCGGCGCACGCACACAACCGTAAACTATAGGCTGGCGTGACAAGGTCCTCTTCCCCAAAGTTGCGAACTTCCAGCGCCACTGCGGCACCTCGGCCTGGCAGGTCCCGACCCATTCCCTATAGAGGCAAGGCGACTGACTTTGGAAGTGAGTAGGCGGCTGGCGCATCGAGCAGCTCGATCAGCGACATCGCGTCCTCCACCGTGCGTGGACGCAAGTTCCCTCGTCGGTTCCAAGGAGGACGAGCTTGGTCGATGAGCCTGATCTCCGCGCGGGTCACATCGTCGGCAGTGGCATTGGGCATTGCTAGACAGACGAGCCGAACTCGACCACCGCTCTGGACAAACCGAAGGATCTCTGAATTGAGACGCAGGGACGTCCACTGGGTCTTTCCGGGTGACGCTCTCTTGTACGCGGTGATTCGGCGGTAGAGGTGACTTGTGCGATCGCTGGTGGCCTTCCCGATGTAGAGAACCGCGTAGTCGTCACTAGTCCAGACGTAGATTCCGCGACAGGCAGGGGGACCCGCCCCACGAGCCCATGACAACCGACAGTACAAGCGCCCGTTTAGTTCATCGATGATGGGCTCCCCGTCCCCAGCACCCTCGAGCCGCACCTCGACCTCAATGACATCAGCTTCGGCCATGACTGTCTCGTTCCGGCGCCGTTCTCCAACAGTGCCTGTAGGCGTCCCGCCGAGGGGTGGATGTAGGGCCAGGTTCCCCGGATAGGGCGGGCCACCGTGTGACTCTGGAGTGGGTATGCGCGTTGTATCGGAGGCAGAAGTGGTTCGATGGAGTAGGGCCTCGGGCATTTACCTCCTCAACCGGCGCAAAAGCCCTTCTATCGAGCGTCCCTACGACAGGGTGAATTTAACCCTGATCGGTCGGGCACCCTCAGGATCTGATTGCTCACTTGCCGGAACGACGAGGACCCTGGCTCGGTAGTGGCCAGGCCCAAGATGGCTCTGGCCTTCCTCATGGAAGTACGGCGATATTTGAACGGGTTCGCTGCGCTCGCCAGGAGGGATCTGCTGGTACTCCAGAGGAGGCCTGCAGCACGCGGACGGCACGGCTTCCCATGTGCCGGCGCTCACCTGTTGCTCAATCACGACGCCGGGGTTCAGCTGCACCGTCTCGTCGAGGTGGTTTACGACGGTTGCGTCGACAATGAACCCCTCGGGCGTTTCGTCGATGCGAGAGACAGTCAGTTCGACATCTCCCTGTTCCCTGTCGTCACCGCAGCTGACCGTCGGGTCCGACATCCGTGCAGCGAGCTGGCGGCCCACCGATGGGCTCACCGCGGCCTCACCGCCAACGATGTAGACACGGTCGGCGCCTAGCCTGTCCAACTCCTCTATCACCACCTCGGGCACGGTTCCACAAGGCGGAACTAGCAGCGTCGGGCCGTCTTCAAACGACGACACGAGAGCGTCCGGACCAGCGTCGGCCCGGGCGACATAGGCGCTCGTTGCTCCATCAGGGAACTTGTGTTTGGAAACCGCCACCGCGGTCCCGTAGCGATCGGCCCCGGCGAGGCGGACGGGATCGTCGGTTTGCCCGATCGCTCGGGGCATCCCTGTTAGCCCGATGGCAAGTAGTAACGCCGCGAGCACAACACCGAGAAGGGCTGCCCACGCTCGACCTGATCGACCCGTCCATCTGGAGACGTTCATGGCCTATGCCGCCCTTGCCGCAATCGTCTAAATACCCTCGGTTGTATACCCGTGGTGCTTCAGCTTCGGCAATCTATCATGGATGACATCCGAAAGCGGCCGAGGGCTCAGAACCGGGCTTGCTAAAAATGGGTCGCTGGCTCAATCTTGCCTTCGTGCCAGCGCCACTGCGGGTGCCATGGGCGGGGGCGTCCCGATCACCGCCACGATTGACCGGCTGCAGGACGCCGTGGACGACGCTCCCCTCTCTTCAGCCATGCAAGTTAGCGGTGCGGCGAGCGACGATGCTCACCGGCGGAGCGGACCCCGCTGCTTTGCGCGTGTTCTCGAACAAGCCGGTAGCGGCGGGGCTGCTCAATGTGGCGCTCCTGAAGTAGTTGTGGGTCGTTGAGGGGTCGCTGTGGGGCGTTGCCGCAGGTCAGCGGCTGTGCGGAGCCCGGCCGGGCATGCAGCGGGGCGTGTACTGGGCGCGAGAGGTCGTGGCGCGCACGGAATGCGTG
>DASRPA010000224.1:0-6776 GCA_035646635.1 Actinomycetota bacterium | reverse complement strand
GGCTTCGGATGCCTGGGCTTCGGATGCCTGGGCTTCGGATGCCTGGGCTTCGGATGCCTGGGCTTCGGATGCCTGGGCTTCGGATGCCTGGGCTTCGGATGCCTGGGCTTCGGTGGCTGGGTCGTCGGTGACTGGGTCGGCGGTGGCCGTGACCTCGGTGGCCGTGACCTCGGTGGCGGATTCCTCGGCGGCTGAGTCCTGTGAGGCCGAGGCCTCGGTGGCGGTGGCGGGGTCCTCGGTGGCCTTGGCCTCGGGAGGAGGCGCCTCCTCAGTCAGCAGGACGCCCGGCTCACTCGCCTCGGGATCGTCCTGCACTTGCTCCTCGACATCGGGTCCGAGCTCGCTCATGACTCGACTCCGAACAGCGCCAGAACTGCTTTCGTAAACACGAAGTCCATCCCAAAGATGACCGCCGCGATCACCAACACGCTGACAAGCACCACCATCGAGTAGGCGATAACCTCCTCACGCGTCGGCCACGCGACCTTGCGCAGCTCCGCGATGACCTCGCGCAGGAACTGGCGAGGCTTGGTTCTCTGCCTGTGCGCCGGAGAGCCGGCCCCTTTGGGCTGAGGGCGAGGTGCCGTCGTCTTGCGCTGCTGATCCTTCTTCATCATGCGCTTGTACTGCCTGTTCACGACCAAACCTTTCGCCGTCGCCGCGGACGCGCTTCAGAGGATTTCAGTGCCGCGGGGGAGGGATATTGACAATTGAGACTAGCACGCTTGGGTAAGGTCGCTTCTTCTGCGTAGTGACGGCTGCGAGGGGGCCTATGTAAGCTTCTTCCATCCGAGCAACATAGACGGGGAGAGATCATGGGGGGGAACCAAATGGATCTGGAGTGTACGGACTTCGTCGAGGCCTATATCGACCTCGACCGTGCGGAGCTGATCGAGATCCTGCAAGATCTTCAGGAGCGCTCGGTGGAGCGGTCCAGCCACAGGTACATCGAGTTGCCGCTCGAGGCGTAGCGTCGGGCCTGCGCCCCTGTTCAGACTGTGAAGGTGCCGGTGGGGGCTTGAGCCGGGGTGAGGGGCGCAGAGGCTCGGCCGATTCAGGCAGCCGATCGCGCGTCAAACGCTCTCAGGTACGGAATCGGGACAAAGGGGCGTGTGGCGCGCGTTTGAGTCCCCGGCCGGCCTGGGGCCGGGCGAAAGGGGCGGCCGGGGTGAAGCTGCAAGACATGACGAGTGCCCAGTTGAACGGGCTCTTTCGTAGCGCCTCGGCGCCCGATCCGGCTGCGGACGGCTTCCTGCGAGGCCGCATCCTGACCGTCACCGTCGATCCCTATGGGATGTTCATCGGGGATGTGTGCCGGTTCTGGCGCGGCAAGCGCTTCTGGCCCGGGGCAGGGATGAACGTTGTGGCGCCGGGAGGGCGGCTGCTGCTGCGGGCGCTGACTCCCTCTCAGCCGCTGGAGCCAGGGAAGGACGGCAACCTGGAGGGATTCCCCTTTGCGGTCCGGGCGGAAAGTGGACTGGCGGATCCCCACGTCGACGTAATGGCTCTGGACTACGGCATCGACTCGAATCCCAGCCCTTTCCTGCGCCGGCTCCGTGATGAGCTCGTGGGCGTCGAGGACGGTCTGTACCTCGGCAAGATCCTGTACAGAGTCGGAGATGCGTACCGGCCCGTGGGCTTCTTCTCGTTGGGGGCCTAGGCCGGCGGGGAGCAGCGCGGCAGCCATCCTGCAGCCTCGGTTCGTGTCACGGCCCACGAAACCTGTGAGGCCCGCTTTACCTGTCGGCGTAGGAGCCCGGCCGAGCAGATCGCCCAGGCGCGCATTTGGAGCCTAGGTGAGTGAGCAAGAAGGGGGGTCTGAGATCGCTGGAGAGGTGCGATTGAGACCCCGGCGGGCAAGGCGGGAAAATCCGCCTGGTGAGCGTTCTGAGGCGGCAAACGGCCCCAGTGCTCCGTTCGAGCGAGCCAGAAGAGAAATCTCAAGCTGCCAATGCAACCTTCGTATCTCCAAAGGCCATCAGGGCCTCAAGCCGGCCAAAGTTGGCCACGATCGCGGCCATCAGGGCTTGCAGCTTGGTCTTGCGCCGACCGCGGTAGCGCGCCTTCTTTGCGCCGAGATCGTGAAGATGATCGATTTTTCTCTCAATGACGGCGCGGCGCTTGAGCTTTGCCTTCACCGACGGACGCAGCTGGTCGCTTCTCGCCTGCTGCAGGCGCGCCTCGTGGACGTTGAGCGTGAGGGCACGCGGACCCGTGCCCGATACACAGTCCACTCTGATCGGGCAAGACGCGCACGCTTCGGCATCGAACACCAGCAGCAGAGTGGGACGGTTCTTGTGGTCCTTGGTGTTGCGGACCTCGGTGCTCACCTCACCTGCGGGGCAGGTCGCCTTAAGGGTGTCGAGGTCGATGAGAAAGTCGGTCTTGCGGAAACCATTGCGGTTATGCACCGGCCGTACTTTGGCCACCATCTTCGCGCCCGTCTGCTCGACGGCCTCCCTCGTGTCGCCGTCCCCGTAAGCCATGTCGCCGACGACCTCGTCGATCTCGACACCAGCCTGGGTTGCCTGTTCGATCAAAGGGACGGCGGGCTCGCCGTCGCCGCCGTTGCCGGGGCCGACGTCGACCCCCAGGATCAGCTCGGTCGACTCCTCTTCGAGGACATGCAGTTTGTGGCCGTCGAACCTGCGGGACTTGGACTTTCTCCCGTGGCGCATCTCGGGGTCGGAGGTCGACACGATGCGGTCTTTGGCGGTCCCCCGGCGGATGCGCGGCTCGCCGCCGCCGTCGTCTTCGACGTCCTGGGCGACGATCGCCGCCAGCAGGTCTGCCGTGTCTTGGACCCCGTCACGATCGGCGACCTCGCCCAGCAGGCGGTTGGCAGCCGTGACCATCCGGGCGAGCTCTTCTCTTCTCCGCTCGGCATCGGTCCAGTCGATGTCGGGCTTGGTGTCTTTGAGGTAGCGGCGCAGCGATTTGCGCAGCCCCTTGGTGAGGGTGTCCTCGCCCGCCGCCCGAACGACCTTTTGGATCGCGCCTCTAAGCAGCTCGTAGGTGTCTTGCACGGCGCCGGCGCCGAGTACGGGAGAAGAGTCGATCAGGGCGAGGACCTTGTTGGGGAACAGACCCTTGTCGACCGCCTTGGTGACGGTCCTTCTGAACAGCGCCTGATCGGCGTCGTGCAGCACGACGCGCGCCCTAAACAGCGAGAAGGTCGTGGCACCGATACCCGGGTGGTCGAGGTCGAGCCCCAGCGCCGCCTTCCAGTCGAGATCGACCCGGCTCCTTCTCGCCGACTCGCGATCCGACGTCCCGTCCTTGGTCGCGAGCAGAAGCGACCGCATCATCATCGAAGGCGGGATCGACGGCCGCCCGCGCGCCGACGCATACATGTGGGCGAAGTCGTCGTCTGTGATGAGCTCGTGGCCGCAGCGAGCGAGCTTCTCGTAGAACGATCCCTTGGTGACGAGATGACCGCACATCTGACCGGCTTCAAGGAGGCTGCCTTGGGAATTCACGCGTCCGAGCATGGTGTCCTCCGGGAGGGGAAGTTTCCTTGTTGTCATTCTCCCAGTTCACGCTCTCGATCGCGAGCCTTTGCGGCCAGCAATCGACCGATTTTCTGCTCACTCACCTAGACGGCCGGGGAATCGTCTCGATTCCCTAAGGTCGTCTTCCTGGTGACCGATATTTCGTGACATGGGACCCAAGTCCGGCCTCCGCTCCTCTCGCGCGCCCGCACAATCAGGACAAGTTGCCCTCCCGGGCGCGCGTTCCATGGACGGTCTACCGCAATGGGCGCTCCTGTTCTTTGCAGGACTTCTGGCGACTGGTGTCTCTCTAATATTCGTTGCCGTAAGGATTACTGCCGACGATTCCCTCCGAGCCACGCACCTCCTCGCCCAATTCCAGGGAGGTGTGAACGTTGAAAGGGCAATGGAGTTGAGAAATATCGCGGAGAAAACCTTGCGCCGTGACACCCGCCAGGAACTGCAGACGGCTCGCGTCCGATCAGCCGGCTTTCTCCGGCAACTGCTCAGATTGGAGCCTAACAGCCGGGCTTTGAGGCAACTTGCACAGATCTATCGTAACTACACAAGGGCCGTGAACGAAGAACTCGCCCTCCTCGCACAAGGCAGGATCCGAGAGGCAGAACAAGTCGATCAGGAACGTGTTGATCCCTACTTCAACGAGCTTCGCGCATTGGCGACAAGCGCAAAGACTCGTGTCAAGGATGACGCTCTCGAAGTGAGTCAGATGTCGAATGGGGGGTCCATCGCGCTCATCTTCTTGACCGTGGTCGTGGTCGTCATCATGTTCAAGGTCCATTCGCGGCAGGAACAAGGGACTCTACGAGAGAGCGAAGAGCGATTCAGGGCGCTTATTCAGAACTCATCAGATGTCATCGAATTGCTCGACGGCGAAGGCCGCATAACCTTTGTGACGCAAGCAGTGACGCGGGTTCTCGGCTACAAGCCACAAGAACTCGTGGGCCGAGATGTTCTCGATGTCGTGCATCCTAGTGACCTTGCCTCTGCTCAGGAAGAGCTCTCAGACCTCCTGAAGGGAGACCCCGGTGGGATGAGGACCGTCACGATCCGAGTTCGGCACAAAGATGGTTCCTGGCGATGGATCGAGGCGACGGGTACGAACCTATTGCACGATTCGCTCGTCGGATTCCTGGTTTTGAACTACCGTGACGTAAGCGAGCGCAGGGCTCTTGAAGGCGAGCTGTCCCACCAGGCGTTTCATGACTCGTTGACGAAGCTCCCAAACCGTCTTCTGTTCAAAGATCGCGTCCAACACGCCCTCGCTCGCAGAAGCGAGCAAGGCCGCTGTCTCGCGGTGCTGCTCATCGACCTCGATAACTTCAAGGCGGTGAATGACAGCCGTGGTCATGATGTCGGAGATCAGTTGCTTGTGGCGGTGACAAGACGCCTTAAGGAATGTTTACGCCCATCGGACACGCTGGCACGTCTCGGTGGAGATGAGTTCGCAATCTTGCTCGAGGACATGCAGCATGTGGCAGGCGCAGTCCTGATCTCCGAACGAATAGTCGAGACTCTGCGGGCACCCTTCGACCTTGAAGATAGGCACCTGTTCGCTCGCGCCAGCATTGGTATCGTGACCGAGCTTTCTCCTGATACCGATACGGAACAACTTCTTCGTAAAGCAGACACCGCAATGTATGTGGCAAAGAGCAAGGGCACGGCGACCTACGAGATATTCGAACCACACATGGAAGACGCCCTAAACCGACGAGTACGGCTGGAGGCCGACCTAGAGCGAGCAATTGAGGAGTCCCAGTTCACTCTCCGTTACCAACCTATTGTTGAGCTTGCGCGCAGCACGATCTATGGTTTGGAGGCCCTCCTACGCTGGGAGCATCCCCAACACGGCTTGATCCGTCCCCTGGAATTCATCCCTTTAACAGAGGAAAGGGGCCTCATCGTCCCGATTGGGAGGTGGGTGCTTCGAGAAGCTTGTCGGCAAGCGAGGCAATGGCAGACTGAACACGGCCAGCGCAGGCTATCGGTCAACGTCAACGTCTCTGCGGTCCAACTCCAGGACGCTCAGTTGGCGGAGGACGTAGCACAGACCCTGCAGGATGCTCAGTTGGCCCCAAGAGACTTGATTCTGGAGATCACAGAAAGCGCGTTGATGCAAGACACGGAGGTGATCGCAAGCAACCTAGAGGCATTCAAAGAAATCGGGGTGCGCCTGGCCATCGATGACTTCGGCACAGGCTATTCGTCCTTGGGCTATCTACGGCGTTTCGCCTTTGACATCATCAAAATCGACAAGACCTTCATAGACGGGTTAGGGACAGGTCCTCAAGGGTCCGGTCTAGCCGGGGGCATCGTCAAGCTCAGCCAATCTCTCGGGTTACAGACATGCGCCGAGGGGATTGAATCGGATGTGCAGCTCGCAGAGCTGAGCGCTCTTGGTTGCGAGCTGGGTCAGGGGTACTATTTCGCGAAGCCGATGGAGAGGCAGTCAGTGTCATCCCTTCTGCCCGAAGGGCGTCTGGCGCGACTCTAGTTGAAGTCGGTGAACTACGGTTGGGACCCTGCTTCGGGCGCCCTCGCCGTGTAGCTCTCGCAGCCGGTCGCATAGGACCCCCCTATACGGCGGGGCTGGCTTGGGAGCGCTCCCGGAGGATTGGCTCGAACCGCCGGCGTCGATGACCAGGGCACAAGCCTCGCCTTGACCCTAAGAGAGATGCTCGTTTCCGGGGAGCCCGGCTAACTACCTTCATCTCATCCACGCTTTCGCCGTCTTCCAGGCGAGTCACCTCGGCAGGGGACCAAGCACCCTGATGCCGCCGGCACAACGACGTGGAACTCGACGCGCCATGCCTGCAGCCTGTGTTCTTCCACGCGCGTCACCGAGACTTTCCCCGCGAAGGGCCGAACTCTGCCAGCACTCCCCGGTCCGGCGCGGCCGACGCTCCGAACCGGGCCTCAGCAGCAGGGCGGAAGGTAGCAGAGTGGAAGGTGTGCATGGCAGGGCGGGAGGGACTCGAACCCCCGACCACTGGTTTTGGAGACCAGCGCTCTACCAACTGAGCTACCGCCCTAGGGTTATTCAACCGGGCTATCAGTCTAGGCGACGAGCCCGCGCCGGGGCGACCACCCGAAGGTGCTAGGCGGCCTCGAGCCGGCGGGAGCGGCTCGCCCAGGTGGCGGCCCCCGCAGTCAGAGCGAGCGCCACGCCCGAGGCGTAGCTGCGGCGATTGCGCCTCAGGTGCCCCGTGACGGCGACTGTGGGCCGGAGGCGTGGGCGCGGCGCCGAGGGGATAGCCACCAGGGCCG
>DASRPA010000223.1:0-26204 GCA_035646635.1 Actinomycetota bacterium | reverse complement strand
ATCCGCCTTACCTTTGGCATCGAGCAACGTCGAGGCCCATTTGGAACTGCTCTAGATTCGAAGGGGCCGTCCATGTAGTCGATGCCCAGGTCTCGGCGATCTCACGAGCCTTATCTGTTGCGAATGTCTGCCTTGAACGATCATGTTGGTTCATTGCACTCACTCCTCGAGCTCGGTCAAATTCACTGTTAATGGTCCCTGAATTGCTGAACCCTCCCAAGAAGACATGAGGCAAAGTAAGCCAGCTCTTCGTAAACATGGAAACGCCATGGGAGGCGGTCCCTCTCGGCCTGCTACTCGAGAATCGGGTACTTGCCAACGAGCGCCGTCTTCCTCCAGTGGTTGCCGAATCCCAGCCAACGACCGGCTCCGACGTAGGCGATCCCGGCGAGGACCACTGCCTCGATGACGTGATAGTCGATCAGCGGGTTGTTCTCGGGGAACAGAGCCGTGGCGGTGTAGAAGACCGCCATCCACATTATCCCCCCTATCGCCGCGAGCCGCGTTCCGATCCCGAGGATCAGCCCCAGTCCGATGGCGACCATCGAGAGCATGTAGGCCCACTCGACCCAACTGGAACCGGCGAGGCCCTGGTAGAAGTCGACGAAGGGACCCTTGGTGTGGAGCGCGAACTGCAGCACCCCGTCCGTAGGCGACCCACCGTTGGTCCAGGCGTCCTTGCCGAAGAAGTCAATCACCCCGGTCTCCGGGTTGCGGCCCGTCGAGAAGCCCAGTGCCAGCAGCTTGTCGAGGAACGCCCACAAGAAAGTAAATCCCATCATGAGACGAAGGACTCCCCAGACTGTGGCTGCCTTCGGCCTCACTATCTCGGCCTCAGGGAAAGAGGCCTCACTCAACTCAACTCTGATCGGCACATGCTCGGCCGTTTCCATCGTTCCCTCCGTTCTGGTCGTAGAGCGTTCTCTAGCGACGCTCCTCTTACGGTCAAGCATGTCGAAATAGGGGGGTGGCCGGTAGGACCGCGTGGCCCTGATCTCATGGGACCTTCGGCTCCAAGGTGTCTGGGATCCGCGTGGGACTCTGATCGAGACTGCTCGGTCTTGCACGAGCATGAAGAGGATTGCTTTCCCGCTCGAAGAGGACCTCGCGCCCTCGCGAAAGCCATCTTCGGGGAGCGACGCGTCGGCCGGCACGGCCTAGCCGAGCGCGCCGGTCACGCAGACCTCATGCGCTCTGAACAGGGGCCGTTTACGGCACCTGTGGTTGTTCGAGCTCGGCCGCCGGTAACGCCACGGTTTCGCGCTCCGCGCGCTGCTTCGCGAGCTCCAACCAGCGCCGCATGATCACGCCGGCGAAAGGGCCGATGAACCTCCAGTAACGGCGGAAGCGGGTACGGGACACCGGGTCCGTGGTGGCCGTCCGCGTCTCCGTCGTGAGCAGCGACCGACCTGTGCCGTAGGGCTGCACGAGGAAATTCAGCGCCACCTTGCCGAACCCTGGGGCGTCGAAGGTCGTGAACTCCTTCGGATCGAACCGGCGAAACTCCATTTGGGTGGCCGTCATGAACTTACCGATCATGCCAACCACGAACTCCACCCCGAGCTTCTCATCTATGACGATGAAGGCTTCCCGATACTCGTCGGCTGAAAGCGTTCCGGGGACTTCCAGACTCTCCTTCCGGCGGAGGGCAGCGATGCGGGCCGGCAACCCGCGGAGGGTGCCCATCACGCGCATCAACGGGAAAGACTGCGACACCTGGTCCGGGTCGAGGGCCGCACCGCACTGTAGGTCTGCTCCGTGGCAGCATCCACCACGATGGTACTTACCTGGTTGGCATCGAACACGGGAAGCTGGCGGTCGAGCAGCAGCCAACCAGACGGTCTGTCCTGCTTTCTGCCCTCGCCGGGAATGGCCATGTCGGGCTCCTTTCCTTGGTTTGCGTTTCTTATAGGGCGAGCCGGAAGTGAAGGAAATGGTTGGTGATTAGGACGAAGTGATCAGCGAGGTTATCGGCGCGCTGAAGGCCCACCGGCGAGGGAAATTAGGCTCCTCGTCCCGTCACGCTCGCGGCCAAACCAGCGGAGATCAAATGGGGGCGAATCATGCTGCTCGGGCGGCGCCTCCTTTACCTCCACACTCACTCGGGGTCCCATATGGAGAGGGTTGTGGACCGCGCAGTGGTTCAGGACCCGGAGTAGCGCCTCGCGCCTCCCGGTCGGGAGCCCCTGGGGAAGGGTTGCAGTGAACCGAATCCGAGAAACTTGGTCCGCGTATGTATCGTTCATGCTGAAGTCGCACTCCACCTGCAGATGTTCATCGATACCGCTTTTTCGCAAGAAGTGCCGGCCCGACGACACCATGCAGGCGCCGAGACTCGCGACGAGCAGCTCGATTGGCGCAGACCCTCTCTCACAATCAAGCGTCAATTGCTGCTCACCAACGATCAGTCTTACCTCTCCGCCGGCACCGCTCTCTGCTCGAATCGTCGACATGATCATCACCCTTCCTATCGGTCGGTAATCGCTGCTCCAAGCGTCGCACCGCTCGCCCCGAATCCATAAGTGACGACTGGCCTCAGAACCAAGGGCCATTCGACTCCCCGCTCAAAGGGGGCACGCCTCAGATCAGCTTCTCGGCGATGGTTAGGTAGATGAACACCGATAAGAGATCCTGAACGACCGTTGCCAGTGGACCGCTCCCGAAGGCGGGATCTCCCCCGAGACGGTGGAGCAGCCACGGCAGGGTCATCGCGACCACCGTGGCTATCGAGCAGGCCGCGAACAGCGACAGAGCCACTGCAACCACCACGTCTCCTTGCCCCCAGCGCCACATCGCCACAGGCACAAACGCCACCGCAAGAGCGATGCCCACCAAGAAGCCGGTGAGCAGCTCGCGCCGCACGACCTCTCGGATAGGAACTCCGACTGAGAGTCCCCTCACCGCGAGCGTCTCTGTCTGGGTCCCGACGGCGTCGGCCATATAGACGATCCCCGGCATGAAGAACGCGAGGATGACGTTCTCCTCGAGCTGGCGCTCGAATGAGCCTACGATGCATGCCGCGAGGAACGCGCCCGCCAGCCCCAGCAGCACCCCGGGAGGCGGTGCCAGAAGCGCCTCAGCACGGCCTCTCGACTTGCCCGAAGCTGCTAACGAGGCGCCCTCAGCAAGCCGCCTAGTCGAGCCATGTCCTCATCGTGCTCGGCGAGAAGCGCGGTGAGTAGTTTGTCAGGAGGAATCAGCCCGACAAGACGCCGTTCACCGTCTATCTCCGCGAGGGTGCTTTCTCCGTGGTGCGCTGCCTTACAAGCGACCGTCTCCAATTCCGACCCCTGTGTCAGCGTGGGAGGAGTGTCGCTCCATCAGGTCTGCGGCGGTGACGCTTTCCGGAGCAGAGAGAAGATCCTCCATCCGGAGCATCCCGACGAGCCTGTTGCCCCGGCAGACAACGATACTTACGGCTGTATCGAAGATCTGCCCGACAAGTGATGCGCGAATATCTCCCGCTCGATCCTCCGCGACACGACCCGGTACTTGGCTTGAGACGTGCTCCATGGCGCTGTTGAGGACCGGGGCTTCGACGAGAACGGACGCAGGGATGGCCGTCACCTCTGCGGTCTCGGGTCGGATGGTCGAGCATCAGGGGCGGTGACGGAATCGACGGTATTCAACAGCGTGCGGGGGCCGCGCAGGGCGCCTACCAGCGCGCGATCCTTGTCTATTAGGGGACTCCCCAACTGTCCCTCCAGAACAACGACTGCCGGTGAGGAGGAATCGGCAGCGCAGCGGAGTTTGGGCAAGGACCCACTTCTTGAGGTGGGTGCCCGGGCGTCGACGTATACGACGGCAACGTCGGCGGACTTACGCAGAGGGCAGACCCTCTCTCCATGCAGCAGCGGGCACCGGACGTGAGCCGGTCCTCGGCAAACTTCGACCCGCCACCCGGCGTCGACAAGGGCGTCCCTTACCGCTCGCCCATCATCGTCTTGTCTTCCGACGATCAAGGCAGTGCGGTGGAAGTACCGGTCGACGATCTCACGAAGTTCCGGGCGGCTCATGTCCAACTGATGGCCGAGAAGCTCTGGCTCCACCGGGAACTGAACGCGTTCGTTCATGTAATCACCTCCTGATAGACAAGGGTGCGTGAGGGAGAGCGAGGTCGATAGGGCCGAGTGGCCCCGATCATTCGGCCAAACGTCCCCAGGGTGCGGCTATCGACGGCGGCGGCGGGCAAACGACCACCCTCCTCAGGTCGACTAATGGCCCGCCCAAATAGGTCCGTAAGGCACTACTGCAACGGAGCACCCGTTGCGACTCTGATGCCAGGAGAATTAGGAGAATGGAAAGCGAAAGGAGACGAAGCTGCCTGACGTCAAGGTCCAGGACGTGATGACTCACCTGGTCGTCATGCTCTATCCGACCGACACAGTCCACCAAGCCGCGAAGAGGCTTGCTCGCAACCGCATCAGCGGGGCGCCTGTGATAGAGGGTGGAAAGGTGGTTGGCATCCTGTCGGAGACCGACCTCATTCACGCATTCATGCCTCCAGTCCCGGTAGACCGCGGCGTTTCGATTCTCGATGTCCTGTCGGTGATCGGACGTGCCAAGCCTCGCGGCCACATGCACGGCAAGACCGTCGCCGACGTGATGAGTCCACTCGTGATACAGGTTTCGCCCGAGACCAGCATTTGGAAAGCCGCCTCGATCATGGAGCGCAGGGGGGTCAAGCGGCTTCCCGTAGTCGACGATGAGGATTACCTGCTCGGGATCGTTTCGCGTGCCGATCTCATCAAGGCGATGGCCAAAGACGACGTCCAGATCGCCGCCGACGTGATCGAGGCGCTCACGCTCCTGGGAGAGGAGGCCATCGACGGTCTCGAGGTCGAGGTTGCCGAGGGCGTAGCGACCATCAAGGGTGCCGCCGACCGCAAGTCGACTCGCGAGCTCGCGATAAGGCTGGCTTCTCGGACTCCTGGCGTAATCGAAGTGATCAGTCTGCTGGACTACGGGATCGACGACACGAGGCGCAAGTCTTCCCGAGCCGCACGCGATCCGAAGGATCCTCGACTCGACTGGCACAGCGCATCAGAAGTAAACGAGGACGTGCGATGAGAGCCCAACCCAGGGTCGTCGGTGCAGGTGGATTCGGTGAGCCTGAACCGCCTTCATGCTGCGTAGGAACAAGCCTGAACTTCGGACAGGATCTGGGCGAGGACACCGGCATCCCCGGGAAGGTCGTCCCCTCGGGTGTCTAGGACCTGATCGCGGATCCGTATGTCGTCTCAGCGTCGGTTGCTTGAGCAAGAAGGAGAAGGCGGCATGAAGATCAAAGACTTCAAGCCTCGCACCGCAATCACCGTGGGGAGGGGAGAGAGCCTGAGGGAGGCGACGCAGCGCCTTGCCGACGATGACGTGGGGGTGCTTGTCGTTATCAACGCGGGCGGCGCTGTCGGCGTCTTCAGCGAACAGGATCTCGCTCGGGCTGTTGCAGATGGAGCCGATCTCGACGAAGAGCCGGTCGGCCACAACATGACCGAGGCGCCTCTGACCGTGGAGAAGGACGGCGCACTCGGGGACGCCATCGCCAAGATGAACGAGACGGGGTGCGACACCTCGTGGTGGTCGACAGCCGCGACGTCGTTGGGGTGATCTCGATGCGCGACGCTGTGGCGCTGCTCGGCACCGCGTGGCCAGAGCTGTGACGTGACTCCCGGCGCGCCGAGGCGAGCCGTGGGACCCTATCGAGGAGGCGGGGGCCGGGATCAAGTCCGACCCGCCATAGGTGTCCCAGCGGCATTATTCCGGGTGGACAATGGGGGCCATGACTAGAAGGAATGTAGAGCGTCACCTCGGCGCTCTGGTCGAGGCCGGCATGATCCTTGCCTCAGAGCTCGATCTCGATGCTCTGCTCCAGCGAATCGCGGACCTCTCGCGCGAAGTGATCGGCGCCGGCTATGCGGCAGTGGGGGTTTTGGGAGTCGAAAGTGAGCTGGCCCGGTTCGTGCACTCCGGGATCGATCAGGCCACGGTGGACAAGATCGGCCATCTCCCCGAGGGCCACGGCGTCCTTGGTGTGCTGGTCGAGGACCAACGTCCCTTGCGGCTGCGCGAGATCTCCGACCACCCTCGTTCCTACGGATTCCCAGACCACCACCCCCCGATGCACTCGTTTCTCGGAGTGCCGATCGTCGTTCGCGACCACATCTTCGGACGCTTGTACATCACCCAGAAACAGGGCGCGTCCGAGTTCTCCAAGGACGACGAGCGCCTCGCCATGACCTTCGCTGCGCAGGCGGGCGTGGCGATCGAGAACGCAAGCCTCTACGAACAGATCCGGACGAGGAGCGAGCAACTGGCCCGTCGGGTGGAAGAGCTCTCCTCTGTGGAACGGGTCGGTGATCTCCTGATCAGCGGAGGCACGATCGAGGATGTGCTGCGTTCGGCTGCTGCCGAAGCTCTCAAGCTCACCCAGGCAAACCGCAGCGCTCTGCTGCTGCTCGATGCTTCCAGCGGAGAACTAGTAATAGACCGGCTCTCAGGCGTGCCGTCTGCGGTGGACTACGTGGGGACGCGACTCGAGCCCGGAAGCTCCAAAGCCCACGGTGTCCTCGCCCGCATGAGGGGGGAGGTCGTCGAGGATCTCGCCGACGATCCCGAGGTCTACGCGGAGACCATCCGCCGACTGGGCAACCCTCGCTCGGGTGCATTCGCGCCCCTCGTGGTCGGTTCCCGTGGCGTTGGTGTGCTTGCCGTGTACAGGGCCGACGGCCGGCCGTTCGCCCCCGACGATCTCGCCATCCTTCAGATCCTGGCCAACCAGGCAGCGATCGCGCTCGAGAACGACCGGCTGAACGAAGCGCTCAAAGACCTGGCGGTGCTCGAAGAGAGGGAGCGAATCTCAAAGGAGCTCCATGACGGGGTAATTCAGTCCATCTACTCCGTCGGCTTGTCATTGCAAGGTTCGATCTCGATGCTGAACCGCGACCCCGAGCTCGCCTCGACCAGAATCGATCAGGCTATCGCCGAGCTCGACAACGTCGTGAGAGACGTGCGCAGCTACATCTTCGAGCTCCGCCCCAAGCGGGTGCAGGAACACGGCGTCGCCGCGGTAATCGCCGAGCTGGTGAGGGAGTTGGAGGTAAATACCCTCGCGCACGCAACGGTCCGGCTGGACGACGACGCCTGCTCTAAGTTGGGCGAGGACGAGCAGATCCATGTCGTTCAGATCGTGCGAGAGATTCTGTCCAACATCGCCCGTCACGCCCAAGCGTCCGAGGTGGAGCTCTCCTGTACCCTGCGAGATGAGGTTGTCGTGTTGGACATCGCCGACGACGGGAGCGGCTTCGATCCGGGAGCCGTCGAGCGGGGCCAGGGACTGCGAAATATAGAGGAACGCGCCCGCATGCTCGGCGGGACCTTGGAGATCTCCTCGAGAGGCGACAGAGGCACCCGGCACACCCTCCGGATAGCGAAAGGACTCGCAAAAGATGCCTGACAAGCTGCGTGTGATGCTCGTGGACGACCACGAGGTCGTGAGGCAGGGGCTTCGGTCCCTGCTCGAGACCGAGGAGGATATCGAGGTAGTGGCGGAGGCCGACTCCGGCAAGAACGCGGTGCATTTCGCCCGAATCCAAAACCCCGAGGTCGTGGTAATGGACGTGCGCATGCCTGAAGGCAGCGGGGTCGAAGCCTGTCGCGCTATCCGCGACGAGAGCCCGGCCACGCAGGTGATCATGCTGACCTCGTTTTCGGACGACGAGGCGCTGTTCAACTCGATCATGGCGGGGGCCGCCGGCTTCGTGCTCAAGCAGATCCGCGGCCGGGATCTCGTCGACGCGATCCGTAGGGTCGGCGCCGGTCAGTCGCTCCTGGATCCCGGAGTGACCAAGAGGGTATTGGAGCGGCTGCGCAAGGCGAAGTTCGATGATCAGGATCCCAAGCTCGCCCGCCTCTCGCCGCAGGAGGAGCGCATCCTTGACATGATCGGTGAAGGGCTCACCAATCGGGAGATTGCCGAGAGAATCCATCTCTCCGACAAGACAGTGAAGAACTATGTCTCGACGATCCTGCAAAAGCTTGAGGTCGCCCGGCGAGCGGAGGCTGCCTCCTACATCGCCCGGGTCCGTGCGGAGAAGGCCGCCCACGATTCCCAGGCGGAATGAGCTCGTCCCCAAGTCCAGCAGCACATCACGTAAACAGATTGGCCGCATCCCCGAAGCGGTAGATCGCGGCCACGATGGACTTAACTTTTGCGGCGGTGGATGAGCGCGAGTCGCCGAGGTCGAGAGCTCAGCGAAGGATGGCGACGGGCCGGCGTCCGATAGTCGGCCCGGCACCCAAACGAGGTACCCTTTGTGCCTCTTTCATGTCTGAGGCTTGAGTCCGTTGGTCCCCCGCGCGTAGGGCCGTTGGGCCCTACATCGCGCGTCCTGTTTCTTGGATCATCGATCGAGACAACGGACGAATCCAACGGAGGTTTGACAGTGGGCCAGCGAAGCAAACTCATGTGGCTTCTCCCGGTGACGGCATTCCTGGTGGTCATCGCGTTCGGTGTAGGGGTGATCGCAACCGCGGCTTACGACAGCAACAATCCGTTCGGTGAGCAAGCACAAGGTGGTACGACCTCAGATCAACAGCTCATCGAAATTGAGTTGGGTGATTTGTACATCAAGCCCGCCAAGCTGACGGCCGACGAGGGCTCACTCAGCATCAGGGTGCACAACGGAGGCAAGACCGACCACAACTTCTCGATCGCCGGAGTAGGCGCCACCGAGATGATTGCGCCCGGCCAGAGTGAGGTCCTCGAGATAGACTCGATCGAGGAGGGTGAGTACGAATTCATATGCGCGGTCCCCGGTCACGCCGATGGTGGCATGAAGGGGACGCTGGAGGTCGGAAAAGCCGCGTCACTCGCCCACGAGTCGGGGATGTCGGCCGAAGAGATGATGGCTCACGACGCAAAGGTCACGAGCTCTTTTCCCGCCAAGACGAAAGGGGTGGGAGGGGCTCTGCTCGAGCCGGCCATCGAAGGCGGCGTCAAGGTCTTCGAGCTCACCGCCGACGAGATCAAGTGGGAGACCGACCCGGGCAATTCCGTCGAGGCATACGCCTATAACGGCATGGTGCCCGGCCCGAGGATCGAAGCCGAGCTGGGAGACCGGGTCCGGATCGTTCTCCACAACAAGCTCGCCGAGCCCACCACGATTCACTTCCACGGCATGACCGTTCCGGCGGATATGGATGGGGTGCCGGTCATCAGCCAGGACGCCGTCCTGCCCGGGAAAAGCTTCACCTACGAGTTCACCGTCAAGAACACCGGCTCGCACATGTACCACTCGCACTTCAACGCAGCAAAGCAGGTACCGATGGGCCTATTGGGAGCATTAATCGTCCCCGACTCGAATGACCCGGCATCCGATGTTGACTTGCCGATGGTACTCAACGATGGTCCGCTGGGTTTCACCCTCAACGGCAAGGGTTTTCCGGCGACGGCTCCTATCGTTGCGCAGAAGGGGCAGACGATTCGCATCCGCTACATGAACGAGGGGCTTCTGATCCACCCGATGCACCTCCACGGCATGCCGCAGCTGGTGATCGCCAAGGACGGCCATCTGCTCAAGCATCCCTACATGGCGGACACCGTGCTGGTCGCACCCGGCGAGCGCTACGACGTCCTGGTCAAGGCGACCGAGCCGGGTGCGTGGGCGTTCCACTGCCATGTGCTCAACCACGTAGAGGGACCAGACGGAATGTTCGGCATGGTCAGCGCAATGATCGTGGAATAGGGAGGAAGCCATGAAGTCTCAGGTGGTACCGACTCGCTCGCTGATCCGCATACGTGGATCCGCATCGATCCAGGAGGCCGCCCAGCTGATGTGCGACATGAGCATGGGAGCCCTCGGCGTAGACGACGTTGAGCACGAGTTCCTCGGCCTGGTCACCGAGCGGGATCTCATGTGGGCCGCCGCCCTGGGCAAGGACCCAATCGAGACCCCCGTCAAGGAGATCGTGAACGACTTCCCCATCGTCGTCGACGGACCCATTACCGGGGAGGTGGCCGCACGGAGGATGAGATCTGGTCACATCCGTCACCTCATAGTCCGCGAGACTGAAGATCTCCGAATCGTTTCGATGCGCGACTTGCTGCCTGACTGTCTGGATGGACTGGATTCGACGACACCTGGGCACATGGCTTCGGCCTCGGAGATGGGCAAGATGTTCGGTGTTGCTCTCGCCGGGGGCAAGAACTACCTCATTTGACTGCGCCACTCTCGCGCGGGGGAATGTGGCTCTTCCCCAGCATGAGTAAGAACATTTGCGCTGCCAAAGAAGGCAATCATCGAGGGAGCTACGAACAGAAACCAGTACTCGTCGTGTAGGCGGGACGCTGGAAGAGGCTCTTGACTGCGGATGTGGGTTGCATCTCAACGATCCCGGCGCCTGGCATCTGGGTCGGCCATGAACGAGGCCAACGAATTGCACCGCCAACGGCGAGTTAGGTCCCGGCAAGTCCCCCCGCGAGTGAAGCCTGTAGTGCGCGCCGAGCGAAAAGGTAGAACACCACGGCGGGGATGACGTAGATAATGGCGAGCGCGGCGAGGAAATTATAGTCGACCTGCGTGTAGGAGACCCAGGCGCGAAACAGCCCAATCGAGATCGGGATTTTGTCTTGATCGGAGATCAGGACAAGTGGAATGAGAAACTCGTTCCATGCACCGATGAATGCGATGAGCGCGCCTGCTCCAACACCTGGGCCGGCCAGCGGTAGCACCACCCGGAAGGCGGCCTGCAGTCGGTTGGCGCCGTCGACCCACGCGGCCTCTTCGATCTCTCTCGGTACGGTGTCGAAGAAACCCTTCATTATCCACAGTGCCAGAGGCGCCTCGATCGCGGCAAGTATCAGAACGACGCCGTGGTAGGTGTTGAGGAAGCCGAGATCGGTCGCAATCACGTACAAAGGCGCGATGGTCGCAGTCGGAGGGATGGCACGAGTCAGAAGAATCCCGAGCATCAGTGCGCGGCGACCGGGAAAGTCATAGCGCGACAACGCGTACCCGGCCAGGGTGGTGACCACCACGAGGATGATGGTTGCTCCACCGGCGTAGATCAAGCTATTGACCATCAGGCGCCCGCCGTCTTCGTTGGCGAACAGGTTGGTGAAGTTCCCGAGCGTCCAAGCCTTGGGCACCTTGACGGAGATCGACGCATCGCTATCGAAGGCCGCAAGCAACAGCCACGAGAAGGGAATCAGGGCAAAGAGGGCGAGAGCGCTTAGCAGAAGATAGGCCCCGATCTTGCCGGGGCTGTGGCGGCGCGACGAGCCCTTCGTGTCCCGGAGGCGACCGCCCGACGCGTCCTTCTGTTCGGCGGTGACATCGACGCTCATACTTGATCCCTCATCAACCGCACGTAATAGGTGCCCAGACCGAGGAGAATGGCCAGCAGCAGAACGCCCGCGGCGCTCCCGTAGCCAATCTCGAAGAACTGAAACGCCTGCTTATAGATGTAGATGCCGACGATCTCGGTAGCGTTGCCGGGCCCGCCGCGCGTGAGGAAGTAAACGAGGCCGAAGATCCCGAAGGTCGTGATTGTTGTGAGCATCAAGAAGGTGAGGATCTGGGGTCTAAGAATTGGGATGGTTACCCAGCGGAGCTGTTGCCACGCGCTGGCCCCGTCCACCATGGCCGCCTCGAGCACGTCGCGCGGCAGTCCCTCGAGCGCCGCTATGAACAGAACCATCGCGAACGACAATCCGCGCCAGATGTTCACGATGGTGACCGTCTCCATGGCGTAGTCCTGAAGCCACTGGATTGGACCGGCTCCGAGGACTCCAATAATGCGGTTGATGAATCCGGATTCGGTTCCATTGACCATGCTCGCCCAGGTCAACGCGGCCACCGTCTCGGGCACTGCGAGAGGCAGCACGAAGATGACCGCGAATACGGGCACGGCGCGCAGTTTCCATCCAGGGCGATTAGCCATCAGATAGGCGATCAGGAACGCGAAAAGTGTTTGGCCGACGATCGCCGAGAAGAACACGAACGCGACGGTGCGCAAGAGTGAGGCGAAGAAATCTCCGTCGGCCAACAAGCGCGTGTAGTTATCGATTCCGACGAACGAGGGATTCATGGCGGTAAGCCCGGTTAGCGCTTTGTTCGTGAAGCTCTGGTAGAGCGCCCAGAGCGCAGGCCACACCAGAAAGAGCCCTATGAGTATCAGCGCGGGCGCAAGGAAGGCCATGACGGTCAACGTGTCCCGCCAGCCGTCAACCCGCCTCACGAGCCCTTCCTCCCGGTCACGTCTTCAGACGTGTTGTAGCCACCGAACGCCACTGACGTTGCGCGCACCTAGAGAGTCTTGACGTTGTCTTCTCCGAGTAGCTCGGTGGCCCGCTCAGCGAGGAACTCCGCTGCTTCTTCGCCGCTCATCCGGCCGGTGATGACCTGCTCGGTCGCCTCACCAACGGCTTGTACGATCTTGTCCGTACCAGGTAGCGAAACGAACGAGCGTGCCTTGGGGAGCTGGCGTTCGGCATCAATCAAGAAGTCATAGTCGCTGTAGGGTTTCACGTTTCTGAGGTCGTCGCGCGGTGACGCAGCACCAACCGCCACTGCGTTCTGAGCCATGAAGTCGCCGCTCGCCAGCCACTTGACCAGCTCCCAAGCCTCCTCGGGGTTCTCCGTGTCAGCGGAGATGGCCCACACCCACCCGCTCGAACCCCACACAAAGGTGTCCTCGCCGCTTTTCGTCGGAAACTCCCAAGTTGAGACCTTCTTGAACAGGCCGTCGATTGGAGCCGCGCCATTGGGGCCCCAGTCGAAGATCCAGCACCACGTACCACAGGTTGTCGCCACTAAGTCTCCCTTGGGGAATGCCTCGTACTTGGTCGGTACCCACGGTTCCGGATTGAGCAGCGGATCGACCGGCATCACGCCTGCTTCGGTGAGCGCCTCGTAATAGGTGAGAACGTCTGTTAGGCCCGGGCTCGCGACGATCCACTTGGACTCCTCAGCGTCGTACAGCGAACTATCGGTCCCCAACATGAGGTGAATGAAGCCCTCGAAGAACGTCCCGCCCCCCCAAGCCTCACCGGCGGGGAAGAGCAGTGATGGCTCACCAGATTCGCGTGTCACCTGCGTCATGCGATCGAGTAGGTCGTCCCAGCTCTGCGGTTGCGCCGTGGAGATGCCGTCCGATTGCAGCACGTCCTTGCGGTAGAAGAGCTGAACGATCTGGGCCTCGCGTGGGACTACGTAGATCTTGCCATCTGGCTGCACCAACTCTTTCCGCAGCTGCTCGTAGAAGTGGTCGTCCCAGTCGGTCCACTCCTCGGTCATCGGGGTGAGGTCGAGCAGAAAACCGCTGGTCGCGAAATCCACCGCGCCGCTATTGCCGAATGACGCGACATCGGGCGCGTTGCCAGAGTTGTAGTCGAGGGTCAGTTTGGTGGTGAACTGCGTATCTTCGGCCGGCCCCTCGAGCAGCTTGACCGAGATCTCCTTGCCTTGCTCTTTCATGTCTTGCTCGAACTGAGGAAGAAGTTTCTTCAGCAGTTCGACGCGCGGCTCTTGATGATCGAGCAACGTGAGTTCGACTGGTCCTCCGCCGTCGCCTCCGGAGTCGGCCGTGCACGCCGCCGTCACTGCCATTACAACTAGCGTTACAGCAAGGGTAAGAGCGGGCCTGCGAAGGTACCTTTTTGACGTGGAAGCCATCGTATCAATCCCTCTTCCCGTGACCTTGGTACCAGACCTAGCATGCGGGCAACTCCCGGTTCGGTGACGGAGTATAGCTCACAACCACCACCACATCGTTCCGGTTCCTTTAGCCCAGGCTTCGGACAACAAATCGTTCCCGGTTGTAGGAGGGTTATCCGACAGGGCATCGTTCCGCTCGTGATCAGAGGTTGAGGGGAAAGCTGAGCTCCTCGCGCCAAGGATGGTCCTGGGTTGGAATCGAGACGAGGGGTGCCGCTTCCCGACGTCCCTCGAGCCATTCGAACATGAAGGTGAGCTCGTCCCAGAACTGCTGAAACGGTGGCAGCACGGGCAGCTGGTGGCCGAGCATGTTCTTCCACTCCGACTCCAGTTCGCCGACTGTCGTCGCCTCGCGCAAGGAAACGAAGGTTGGGACGGGCACGTTCTTTACCTGGCATTTGTCGACGAGAACCTCTCGGATCGCGCTGGGATGAAGCGCGGGATCATGGCGGCGAAAGAGGTTGATGATGTCGTACAGGTCTCTCGGCCGCCCGCGCTGGCCCATCGCACGGAGCTTCTCCGCGAACACTTCCTCGAACGAATAGCAGCGCACCTGTCGTGCGGGTGCGAGTGAGTCCGGGTAGGGATGGGCGATCCCCCGCAAAACGGGGGGACGAAGGACCTTGCCTGAGGAGAGCCTAATTAGTCGCTTCATCGATCTCGCGAGAAAGGCGGTGACTCAAGAGGCGTGGCGTGCTGCTACCCAGCGCGGGGAAGAGATGGGAATGGATGAAGCCGTCGCCTACGCCTTGCAGCACTCGAGCTGACGCGCTATGCAACTTGTCCAGCGCCCGAAGGCTGAGGCGACGCGACTCGCACACCGTGACGGTCGGACGCCTGTAGTAACTTTAGGTGCCGTTGTGCTGACTAGCGAAAGCAATCGCGTCCTCAGAACCATAGCGAGGCCTTGTTGCCATCGCTTGTCCCACTCGCTGTCGTCCACCAGTCCGCGAGTCGGCTCAATAAAAGATTCATGGAAGCGCTCTTCCGATCGGCTTAGGGGAACACGACTGTCGCTTCGAAGCCTATGGGCGGCGGCAAACAAGACCGCACTACGCTGGACCTGCTTCTCTCGCCGGCGGCGCGGCCCAGCGCCTCCATTTCACCGAGACCCGGCGCCCGGCGGCGTGGGCGCTGGCGGAGGCCACGGCACGGACCTCGGAGATACCGCATATCAGGGTCCGAGACGTCGACGTAGACCAGCGCAGGGTATGGCTGTGGGGGTCGACCAAGGCCGAGCCGCGCTGGGGACGGTTGACCGCGTGGGGCTGCAAGCAGCTCGCCCGGCGCGCCGAGCGGGTGAACAGCAAAGGCCCGGATGCGCTGCTGGTCTACGCCGGCGCCCGCTACGACAAGGTGGCCCAGATCTGTCGTGTATCGCCATCGGCGACATCCGGTAGTCGTCCCGGTCGCGCACGATGAGGTGACGGATGTGAGCTCTCGCCATGCGCTCGCGGGCGTCTTGTTCGGAGATGGGGGCATCGACCACGACCGGGAAGTCGTCGACGACCTCTTCCAACAGGATCTCGGATGCGACCTTTCCCTGGGCCACCAGCCACGTGAGGTCACGTTCGGTGAAGATCCCCACGAAGCGCTTGTTGTCCCCGAGAACTCCGATCGCACCAATGTCGTAGTCGGACATCAACCGGGCCGCTTCGCTCACGGTTTCTGAAGCCCGCATCGATATGAGCGGGTGGGTCTCTAGCTTGGTCGTCATGACTTGCCTCCTTTCGAGCCATTGCGCCGATAGAGCGTCCGCCTTCGGTGATCTGCACACTAGGGCCGAGTGGCCCGTGGTGGGGGGCCGTTAGGGAGGTTTGTGAGCGCCTCGTGTTGAGAGAGGTCCTTGCCGTCTTGAGGGGCGCTGAGCCTGAAAAGATCCATTCGGCCCTCCGGGAGGGGCCCATACGACTCTGCACTCGCTCCCCTGCCTCTGTCAGATTCAGCAGAGAGAACGGAACGAACGGGCTCTTCCAGAACCGAAGCAATGGACGCAGGAGGATGCAACATGAAGAACAAGAACAGATGGCTCCCCCTCAGCCTGGTCTTGGTGTTGGGGCTTGTGGCTGGTGTAGCCGGAGCGCGGTTAGGCACAGGTGCGTCGGGAGGGTTGCTCACCGGCATCGCTTCCGATCGAGGCTTATCCGGACAGGAGGCAGAGGCAGCGCTTGCGACCTTTGTGGCGCCCGGCGAGTACGACGACTACCTGATGTTCGCGTCCGGAGGGCACTCAGGACAGTTACACGTCATCGGAGTACCGTCGATGCAGCTTCTGAAGACGATCCCCGTGTTCTCCCCGGACTCATGGTCGGGTTACGGCGTGGGCGCCGACTCCAGCGATAAGCTCCTGTCCGAGGGCTCTGATCCCGCCAAGAACGAACCATTGACGTGGGGGGATGCGCACCACCCTGCTCTTTCGGAGACCGAGGGTGACTACGACGGGCGTTTCGTATACATCAACGACCGGGCCAACGGTCGCCTCGGGATGGTGGATCTGGCCGACTTCAAGACGAAGCAGATCCTCGACATCCCTAACATCCAGACATCGCACGGAGGGGCGTTCGTAACCCCGAACACCGAGTACGTGCACGTGTCTTCGATGTCGCCAGCTTCACAGACCGAAGACGGTTACGCACCGCTGGAGCGCTACAAGGAGGATTTCCGTGGCTTCTCGACCTTCATCAGCATCGATCAGAAGACGGGCAAAGGCGATCTAGAGAAGTCGTTCCAGATCGAGCTCCCCCCTTACAGCCAGGACCTTGCGGACGCCGGCAAGCTGGCGAGCAATGGCTGGGCGTTCATCAACTCGTACAACACGGAGATGGCGGTCGGGGACACGGACAAAGACAATCCCCTAGAGAAAGGTGCGATCGCTAACGATTACGACTTCCTCCACATCATCAACTGGGAAAAAGCCGCCGAGGTCGTCGAGGCCGGCAACTTCGAGATGCGCAATGGCGTTCGGGTGTTACCACTCGAAACCGCGATCGCGGAGGGGCTTCTCTACTTCGCCCCCGAACCTCGTAACCCACACGGCGTCGACGTATCGCCGGACGGTAACTACATCGTAGTGGCCGGAAAACTCGACCCCACCGCAACCGTTTACTCGATCGAACGCATCGAGAAAGCCATCGCAGAGGAGACCTTCGACGGCACCGATGAGTTCGGTGTACCCATCCTGAAGCTCGAAGCGGTCAGGGAGGCACAGGTCGAGCTGGGGGCGGGTCCTTTGCACACCCAGTTCGACGACGAAGGCAACGCTTACACCAGCCTGTTCGTCGATAGCGCGATCGCCAAATGGTCCCTCGGGCCCAAGGCAGGCGTGGCGGAAGAAGATGCTTTCAAGCTGATCGAATCACTGCCTGTTCAGTACAACCCCGGACACCTCGTCACGGTAGAGGGCGATACGGTCAGCCCTGACGGCAAATACATGGTGGCGCTCAACAAGTGGTCGATCGATCGTCATCCGCTGGTAGGAACCCTCAATCCTCAGAACTTCCAGCTGATCGATCTCGACTCCGATCCAATGCGGATCCTCAAGGACATGCCGATCGGTTTCGCTGAACCTCACTACGTTCAGATGATCTCGATCGACAAGTTGCAGCGCAGGATCGAGGTGTACGAACCGGGCACCGATGCACTGACGATGGAAGAATCCGACGTTGCCACGAAGACCGGAGACGAGCGGATCGAACGGGTCGGCGACACACTGCATGTCTACATGACGGCGATGCGCAGCCACTTCACCCCGGACATCATCCGCGCCCGCAAGGGCGAGAAGGTAGCGCTCCACATCACGAACATCGAGACAACGAGGGACGCTACCCATGGTTTCGGCATCCCGGGCTACAACAAGCAGGTCAGCCTCGACCCGGGCGAGGTCGTGACGATCGAGTTCACTGCGAAGCGGAGTGGCTCGTTCGCCTTCTACTGCACGGAGTTCTGCTCGGCGCTGCATCTCGAGATGCAGGGTTGGTTGCTGGTCGAACCCTGACGAGAACGTCCCGCTAGGTGGGCCCGGTTCTCCCCCGACCGAGCCCACCTCAGCCCCATCAGAGACATCGGAAGAAACACACGAACCAAGGAGGCGACATGCATCGGATTCACAACGGGAAACACTTCGGCAAGGGATTGGTGGCTCTGTCGGCGCTAGCCGTGCTGGGACTGGCGGCTTGTGGCGGAGGAGGGAATGACCCGGAGGCGTCTTCGGGAGGCAGTTCGGAAAGCGGGTCTTCTTCTACATCCGTGACCGCCAAGGAGTACAAGTTCAACCCCTCGGATATCACCGTAGACGCTTCCCCTTTCACGCTGGAACTGAAGAACGAGGGTACGATCGAGCACGATGTCAGCGTCAAAGGGACCGACGTGGTGATCCTCGCTAAGGCCAGCGAAGCGGCCACTGGAGAGGTCGAGCTGGATCCGGGGACGTACACCTTCTTCTGCTCTGTCCCCGGGCACCGAGAAGAGGGCATGGAAGGCACCCTCACGGTCGAAGGTTGATCGCCAGACCGGAACGATAACCATGGACATCACCCCGCGAACGGTCAAGCGATCCACACGGAAAGGTTCCGCCGTTCGCGCGGGTGTCCCGGCACAGATCGCCTGTGGGATCGTGGCCACGGCGCTCGTCGCGGGATCGACATTGTTTCCGCTCTGGCACTCGCGGTTGAAAGCTCCGCAGTACCCGGAGGGCTTAGGCATCGACGCTTACGGCACACGAGTAGCGGGTGATCTGGCCGAGATCAACGCACTCAACCACTACATCGGGATGGCGCCATTCGATCTCCAAGACTTCCCCGAGCTAGCGCTGTGGGCATACGTGCTGGGGGCCGCGATCGTTGCGATCGTCACCAGCACCGTCTTCGGGCAGAGGTTGGCTGGGAGGCTGGCCAGGATCGTGATGTGGTCTATCCCGGTCGGGGTGCTTGCCGACATTCAATTCCGGCTATTCCAGTACGGTCACAACCTCGACTCTGATGCCGCCCTCCGGGTACCTCCTTTCACTCCGTGGGTCGTGGGACCGACCAAGACCTTCAATTTCGTCACATGGTCGTATCCGGGTCTGGGGTTGGCGGCCTTCATGCTCGCAGCAGCAGTGCTGAGCTTCGGCCCTCGGATCTGCCAGGGACGGAAAGAGAAGGACAGCGCGTGAAGATTGCTGCTTCGGTGGTCTCGTTCTTGCTCGCCGCAACCGTGCTTACATTTGTCTGGTCGGCGCAAGAGCGTGACCCGCACGCCGAGGGTCACTCCTCACACAGCGACGGATCAACAGACGTAACCGCGACACAGGCAGGAGCGGAACTAACGAAGCGCATATCCGCGGCCCGGGGCGGCGAGACGATCGTCGTGGGGGCGGGTGTCTATGCAGGAAACTTCGTGGTCGACGTCCCGATAACGCTCGTTGGTCAGAAAGGCGCCGTCCTGAAGGGTTCGGGCACCGGCACGGTACTTACCTTACGCTCGTCTGGAGTCGTGGTCCAAGGGCTGACGATCACCGGCAGTGGCACCGGCCCGGTCGGTAGTCCGGCCGGGATCTTGATCGATGGCGACGATGTCCTGCTCGACGACGTACGGGTCGAGGACTCCTACACGGGCATCGCGGTCGCTCACGCCAGGTCGACGCGAATCGTGAACAGCGTGATCATCGGACGCGCCGGTACCAGACTCACAGACGAACGGCACGCTCTTAGCGACCACGAGCCGTCATCAGCATCAATGCGCGGAGACGGGATCTCGCTCAATGATGCCCGGGGGGTCTTGATCCGGGGCGTACGGATCAAAGGCGCGCGCGACGGTATCTATCTATCGTTCGGCACCGATGCAACGATCGACCACGCAATCGTCACTGGGTCTCGTTACGGGCTTCACGCCATGTACGCCCGGTACCTGGCAGTGAGCGAAAGTCGCTTCGAGAACAACCTGTCCGGCGCGGTGCTGATGTACGGGGGTCCGGTCGTCATGCTCCGGAACACCTTCTCGCGTCACACCTCGCCGGCCACGGGATTCGGAGTGCTGTTGCGGGATGTAACCGGAGTGGAGATAGGACGGAACGTGATGACCGAGAATCGGGTCGGGCTGCAGGTCGAAGGTCCGGCGGGGGCGGCTTCTGGTGATAACCGCCTGCTCCTCAACACGATCGCCTTGAACCAAACCGGCATCGCGTTGTTCCCTAACGCCGCAGCGGCCTTCGCCGGTAACAGCATCGTGGAGAACGTCGTTACGGTATCGGCCCAAGGCTCCGGACCAAGGTTGAAGGTTGAGTGGATGGACGAGGGGGCCGGCAACTTCTGGAGTGGCTACCGAGGTTTCGACGGCGATGGCGACGGGCTGGGCGACCTTCCCCATGAAGAGAGCGGGATCATAAGCAGCCGGATAGAGCGCGCTCCCGTACTGGCGGCCCTGGCGACCAGCCCTGCTTTCCGGTTGGCAGATGCTGTGCAACAGAGATGGACCGGCCGCTCTCCATTGGTCGTCGACAGGGCGCCCCTTATGGCACCCCTATCTCCTCCCCTTCCGAGAGATGAACGCGAAGGAGAGTCCGGGGTGGTCGTGGGCGCCGGAGCGATGCTAGTCCTCATCACTGCGGGCGGGTCGCTGTGGAAGTTGCGTCTAGGTAGAGCGCGCCACTGGGGAGGAGCAGCCCATGCCAGAGTATGAGACGACAACGGCGCTGCTCGAGGTCCATGGGTTGACGAAGTCGTTCGGCAGAAAGACGGTGCTTCAGGGTCTCTCCTTCTCGCTGCAGCCCGGGGAGATCATGTGCGTAGGAGGAGCCAACGCTAGCGGCAAGAGCACCTTGCTGCGATGCCTGGCCGGTTTGAGTGATTTCCGCGGCTCCGCCCGGATGGAGGGCAAGGATCTGCCCGACGGCAAGGACATCAGACGGAGCATCGGTTATCTCCCCCAGGGGATACAGCTCGACGAACCTCTTACCGTCAGAGAGATCCTGAGATTCTTTGCTCGTCTACGGGGGGTGGATCCACATCCCGATCACATGCCTGACGGGTTCCTGCCGCCACTCGACGCACCCCTCAGTGTTCTGTCCGGCGGCCAGCGCCAGCGGGTGGCAATCGCCCTAGCTCTACTCGGAACCCCCCGGTTGCTCTTACTGGATGAACCGATCGCCAACCTCGACGACGTGGGTGTGGGCCTCACCTGGCAGGCGTTACGCACGGTGATCGACCAAGGGGGCGCGGCCCTGGTCACCAGCCCCCGTTCGGACGATCTTGAGGGCATCGCCCAGCGGGTTCTCATCCTCGGCGATGGATCCCTCCAGGAGATAGGGACGTTCCCTGCCGGACAACTCTCAACGGCCCTCCCGACGGCTGCACTCGGAACCCAGCGAGCAAGCTCATGAAGGGGACACTCGTTCTTGCGGCCTGGGAAGTTCGTCGTGCGGTCCGAACCAGATGGGTCCTCGGCGGAGGCATCGCGTTCGCGGCGGGGGCGTCGGCCGTGGCTTTGCTTGGTCTGGAAAGCGCGCGCGAGTTGGGGCTTTCGGGCGCCGGTCCCGCCTCCGCAGGCCTCATCGGGTTCGCCATGCTCCTCGCGCCGCTCCTCGGCCTCTTGCTCGGCGCTTCATCGATAGCCGGCGCGCGAGAGCGCGGGATCTTGGGGATGATCCTGGTCCAACCATTAGCGACCCGCTCCGTCGTCGGAGGATTCTTCCTGGGGGCCCTGGGCGCGCTATGGCTGATCATCCTCGTGGGGCTCGGAGCAGCCGGCGTCATCTTCGGAGCCGTCGCGGATGCATCCGATGTCGGAGCTCTCATCGCCATAGCCGCATCGACGCTCGCGGTGGCGGCTGCATCGGTGGCGATCGGCGTTGCCATCTCGTGCATGACCGAAGGGCAGAGTCAGGCGGCGGGCTGGGCGGTCACCATCTGGTTCTTGATGGCTCTCGGAGTAGACCTCGCTCTCGCCGGGCTGGGACCGTCCATCCACCTCGGCCCATCCGCACTGCTGGTAGTGATCCTGCTCAATCCCATCGAGACGGTCCGCGTCCTGGCCTTGCTCGCTTCCGACGCTCAGGGGATCCAGCTCGGGCCCTTCGGCGCTTACCTCGATGCGCGCTTCGGAGATCAAGGTGCCGCGGTCGTCATGCTGGGCGCTCTGGCCATCTGGGTATGGGTGCCATTAGCACTTGCTTGGTGGCGATTGGAACGCCGGAAGGACAGGGCATAGCGCACCTGTGTTGTCACCGATGTATCCGGAACACTGTCATCGGGAGGCACGACTGAAGTCGTCGCCGGCATCGCGGCCGGAGGTCTTGAGCTGGGTGCCCCCGAGCCGCCGAGGGAACAGCGCCAGGCCCTTGTTGGCTGCCGCGGGGCCGACGCGGCCACCATCCTGTGGGGTGCATTTATTAGGTTCCGGTACCTGACCAGCTATTTAGCGGACGGGGCGCAAGAGTTCAGAAGGTCCGATCGACTTTGATCAGCGGCCTTATACGGTGCCCGTCGCCAAAGGCTCGAGCTTCAGTTGAAGGTTCCGAGGCCAGCCCTCCGATCAAACAGCACCGCACCGAGGTTCAAGGAACGGAGGAAGCTCGCTCCCGAGGACGAACAAACCGCAGGTCAGGGGCCTGGAACTGAATAAATGCACCCCACACGCCTAAATAGCCCCCCTCCACTCCGATCCAGGGATTGACGATGCGCTGAACTTCTCCAAGAGTGAGGGCGTGAGGTTCTCGCTCCGAAAGTTGCGTGTGCGTGCCGAAAACTCGATCGCGGTGGTTTTCATGCTGCTCGCTCATACTCATTAATCAGCCCGCCGAGCAGCTCCCTCTTCACCACACTGTCTGGCAGCGCGCCGTCCAACACCGAAGGATGACGAGGAGACGGGGGCTCCATGCTCAGCGACCTGTGCGGCCGGTGGCCGTCGTAATGATCGACGTAGATCCTGAGGACCGACTCCAATGGCCGCTTCCGAGGATGAGGGTACGGTCGAGGCACTCTCGCCGCAGCGTGCCGACAAACCGCTCGGCGAATGCGTTGGCCAGTGGCGCCTTGATCGGCGTCCGAATGACTTGCACGTCTTCTGACCGGAACACCTCGTCAAAACCGTCTGCGAACTTTGCGTCGCGGTCGCGGATCAAAAAACGAAACGGGACTATCTCCGACTGGCTCACGAGGTTTCGCGCCTGCTGAGTGACCCAGGAGGCGTCGGGGTTGGACGTGACGCCACCGAGGAGCACCCGGCGAGAATCGATCTTGATGAAGAACAGGATAAACATGCGGCGCAAGAACACCGTGTCCACCGTCACGAAATCACAAGCGATGATGCCTGCGGCCTGGGCCTTCAGGAACGCTGTCCAGCTCAAGCCCGCGCGCATCGGCGCGGGATCGATGCCGGCTTGGCGCAGGACTGTCCACACCGTGCTCGGCGCAACCTTGATGCCCAGGCCCAGGAGCTCGCCCTGGATGCGGCGGTAGCCCCACGTCTCGTTTTCCCTGGCGAGGCGGACGATCAAGGACCGGATGTCGGCGCGCGTAGGCGGACGACCTCTCTTTCTGGGGTATGTCCAGCGGCGCGCCACCAGCTTGCGGTGCCAGGTCAAGATCGTCTCGGGGCGTACGAAGAACGTGGGCCAGCGGGCCTTGGGCAAGACGCGGCTCGCGGCCGCGAGCAGGGCGCGGTCGGCGAGGCGAACCTGCGGCCTGCCGACCTGGCGTTTGAGCACATGAAGCTCGTGGCGCAGCACCACGATCTCGACCTCCTTGGCCTCGTCGGAGCGAAGCATCAGGACGACGAGTTCGAGCAGTCGGCGCAGGGCCCAGTAGAGCAGGGACAGGATGACGAACTGGCGCGTTTTTGGCTTCATGGCGAAGGAGCGTATGTCACCCGAACGACTGCTCAGCCGTTGGTCGATAGACCTGTTCAGGGAGCACAATCGACTTTTCGGCACCCACACCGTGATCTTCCCGGTGAACTATGCGATCGACCGCGGCAACGTCGTGTTCCGCACGGACCCGGGGACCAAGTTCCATGCGGCGGTTCATAAGTAGTGTGGCGTTCGAGGTCGACTGGGTCGAGCCGAGCTGGCAGATTGGTTGGAGCGTCGTCGTGAGAGGACAAGCTCACCCGTTACTGATCCCGAAGAGCTCCAGCGCGTCCGTCGCCTTCCGCTGGTGCCGTGGGCCGAAGGAGACAAGGAGAACTTCGTGTGCATCGAAGCCACGCCGATCTCAGGCCGGCGCTTGCAGTAGGAAGGGATGGGGCTGGTCGCATCGCGACGACGGTCAGCCCTCGGGTGGCGCCCACCAGCGTTCGCTGTAGGCCCGAACCGAAGGAAACGTGGCCAGTAGCCGGAAGGACCACGACTTTCCGATAGCCCACGCGGCGGCGCTCCAAGTCAGGACGATACCCGCCAGCGAACTATCGATATTCGTCTGCAACCCGATCAGGACCGCTACGAGCCCAGCGTTGTACGCGAGCACCTGAGGTCGTCCTCCTAGCTCCATCGCGATCAACTCCCTGCGTCGCCGTTCTGGCACAGGTGGGCGAGTGCTAGGAAGCAGGAACGACCACGCCCCGATGAGCGCTTGGAAGACGAAGCCACTGGCGCCACCGACGACGAGCACGTCGCGTGTCAACGACGGATCTGCAAGCGTGAACGACACGATGAGCCCCACGCTTGTTACTGCCGACCAAACGAACGCCGCGATCAGGTGCAGGGCGGCGGTCGGGATCTTGCGGCGACGAGGGACAACGAGGATCCGCCTCACGTAGATCCCGAACGCGATGAGTCCGACGACGTAACAGACCATCCCGGCACCAGCGAGGAGTTCTTGGCCCAGCGTCGCTCCCGCCGACAGCAGCGCTAGGCCGCCGAACATCAGCCACGGAGCGCCGCGGATGGTGTGGAGTTTCGGAGCTCGAACATGAAGGATCGTCGGTAGGAGCGTCACGGCTGTTCCCACGATCGTCAGCCCCGCCCACCCCAGGACGTTGAGGGTCATGTGTACGCCCCGGTGCGCGAGGTACGGCGATGCGTCGTCGAAGGCGCCGATACCGAGCGCGCCGCCTATCGATGCGCCGACGATGATGCTCAGACCAGCCAATCGGTAGAACGTGCCTGTGATCGAGAAGCGCCGGTTGATCGACCGGCGCCACAACAGATGGACCTGCCATGTCACCCAGCAGATGGTCGCGATGAAGATGGAGGCGCCTGCCGCGAGGACACCGGGCCAGCTCCAGATGCGGCCCCCCACCACGAGGGCCGCCCCCAGGTTCAAGAGACCGAGCTGCGTCAAAGACCGTGACCGCGCTGGGCCGCGTGAGAGGCCTAGAGTGGTCGAGAACATCAGCTGTCCGCCGACGATCGCCTGGGACGCGGCCCCCAGCATGGCGAGATGGACCGGCAGCCACCAGCCGATCCTCAGGGCTGATGCGATGGGCACCGCGGCCACGGCCGCCGTCGCCCACAGGCGGGCGCTGAGGTTGTGATCGCTCATGAGCGGGCGACCCAAGTCCCGGGGATCGTCGGTCGCTGACCCGATCTCTATGCGCGCCACGTTGGGTTCGGCTTCCTAGACCTGCTGTTGTGGTTCAGACATCGCGGCGACCTGCGGTGGCTAGGTCTCTGAGCTGGTCTTCAGGGACCAGTTGCTCTACCAGAGGGAACAGTTCCTGCTCTTCGAACCGCACGTGTTCGGTGAGGAGCTTCGATATCTGACCGAGGATCTGTTGATCGGCCTCCCCATCGGAGAGCTGACGTTTGATCGTCCTAACGAGCGCGTGGAGCCGGAGGTGGTCACTCACGGCACGCAGGACCAGATCGCGCGCTTGAGGCTCGTCGATGAGTGGAGCGAAGAACAGCTCTTCTTCCTCATGGAAATGACGCACGGCCCGCCCGAAGTAGAAGTTGATGAAGTCGTTGGCGAGGGTTCGACGTTGGGCCTGGTCGGTCAAGTTGGCAACGTCTTGGAGCCGTCGGGCCTGCGCGAGCGCGTGATGGTGGTCGTGTGTCAGCGGTATCAGCGTTTCATGTCGTCGCGTCACGTCTCTTCTCTTCTCCTTATGTGGCAGTTACGGGATTCGCTACTAGTTGTTGGTTACGCTCCTCGAAAGGCTCGTCCTGACGGGCGAGCTCGGCGAAAGTGGTCTTGGCGAGCTCGGCGACCATCTTCTCTTGCGCATTGGTCCACGCTGCATGGAGCGAGCAGGCGTCGTCCCAATGGCACGGGCCTCCGCGCATCAAACACTTGCGATTACGGACCGGGCCTTCTGCTGCTTCGACGATCTCGAGTAGCGAGATGTCAGCCGGCCCTCGGGACAACGAGTACCCCCCGCCCGGCCCCGCGAGCGATTCGACCAAGCCGGCCTTGATCAGGTCCGCGAGCACCTGGGGTAGGTACTTAGGCGGTATGTCCATCTTGTCCGAGATCTCACGAGCCTTGCGCCGGGGCCCACCGTGGGCACGTGCGAGGTCGAGGACGGCTCTGACTGCGTAGTCGCCTTTGGAACCGAGAGTGATCCGCATAACGT
>DASRPA010000222.1:0-14910 GCA_035646635.1 Actinomycetota bacterium | reverse complement strand
GGTCAACTACTTGGTAATTCCTTCTTTCCAGGCGGCCCAGGTGCGATTCGATGAGCTCAACGCCGACGAATCCTTTGCCGCGGAGATTACGTTCAAGGAGGGGGACACGCAGGGCGATCCCGCCAACGCCCCCCAGATCGTGGAACAGGCGGTGAGCGACCCCGAGACCGTGGCGATCCACGGCCCCGCCTTCTCGGGCGAGTCGGTCGCCTCGGGGGACACCTACAACGACGCCGCCATCCCGTTCGTGACCGCCTCGGCGACCGGGACCTCGCTCAGGGAAGAGGGTTGGGATTACTGGTACCGCGCGGTCGGAAACGACCAGGGGCAGGGGACTCTCGTGGGTCAGTACTTGGTCGAAGTGCTTAAGGTCAAGAGTTTGTTTGTGTCTCACGACAAGCAGGAGTACGGGCAACCCCTGGCCGAGACCGCTCGTGACACCGCCGAGGAGGGAGGAGTCGAGATAGCCGGGTTCGAAGGCATCACCACGGGCGAGGAGGACTTCTCCGCGCTGATCAGCGCAGTCGAGGCCTCGGGCGCGGACTCCTTCTATTTTGGCGGCTACGACGCCGACTTTGGCAAGATCGTCAAGCAGGCGCGCGACTCCGGTCTTCAGATCCCGATGATGTCGAGCGATGGCTCACTGTCGTCCACCTTCATCGACCTCGCCGGAGAGGGGGCGGATAAGGTCCACCTGAGCGCCCCCACCAATATCGGCGGCGCGTTCATCGACAAGTACAACCAGGAGGTCGGCGGCGAGGCGTCATCGGTGCCCGTGTACGCGGCGGAGGGCTACGACGTGGCCTCGATGATCGGAGAGGGCATCAAGCAGGCGATCGAAGACGGCGCGGAGGACCCCGAGAGCATCCGGGAGGGCATCAAGCAGTACCTCGACGGCCTCACGGTCGACAGCCCCTACGAGGGCGAAGCCAAGCCTTATGCGTTCGACGAGAACCACGAGGTCACAGCCAAGAATCCGGAGTCTCTCTATCACTTCTATGAGGTCACCGGCGGTGAGGTCGAGTCCTTGGGCAGCGCTCCCGAAGTTCTGGGCGGCTAGGGGCACGAAAGGGAAGCTGGAAGGCAGGGGGTGGCTGCACTAAGCTGCCCCGTGTTTATTTCAACCGGGTCTTGGAGGGCTAGTGGACCTGATAACTGAGTGCGTTACCAGCGTCGGCGACCAGTTTGCGGCACAGACTCGCAACGGTATGACGCTGGGATCGATCTATGCCATGATCGCGCTCGGCTACACCCTCGTATATGGAGTGCTGCAGCTCATCAACTTTGCGCACTCCGAGGTCTTCATGGTGTCTACCTTCGCGGCGCTGTACGCATTGGGCACCTTGTTCGGGGTGACGGAACCTCAGGCCGGGCTTGCTCTGATCCTGATCATCCTGGGAACACTCGTGATCTGCGCCGCGACTTCGGGAGGGGTGGCGGTGTTGCTCGAGCGATTAGCCTACCGGCCCCTCAGAAGACGGGGAGCGCCACGGCTTTCCTATCTCATCAGCGCGATCGGTGCCTCTCTGTTCCTTCAGTACCTGTTTGTCCTGATGGACGGTCAGCATTACCTCCTCTTCTTCAAGCTCCCGGCGATCGCGGGTGCCGCGCCCAGGCCGGTTCCCGAGGTCATGGCGACGCAGACCTTGTTCACCGCCTTTGGAAGCGCGATCACCAACAAGCGCATCCTCGTCGTCCTGGTCGCGATCGCGATGCTGTTCATCCTCGACCGATTCATCAATCAGACCCACTTCGGCCGGGGCATCCGGGCCGTGTCCCAGGATGCTGAGGCCGCGGCCATGATGGGCGTCGACATCGATCGAGTGATCGTCGTCACCTTCCTCGTCGGCGGGGTCATGGCCGGCGCGGCGGGGCTCCTTTACATCATCGTCCTGGGGGCGCCGGCCTTCTGGTTCATAGGTTTCATTCCGGGGATCAAGGCATTCACAGCCGCGGTGCTCGGAGGCATTGGAAACATCCGGGGGGCGATGCTCGGGGGACTGCTCCTCGGTCTCGTTGAGGCCTACTCGGTCCCCTGCCTGGGCGCTCAGTGGACGAGCGTGACGGCCTTCATCGTGCTGGTCGTTGTGCTCATGTTCAGGCCGACTGGACTGCTGGGGGAAAGAGTGAGTGGATGACTGAGGCCGAGAAGCGCCCCGAATCGCAGGATCGCAGGCCGCGCCCTCGCAAGAAGCAGCGGGCCTGGCAGCAACAGAGGCAGAGGCTCCGTGAGTCGCGCATAGTCGCGTCGAGGCGCGCCAAGTCCGCTCTGGGCGAGAGCTTGGCGCCCGTCTCGAAGCGGTGGGCGGTGTTCAAGCACTGGTACGAGGAGAACGGCAAGTGGACGAAGCCGGTCGCCGCCCTGCTCCTCATCGGATTGGCCCTGTTGTTGCCCTACACCGGCGACGTCTTCGACGTGCCACTATGGCTCGAGCTCGCCACCAGCGGCAGCACCCTGGCGCGCGTCATGCTGTTCGCTCTCTTCGCCCTCGGCCTCAACGTGGTGGTGGGCTTTGCGGGTCTACTCGACCTGGGCTATGTGGCTTTCTGGGCCATCGGCGCCTACACGGCCGGGATACTGACCGGTGCTCAGGACTACGGCCAAGCACTGGCGTCGGGTGCGGAGAACCCTGTTGAGCCCGAATGGCAAATGTGGATGTGGCTCTTGTTCCTGGTCGCCCTGGGGGTTGCGGTGCTCGCGGGGATAGTCCTCGGCTCGCCGACCCTTCGCCTGCGAGGCGACTATCTCGCGATCGTGACCCTGGGGTTCGGCGAGATCGTCCGCATCACGGCCAACAACTTGGACTCCTTCACGGGCGGGCCGCGTGGGATCAGGGGTATACCCCATCCCGCGATAAAGGTGGGCGGCATCGACATTGAGTGGGGCACCTTGATCGATATCAAGTATTATTGGCTGTTACTCGCATTCGTCGTTCTATGGATCATCGCAATAAACATGCTGGATAAGTCGAGGATCGGGCGCGCCTGGGTTGCGATTCGCGAGGACGAGGTCGCGGCGGAGGCGATGGGAGTGCCGGTCATGCGCATGAAGCTGACCGCCTTTGCCATAGGAGCCTGTACCGCAGGAGTAGGCGGCGTGGTCTACGCCGAACAGATCACCTTCATCAACCCCCCGACTTTCAGCCTCATCCAGTCGATCCTGATTCTCAGCATGGTGGTCATTGGTGGCATGGGCTCTATCGCCGGATCGCTCCTGGGCGCAGCACTCATCGTGGTGTTGCCGGAGATCTTTCGCCCGCTGGAAGATTATCGCTTCTTCCTCTTTGGACTCGCCTTGATTGTGGTCATGATTTTTCGTCCTCAGGGCTTGCTTCCTTCAAAGCGCCGTCAAGCGGAGCTGATGTCCGGCGTAGAGGTGACCGAGATAGACGACGTCGAGCCCCCCAAGGGAACGGCCACTGCATGAAGGTCCTAGAAGCCAGCGGCGTGACGAAGACGTTCGGGGGCCTCGTCGCCATAGACGGCGTCGATTTGGACATAGAAGAGAAGGAGATCCGTGGTCTCATCGGCCCCAACGGCGCCGGCAAGACCACGCTCTTCAATTTGGTGACGGGCATTTATCCTCCGACCAACGGCAAGATCCTTTTCGGCGAAGACGACCTGCTTGTCGCCAAGGGCTTCTTGCGCATAGGGACAAGAGCGCGCAAGCCGTTCGAGATCACTCAGGGCGGAATTGGAAGGACGTTTCAGAACATCCGTCTGTTCCAGAACATGACGGCTCTGGAAAACGTGGTAGTGGGCACGGACGCGCATCACCGCACGAATGTCTTCGACGCCATCTTTAGAAGTCCGCGGCTTCGTAGAGAGGAGCATGACGGTTACCAACAAGCTCAGGGGATGCTCGAATTCGTAGGGATCCTTAAGTTCGCGAACGAGCTAGCCGGCAACCTTTCCTATGGAGACCAGCGGCGTGTCGAAATCGCCAGAGCCCTCGCTACTAAGCCCAGCCTATTGTTGCTGGACGAACCGGCCGCGGGCATGAACCCCACGGAGAAGCAAGGCCTCATTGACCTCGTCGGAAAGATCCGCAAGCGGGGTGTGACGATTCTCGTGATCGAACATGACATGAAGGTCGTGATGGGCATCTGCGATCGTGTCGCCGTACTCGACCACGGAAAGAAGATCGCAGACGGCGCCCCCGCGCACGTGCAGCGCGATCCGAAGGTGATCGAAGCTTACCTAGGGAGCAGTTCTTCCGACGACGGAACAGGAGACGATGGTGGCCACAGCTCTCCTTGAGTTGAAGGAAGTCCGGGTGCGGTACGGTGGGATCGAGGCCGTGCGCGGCGTGTCGCTCGAAGTCGGCGACGGCGAGCTTGTGACGCTCATCGGTGGCAACGGGGCGGGGAAGACCACGACCCTGAATACCATCTCCGGCATCAAGCTTCTCTATCGGGGCGAGATCGTCTTCGATGGCGAGCCGATCCATGGACTTTCCCCGCACCAGATCGTCGAGCTCGGCGTCTGCCAGTCGCCTGAAGGACGGCGGATATTCCCTCGCATGAGCGTTACCGAGAACCTTACGATGGGCGCCTTTGCGCGGCGGGACTCAAAGGAGATCAAAGAGGACTACGAGCGCATCTTCGAGCTCTTTCCTGTGCTCAAGGAGAGAGCCAAGCAAGCGGGCGGAACCCTGTCCGGAGGCGAGCAGCAGATGCTGGCGATAGGACGTGCCCTCATGTCCCGGCCGAGGGTTTTGATGCTCGACGAGCCTTCGATGGGACTGGCGCCCAAGTTCGTTGAGAAGATCTTCGAGCTCTTGAAGGAGATCCACTCGCAGGGAATCACGATCCTGCTCGTGGAGCAGAACGCCCACCTCGCACTGCAGATAGGCGATCGGGGCTACGTGCTCGAGTCGGGTGAGATCGTCCTCGAAGATCAGTGCAAGAAGCTCTTGGGCAACGATCAGGTGCGCAAGGCCTACCTCGGCGAAGAGTAGCCGCGGGGCCCGGTGCTGATGGCGCCCGGCGGGCACATGTCTCCGGATGAGTTCCGCAAGCATGGCCATGCCGTTATTGAGTGGCTCGCTGCATACATGGAGGGTGTCGAGAACTATCCGGTTGCCTCGCAATTGTCGCCGGGTGATGTGCGTGCCCGGCTTCCCGAACATGCGCCCGAGCACGGCGAGCCTTTTGCGGACATCATCGAAGACCTCGACGACATCATCATGCCTGGCATCACTCACTGGCAGTCGCCCAACTTCTTCGCCTATTTCCCCGCCAACGCCTCCCCACCGGCGATCCTCGGCGAGCTGGTGTCCGCCGGTCTCGGTGTTCAGGGAATGTTGTGGGCAACGAGCCCTGCCTGCACCGAGCTCGAGACCCACATGCTCGACTGGCTCGTCGATCTCATGGGCCTGCCGGAAGAGTTTCGCTCCTCTGGTCCCGGCGGCGGCGTCATCCAGGACAGCGCGTCGAGCGCCGCACTCTGCGCACTGGTCGCGGCACGCCATCGGGCCAGTCCCGGCGACCTCAAGGTTTACACCTCTTCCCACGCGCACTCGTCCATTGAGAAGGCCGTCCGCATCGCCGGATTCGGGGATGACGCTCTGCGGCTTGTGGACGTCGACGACGACTTCGCCTTGCGCCCGGATGCCCTCGCAGCCGGGCTCGCTTCCGACGTAGCGGCAGGAGCCACTCCCTGTCTGGTCGCGGCCACCTCCGGAACGGCATCGTCGATGGCGTTCGACCCGCTGCGCCCGGTGGCGGACATCTGCCGCCGGCACGACGCTTGGCTGCACGTGGACGCCGCCATGGCCGGGAGTGCGGCGATCTGCACCGAGCACCGGGGCTTCCTCGACGGGTTGGATCTGGCCGACAGCTTTTGCTTCAACCCACACAAGTGGCTTCTTACGAACTTCGACTGCGACTGCTTCTACGTGGCCGACCGAACCGCGTTGATCGATGCCCTCAGCGTGCTGCCGGAGTATCTGCGAAACCAGGCTTCGGACAGCAAGGAGGTGATCGACTACCGCGACTGGCAGGTGCCGCTCGGCCGCCGCTTCCGATCGCTCAAGCTGTGGTTCGTGCTGCGCTCCTACGGAGCGGAAGAGTTGCGGGCGATGATCCGCAGACACGTCGAGCTCGCTTCTTCGTTCGCGTCGTGGGTGGAGGCCTCGGACGACTTCGAGCTGTGCGCGCCGGTGCATCTGAACCTCGTCTGCTTCCGGCACCGGGGCGGCGACGAGGTCAACCACGAGCTTCAGGAGCACCTCAACTCGTCGGGCAAGCTATACCTCACCCACACGAAGTTGAACGACCGCACCGTCCTGCGGATGTCGATCGGTCAGGCCCGCACCGAGCTGAGGCATGTGGCCGCGGCCTGGGAGCAGATTCAGGCCGCGGCCCGGGGCTGAGTCCCCGGCCCTCTTCGGCCCTCTTCGGCCCTCTTCGGCCCAACTTTGCGTCCCCAACCACTCCCCAGGTGGTTGGGGCGACAATGTTCGGGCTCCGGCCTCGAAATCCTCCTCCTCACGGCCCCCGCGATGTCGCCGGAGGACCAAACCTCCACGTCCCCACCCCACTTCTATTCTCGCGATCCTTCAGCGGATCGCTGGTCTCGAGCAGATAGCCGCGAAAGGTCTTCAGGTAGTGGTGCCAGTTTGGGTGGCCGGCACGCGGCCTCTCTCGCGCTGATCGAAGTTTTGGCGGGGCTTACCAATGGCGCAGAACGATGGCGAGGCTTGGGTTCAATCGGCTGGGGCGCGGCAGTCCGTAGTGACTGCCTTCCGCCGAAAACGCCGGCGTGGCTCACCGAGCTCAGTTCTTGAGCCAGTTCTCCACTCTGAGCTCGGGGACTCGGGCGAAGTGGCGGACGTTGCCCGTTACCAGAGTCAGGTCTCGAGAGAGAACAATGGATGCGATTCGGAGATCGGGCTCGGCCAAACGTCGCCCCTGCGATTCCAGGTCGGCGCGAAGCGATCCATAGATCTGGGCAGCCGCCTCGTCGAACGGCAGAACTTCAGCTGCCGATAGGATCACTGTACGCACTCGAGCGGTGAGTTGGGCGCTGTTTCGCTTCGCACTTCCGTAGAGCAATTCTCCCACGGTGATGGCAGTCGTAAGCTGCCTCTCCGCAGGCAGACTCGCCAGCCGTCTGATGAGGTGTAAGGGAGGTTTGCGCCCGAGGACGGCGCTCATGATGTCCGTGTCGAAACAGTACATGTCAAGAAAGGTCGGGGGCCGGTCGGTCGCGCGCTCGCCGGCGGGATGCGTAGATCTCCGTTGTCACGGCTTCGAGCTCGTCCCAGTCCGCAAGGGCTCCGGCCACCGCGGCGAGCCCTAGTGGCCGAACTTCGGGATCCGCTCCGGCAACTTCGTCGGGGGGTACGAGTGCTACTGCCGGCCGGCCCCGTTTTGAGATCAAGAACCGCTCCCCGTGCCCGACTCGCTCGATCAGCTCTGCGAAACGCCTCTTTGCCTCACCCACTCCGTAACTTTCAATCATTTCGCCTCCTCTTTGTCTTTATGTCACCTCGCCTCTATTCTGTCATATGAGGACGGCGGAATCGGCGGCCGCGATACTTGCCCGGTGAGCGATCCGGCAAAGTCCCTGGAGGCCGTAACCGCCGACGTGATCACCTGTCGCGCGTGCCCCCGGCTGGTCGAATGGCGCGAGACGGTGGCCAAGAACAAGCGGGCCGCGTTCGCGCACGAGGATTACTGGGGCCGGCCTCTGCCCGGTTTCGGAGACCCCAACGCCCACATGCTTATCGTGGGGCTTGCGCCGGCCGCCCACGGCGGCAACCGCACCGGGCGCATCTTCACCGGGGACCGCTCCGGCGACTGGTTGTTCGGCTCGCTCTACCGCACCGGCTGGGCCAACCAGCCGGACTCGCATCACATCGGAGACGGACTCCGGTTAGAGGATGCCTACATCACCGCCGCAGTGCGTTGCGCTCCACCGGCCAACAAGCCCACGACAGAGGAGCGGGACAATTGCCACAACTATCTCGTGCGCGAGCTCGAGTTATTGAATCGAGTGCAGGTAATCGTGGCGCTCGGGAGCTTCGCATGGAGCTCCTGCCTGCGCGCAGCGGTAGACGTGGGCGCAGTCGTGCCCCGGCCGCGCCCCCGCTTCGGCCACCTGGCCGAGACTGATCTCGGCCGCTACCACCTGCTCGGCTCCTATCATCCGAGCCAGCAGAACACGTTCACCGGCAAGCTCACCGAAGCCATGCTCGACGCCGTGTTCCAGCGAGCCCGAGAGCGCTGATCGGCAACATTGTGGCCGCAACCACCTGTGGCGTGGTTACAGACGCAAGGTTCGAACGGGATGACCGATCGGTAGCTATCTGCTTGACGTGGCATCCTCCGTAACGCGCAACACGTGGTCGCCTGCGTCGAGATAAGCCGCCGCTCCCATGGGGATCGTGAGTAGGGGGTCCGTGTGCCCTATGTCGAGGTTCGCCATGACTGGGATACCGCCCGATTCCGTGCGGCGCTGAACTACTTCCCACAGAACGCCGACGTCTTCGGGTTTGTAGTACGCGGGCCGGCCCATCAAGAGCCCGGTGATGTCCTCGAACACACCGAGCTGCTCGAGGTCGGTGAGGTAGGCGTCGACCGTTTCGGGGCTCGGCGCTTCCTCCGAAGTCTCGAGAAACAAGATGCACCCGGAGAGATCGAGCCACTCACTCGAACCCTTCAAGTGCCAGCAGATCGTCTCGAGGCAGCCCCCGATCAGTGGCCCCTGCGCGGCACCCTCCCGAAGGGTCACCCATCCCTTGTTGGGCAGCAACCGGCGTGCGCGCTCGAGGTCCTTCTGCTCATCGAAGTCCAAGAACTCGTCGGTCCACTGCTCGGAGGCGGAGAAGTCGAGCGGCTCGGTCCCGAACCACGCGGCCCGCAACCAGCGCTCGGTGTAGTCGAGCACCCGCGGGTACTCCGCCAGCCCCAGCACCAGCGGGGGACCGTAGAAGCTCCTGAGCCCGGCGTGCCGTGCGAAGGCCCACGCCAGGACGGTGGTGTCCGAGTACGCCTGAAAGATCTTCGAATGAGAACCGATCAGCTCGTAGTCGAGATAGGGGAGGACCTGGTTCGAATGATTTCCGCCGATGGAGGACAGCACCACGGTGATGGATTCGTCGGCGAAGGCTTCGTGGAGATCGTCGGCACGCGCCTCCGCCGGAGCGGACGCCCACGAGTCTGTGCGCGCGGCATTGGGCATCATCCGGACTCTCAGGCCGAGCGACTCGAGATTCGCACGGCCCCGTTCGGCCCGGTGCGGCCAAGCCCCCGGCGCACCGAACGACGGCGACACCACTGCGACGGTGTCCCCCGGCATCACGCGCATGGGGGGGGGACCGAATGTCAGCATGGAACCAACGATAGCGGTCACTCTGATGTGGCTACTAAACTGGTAATGTAGCCACATGGTCGAGGTGGGCGTTAGAGAGTTCAGGAACTCCCTCAGTCGTTACCTGCGCAGGGTCCGGGCAGGAGAGACGATCGTTGTCACCGACCGCGGCAAGCCGGTGGCGCGCATTGTGCCGGCAGGTATCCCCGAGCACATCGCGCGCGCGATGGCGGAAGGGCGTGTCTCGTGGTCTGGCAAGCGGTTTGAGCCGCCGGAAAATCTGATCGAGCTGGCACCCGGCCCCCCGCTCTCTGATTACATCTCCGAGGATCGACTCTGACCATCTACCTTGACTCCAGCGCCCTCGTCAAGGGCTTCATCCGCGAGGTGGGCAGCGATTCCGTCGGCGAGCTGCTGTTGAGGGATGAACCACTGGCAAGCTCTCGAATCACCTATGTCGAGTGTTTAGCCGCTATCGCCCGCGCTGGACGGGAGGGTCGTGCAACGGAGGGGCGCGAGGCGAGCGCCAACCAGGATTTCCAGCTCCGTTGGGCCAATTTGGTGGTGGTCGAGGTCGATGAGGTGATTGCGTTCAGGGCTGGAGGCCTGGTACAGGACTTTCCGCTCAGGGGCGCGGACGCGATCCAGCTTGCTTCGGCGCAGTTCATTTCGCAAGGCGCGAAGCCGGTGGTGTTCGCATGTTGGGACCGGCGTCTGTGGGGGGCGGCGCGGGAGCTCGGATTCGAGGTCGTCCCCGCTTCATGATCAGCGCCTCGCCACCGGTCATGGCTCAAGCGGTTGCAAACCCCTACACTGACGGCTCCACACCTGGTCGACGTCGATGATGCCGGTTACCCGACACCGCAGTAGGCAGGCGCTTGGACGACAAAGAGCAGCTGAGAGTGGAGGAGCGGGGAGCCGATGTGCGCACCTTCCTGATAGCGGAGGTGCGCGGATACACGCGCTTCACTCAGGAGCACGGGGACGAAGCCGCCGGGGTACTCGCGGCGAAGTTCGCAAAGATCCCCGATGCCGCTGTGACCGACCTCGGCGGGCAGCTGGAGCTGCGCGGCGACGAAGCCCTGGCCGTGTTCACTTCGGCGCGCGGCGCTCTGCTGGCGGCCGTCGAGCTCCAAGCCCGCCTTCGAACGCCGACCGAGTCGGGCCCGCCCCTCGCGTTGGGAGTGGGCATCGGCGGCCTCGACTCCGGGAAAGCCGTGCCCATCGAAGGGGGATACCGCGGCGGGGCACTCAACCTGGCGGCACGGTTGTGCGCTTATCGCCGAACCGGGCCAGATCCTCGCGAGCGAGACCGTCGTAAGCCTCGCCCGCCGTGTCGACGGCCTGCGCTTCGTGACTCGGCGCGCGGTTCGTCTCAAGGGACTCGCCGAGCCCGTGCGCATGGTCGAGATAGCGCCCGAGAGACCGCTGCCACCGCTGCCGCAAGCCCCCTCTAAGAAGGCCCGCCCGGCGAGGCCGGGCTTCAGAGCTCTGCTCGCCGTCGCCGTCCTCGGCGCCGTTGCCTTCAACCGGTTCGCGGTACCCGGAGGGCTGAGGCGTGTGCCGGCGAATTCAGTTGGTATCATCGACGCCTCCAGTGGGGCGATCGCCTCACGGCTGCCGCTGCAAGGGCGGCCCGGGGGTGCCGCAGCCGGCGCAGACAGCGTGTGGGTCACAGACGAGGTCTCCGGCAGGCTTCCTCTGATCAATGAGCGCGGCATCGACCTGATCTCTGAACGCGTCGGCAACTACTACCAACGCAACCCCCAGCTCGGAGTGCTGCTCGACCAACTTTGGGTCGAGTGAAAGAGATCGACGCAGCGTCCAATGCTGCACAAAGCGTCTCGTTGCGTGAGGTCCTAGAAGATGATCTGGAAACGTTCTTCGAGCACCAGCTCGATCCCGACGCGCTTCGCATGGCAGCGTTTCCGTCTCGGGACCGAGGCGCCCATATGGCCCACTGGCACCGAATCTTGGCCGACGATTCGGTCACCGCGGCCACCGTGCTGTTCGAAGGTTCCGTTGCCGGGGACATCGTTAGTTGGGACAACGAGGGCGAGCGGGAGGTCGGCTATTGGATGGGGAGGAGCTTTTGGGGCAAGGGCATTGCCACCGCGGCACTGGCTCACTTTCTCAATGACTTGGATGGCCCGCCGCTACGCGCTCATGTGGCAAAACAGAACGTGGGCTCGCTACGGGTCTTGGAGAAGTGCGGCTTCACGATAGTGGGCGAAAGCAAATACGGCGGAGTCGACGAGTTGGTTTTGTTCCTTGCAGACTAAGCCCCTCGTGGTGAGCCAAGCACAGGCCCGACGCATCGCCGTGCGCGCCCAGATGCTCGAGGGCTCCGCCCGAGGAGTGCTCGATACCATTCGCAGGCTCGGCTTTCTGCAAATGGATCCGATTGCGGCGGTCGCCAGACCGCAACACCTCGTTCTGTGGAGCCGGCTTGGGTCCTTTGACACCGTTGAACTCGACCGCCTGCTGTGGGTGGAGCGCAAGCTGTTCGAGTGGGACGCGTTCATCTGGCCCATGGAATCGCTTCCACTGATCCGGGCGCGCATGCGACGAAACCGACGCGGCGTGACAAACAGCAATCAGCGGCGTGGTCACGACTTTCTCAAGGAGAACGCCGGCTTTCGCCGCTACGTGATGCGCGAGCTGGAGCGCCGCGGGCCACTGCTGGGGAGGGAGCTCGTTGATCCCCTGCAGTCGAATCGTCGGAACCATCGCTGGTGGGGAAGCCGCCGGGTGGGTCTGATGGTGGACATACTTCAGGCGCGTGGCCACATTGCCGTCGTCGGCCGCCGGAGCGGGCACCGCCTCTGGGACATTGCCGAGCGCTGGTATCCGGAAACCGAAACGGTGCCTCTCCCCGAAGCTGAGCGTGCGCTTGCGGAACAGCGATTCCGTTCCCTCGGAGTCCGGCTCCACAAGGGAGAGTGGCACGCGCACCCCGGGATCAGTGACGCTGCCGTCCCCGAGCGCGCCACGCTCCTGTCCCCGTTCGACCGCCTTGTGCACGGCCGGACTCGGGCCGAGGCTCTGTTCGAGTTTCGCTACCGGCTCGAGATGTATGTTCCGAAGGAGAAGCGCGAGTTCGGCTATTACGTGCTCCCGATACTCGTCGGCGACCGCCTGGTCGGTCGCGCCGAGCCGCGTCTCGATCGCAAGACAGGTAAGCTTGAGCTGCTGGGGGCGTGGGGTGACACCACTCGCCTCGACGAAGTAGTGACCGACTTGGGCGCTTTTTTGGGGGCGCAGCGGGTTGTCGGCACGGAATCGTGAGGAATCTGACGCCAGCGCGGCGAGAACGCCTCCTCTCATCTTTGTCTCATGTCGCGAACGTCATGCTTCATTAGATCCCATGCGTGCACTGGTCGTTGAGGACGAGATAAAGATGGCCGCCCTGCTTAAGCGCGGTCTCGAAGAGGAGGGCCACGCGGTGGACGTCGCCCCAAGCGGCGCCGAAGCTGTCTGGCTCGCCACCGAGAACCCCTACGACGTCATCGTGTTGGACGTCATGCTTCCCGACTTCGACGGCTTCGAGGTGTGCCGGAAAATGCGCGACTCAGGGCAGTGGGCACCGGTATTGATGCTCACCGCTCGCGATGCTGTCGAGGATCGGGTGGCCGGGCTCGATACCGGGGCCGACGACTATCTAACCAAGCCGTTTTCCTTTGCCGAGCTGTTGGCACGCGTGCGCGCTTTGTCCAGGAGAGGGCTCGTTGAGCGACCCACGGTCCTGCAGGTTGGTGACCTGAGCCTCGACCCGGCCAATCACAAGGTGGCGCGCTCTGGAAGAGAGATCAGTCTGACGTCCAAGGAGTTCGCTCTGCTCGAGTTCTTTATGCGCCATCCAGACCAGGTGTTGAGCCGCACGAAGTTGATCGAACACGTGTGGGACTTCGCCTACGAGGGCGACTCCAATGTGGTGGACGTCTACATTCGCTACCTGCGCGAGAAAGTAGATCGTCCCTTTGGTGCCAGGTCGATAGAAACCGTGCGGGGCGCCGGCTACCGGCTGCGCGAGTCTCAAGGATGAGGCTCCCGATCCGAGTTCAGCTCACAATCGCATTTGCGGTGTTGAATGCCGTCGTTCTCGGCGCAACCGGCCTCCTCCTCTACGTACGCTTTGAAACAGACCTCCTGCGAAACGTTGACGCGGGTCTGAGGTTGCGCGCGGACACGTTGCTGGGCTCGGGCGGTCCGTCTGTCTGGTTTCCACCTCGGCAGCAAAGACAGACCCATTGACCCCGACATGGCCTTTGTTCAAGTTGTCGATCTCCAAGGTCGGGTGCTCGAAGCAAGTGAAGTGCTCACCGAGCCACTCCTATCCGCACGGCAGCTCGAGGGTCTCGCCACAAGACAGTTCTTAGACGCAGACGTCGTACTCGTGGACGAGACCGTTACGGCTCGGCTGTTTGCGGTGGCTTCGGCCGGAGGCACCGTCCTTGTAGTCGGTACCTCGGTGGAGGAGCAAGGAGAGGCGCTTGCCGGTCTCGCCAGGCTGCTGTGGCTCGGCGCACCGGCGGCGCTGGGAGCAACGACGTGGATAGCTTTCTTGCTCGCGGGTGCAGCGCTCCGTCCGGTTGAGCGTATGCGTTTGGAGGCGGCGGCCATCTCGGCGAGCGAGCCCGGTCGGCGGCTCCCGGTTCCCGCGACCGGCGATGAGATCGCCCGTCTTGGCGAAACGCTGAACTCCATGCTGGAGCGCATGGAGTCGGCACTCGAGCGCGAGCGCCGCTTCGTGGACGACGCCAGCCATGAGCTTCGAACGCCGCTGGCCATCCTCAAGGCAGAGCTCGACCTTGCGCTCAGCAAGAGTCGAACTCACCGGGAGCTGCTGGCCGCTCTTCACAGCGCCGCCGAGGAATCGGACCGCGTCGGCCGCTTGGCGGAGGACCTCCTCGTTCTTGCTCGCGCCGATCGTGGCGGGCTTCCGGTACGGCCGGTCCAGCTCGACTTGGGCGAGCTATTGTGCGCCATCGCAGACTCGTTCGAGACCGTGGCCGGCAAGCGAAGGATCAACATCGAACGACGGATCGCGCCCAACCTGCAGGCGCATGCGGACCCCGTGAGGATCCGCCAGGCGGTGGGCAATCTGCTCGACAACGCGCTACGACATACTCCTCCTCTTGGCAAGGTCCAGATCGCTGCCGCGAACGCCGACGGCCTCGTCTCGATAGACGTCTTGGACAGCGGCAAGGGGTTTACGCCCGCCTTCATCGACAATGCGTTCGAGCCTTTCGCTCGATCAGATTCCTCGCGCACGCGCTCGGAGGGCGGGGCCGGACTGGGCCTGACGATCGCGCGGGCGATCGCGGAGGCCCACGGCGGCACCGCTGTTGCATCGAATCGAGAGGCTGGGGGGGCGCGGGTCACCCTCACGCTGCATTCCTGAGCCCTTTCTCATCTTCGGCTCACGGTCTTCTCATCTTGCCGGAGGCAAGCTGGCTTCATGGATCGGACGGCTAGCAAGGAGGGACTCATGTTGACCAGGACCAAGTTGGTGGCGGGCGGCATCGTCACGGCCGCCGTGCTTGCAGTAGGCACGGGGATCGGCGTCGCCTCGAGTGACGACGGCAGCCA
>DASRPA010000221.1:0-13541 GCA_035646635.1 Actinomycetota bacterium | reverse complement strand
CGGGCATGCCTACCGGATAGACGGCGACGTGTTCATGAGCATCGCCGATGTGTCCGCGTACGGGGAGCTAAGCGGGCTCGATCGCGCACGGATGCTCGACATCGAGGCGCGACAGGACGGCAGCACGGTGGGAGACGATCGGAAGAGGGATCCCCTTGATCTTCTGTTGTGGCGGCGCATCGACGAGTCTGGTCCCCGGTGGGAGAGCCCATGGGGGCCGGGCCGCCCGGGCTGGCACATCGAGTGTTCGACCCTCGCCATCAAGCACTTGGGCCGGCAGATCGACATACACGGAGGCGGCGGCGATCTGATCTTCCCGCATCACGAAGCCGAGATTGCTCAGACAGAGGCCGTGACGGGGCTGCGGCCGTTCGTGCGTTTCTGGGTTCACGTCGCTATGGTCCACCTCGGCGGGCAGAAGATGTCCAAGTCCGACGGGAACATGGTCTTCGTGCGCGATCTGCTGCAGCGTTATCCAGCCGACGCTTTGCGCCTCTACTTGTTGTCTGTTCACTACCGCTCGGTCTTCGACTTCGAGGAACAAGAGCTGCGGTCCTGGGCCAGCCTCGCCTCACAGCTATCCCAGGCTGCGCACCTGCCGGCCGATCGTGGGCGATCGGCCGAGAAGGATCCCGTCCCGTTCCAAAGGCGCTTCGATCATGCCCTGCACTCAGATCTCGACACGCCTTCCTCCATCGCCGTCCTCTCAGAGCTCGCCGCGGAGGTCGGCGGCTCCAAGAGCCACCAATCCCAGCGGCTGTTGCGAGGGCTGGCGGCCCGGCTCGGACTCAGCCTGGAGGCCTGAAGAACTCCTCAGGAGTCCCACAGGTCGGTGCAGTGACTCATGACCCGAAACTGATCTCCTTCGACCAGTATGTGATCCCAGACTGCGATTCCCCTCTCGCGGCCGGCCTCGATGACGCGGCGGGTGAACTCGACGTCGCAGTCGTGCAGCTCTTTGAGCGGCCCGCTCGAATTGGACGTGAGCATGACGGCGGTTGCTCCAATCTGCTCGGGCAGGTAGTAGAGCTGGTCGATCGGAATCGCGTTCTTGGGCTGGGTGTTGGATGCGAAACACTCGCTCTCGCTTACAGCGCCGTTGTCGTCGATACAGGTGACGAAGACGATCTCGGCGTCGACACCGCCGACGATCTTCACGAGGTTGTCGATTGCATCTTCGGGCTTGAGGCTGAGCTTCTCCACTTCGGCTCCTCTCGGGGGGGACGGCTTACTCCCACATCAGAGCGCCGAAAGGAGTCCAGAACTGTGGCGTGCGCCACAACTTCAGAATCTTTTCGTAGGTTTCAGGCGAGGCGCGTCCTAGAGTTCGCCTCAGCCTTCCATGCGGCTACCGATTCACCCCCGATGGTGCTTCCGGGTTTGACGCATACAAGATGGTGGTTCCGGCGATGCACCCACCAACCAACGGCAGCGCCCAAATCACAGGCTGCGCCTCCCCCATCATCTGGTAGGTGAGAGCCCAAACAGCCTCGGCAGCCACCGCGGAGGCAAGCAGCGCCCACACTGTCCTCATCAACCTACCGCTCTGTCTTGCAGCAATTAATAGCGGGGGCAACAGGATGGGAGCCGCATAGGCCCCCAGCCCCCCACCGACACCAGGGCCACGAGTGTCACCACAAGAGCAGCGATTTCAGAAGCCAACCCCTATCGATCCTCTGTCCTTCGGTCATACCAAGTGAACGTAGTCTCATGACGGTGGATCCACAAGGGGGTTGGGGCAGTTGAAGAAAGCCGCTTCGGGGACGACGGCTCGCTGCGAGTGGGCCCGGGAGGGCGACCCTCTGTACCTGGCCTATCACGACGAGGAATGGGGCGTCCCCTCACACGACGACCGGCACCTGTTCGAGATGTTGGTGCTGGAGGGGGCGCAGGCGGGTCTGTCGTGGGCGACCATCCTTGTCAAGAGAGAGGGCTACAGGCGAGCCTTCTGCGGCTTCGATCCCGGCTCGGTGGCGTCGTTCGATGGTAAGGACGTCCAGCGCTTGCTCGGTGATGCGAGCATCGTCCGCAACCGGCGAAAGATCGAATCCGCGCTAGGCAATGCGCGCGCCACCCTAGAGATCCAGTCGGAGCTTGGCTCCCTGGACCGTTTCTTATGGGGTTTGTCTGGCGACTTGATCGATCAGGCTCCCCGATCGCTTGGCGAGGTCCCTTCCGAAACAGAAGCCTCGAGAGCGATGAGCCGGGAGCTCAAGCGCCGCGGCTTCCGCTTCGTAGGTCCGACGATCTGCTACGCGTTCATGCAGGCGGTGGGCATGGTCAACGACCACGTCGAGTCCTGCTTCCGTCGTCGCGAGATCAGCGGTACCTGACTCATCGACGGTATCCTCGCTCAGCGAGGCTGGTGTTGCAGGTCACTCGTCGGCGGCGCACTCCTCCAGTGCGGAGCGCAGCAAGGCTCGAGCCGACCAGTGCATCGTCGCGACCGCGTCTGCGCGCGACAGCTTTCCCACATCGGTCAGCCACACCAGCGCCTCGATTCCGATCGCAGCCCGAATGGCCAGCACGAGCCGATGAAGCTCGTGCTCTGACATCTCGCCCCGCAGGGGGGCGAGCGCGTCCTCGATCCAACCTATGGCTCGGGCCCTGCGGAGCTGTGGAGGGTCACCTTTCAGGCCGCTCGGTTCGAGCGAGACGCGCAGCGCTGCGCGCAACTCCGGTTCGTGGTCGAGGACCTGCCGCGTGATCTGGTTGGTCACTACCTCGAGGCGAGTGGCCGCGTCCGGGGGCGGGTCGGCCCCTAGCAGCGAGGGCGTGCCCAGCTCCGGATAGGTCGCGAGCAGTAATGCGCGCTGGTTCGGAAAGTAGCGGTAGGCGGTGGTGCGGGCGATGGCCGCACGCGCGGCGGCCTGCTCAACGGTCGGCGTGACGCCGTCGGCCAGCAGGCTGCGGGCGGCCTCAACCAAGGCCTCCCGCGTGCGCGCCTTCTGCGACGTCCGTCCCTGGAGCTCATACGGGATTGACATGCCCATCATAGTACCGTAGTCTCATGGGACTGTAGTCCCATCTCAGCATGGAGAGAGAGGCAAAGATGACGGACACTGCCGCAATCATCCGGGCCGAAGGCGAAGGCGAGCGCCTCTGGTTCTTCGGTGGAGGTGTGTTCACGATCAAGGCGACCGCCGCCGAGACGGGGGGCTCGTTCTTCATGTTTGAAGACACAATGGCGCAGGGAAAGGTGACGCCCTTGCACCTCCACCCCGACGAGGAGGAGGCCATCTACGTGATCGAGGGTGAGCTGTTGGTGCACGTCGACGGCGTCAACCATCATCTGGGCGCCGGCGGCGTCTGCGTGGCGCCGAGAGGGGTGCCGCACGCTCTTCTCGTGACCTCGAAGACCGCCCGAGTGCTAGCGATGCTGGCGCCGGGCAAGGCAGAGGCTTTCTATCGGGGGGCGAGCGAGCCGGCGAGCGCAGATACAGATGCCCACGGACCGGTCGACTTCGACCGGCTCCACCTATCGGCCGAGCGAAACGGCGGCATCGAAATCCTGGGCCCACCCCCGTTCAACATGCCTCAGACCGCGGCTTAGGCCGATCTTTTCTACACTGACGTCGCTCACCGGGGCTCACGTAGAAAAGATCAAGAATTGTGGCGCACGCCGGCGCGCGACCGCCTCAGCTCGTCCACACCGTGGGCATGCGTTCTCAGTACATCCGGGAGGTTCTCCGACGGGGCTCGTCCGTAGCCGCACGGGCCCGCGATACCGAAGTCATCGAGATAGGAGGCGGCGAGGGCTAACTGAGTCCGGAAGGTCTCCGGGTCGTCGTCGTGATGGATCAGACCGAGAAACACTTTCGTGCCGGCTATGTCGAGTCCGTCCAGAGGTGCAAAGAACTCGGCCTCCGCCCTGCGAATCACGGGCATGTGCACGTAGTCGACGCGGCGCTCCGAGCGGGCGACGGCTTCGTTCGAGAGCCGTACGCAAAAGACCCAGATCGGGCATGACGATTCTGGGCCAGCCGCCCCAAGTGCCATAGCACCAGTGGTAACCGAGCACCGTCTCGTCGGGGACGCCACGCCAGAGTTGTGTGAGGGATTCGGTGTGACGAGCGAATTTCTCCTCCCAACTCTGCTGGGGGAGCCAGTACTTCGCAGGTACGTCACCCATCGCCAGGTCGACGACTTCGTTCGAGAAGTCGAACTGAATGGCGAGGTCGCTCGCGGGAACCACCTCCAGCAGGCGTTCAATCTCACAGCGCACTGCAGATTCGTAGGCTCGCTTGACTATCTCCCAGTCGCCCGGATCGGAGAAGTACTCTTCAATCGTGCTGCTGGAGGCGGGGAAGCCGACCTGAAATCGGACGTGAGAGGGGATGACTCCGCCGGCCCGGAGGCTACGGAAGATCTCGTATGAGTTGATCGCTTCGGCGGCGTAATGCAGATCGTCGAAGGCGAGCTCTGCGACCCCGGGCTTGACACGGAAGTGCCAGGTCAGTCCTTCCAGATCCAGCGCGCCGCCTGAGGTGATCGAGCGATCAAGGAAAACCGGTATACGCCCGCCGTTCGGCCTCTGAACCTCCTCGAGGGCTTCATGGGGTGCGAATGTGCGCAAGGCCAGGTACTCGGTCCAGTTCCTCCGGTCGCCGACCTCCCCGTCCGGGAGGGATGCCAGACAATCGCCCAAGATCGAGCCACACTCCCGAAAGACGTCTTCGACCGTGTCGAACGGCATGCTCCCAACGAGCAGCATCTCGCCCGCCGCCTTGGGCGACTCAGAGCGCACCTCTGTCTTCCTCATGACTTCAGACGGCGTATGGGCACGAGCGCCGACACTGTAACGGCAGTTGGGCAGCAAAGAAGGGATTAGCCCCGAGCTGATGCTCTATAAATTCCCGATGCTCCTGACATGGGAACGAGTGCGAGCGTGGCGCCTGTCGCGACAACACCTCGATCGGAGGGTGGCCCATGAGGACTTGTTAGATGTGGTCCGCGATGTGTGCGGTTTCCACGCACAAGTTCAGTCCTCGGCCGAGTTGCAGATGTGGGCGCGTGTCGAAGGTGCCACCCGTGGCGACATCACAGAAGCTCTCTGGGAGACACGCGAATTGGTCAGAACGTGGTCGATGCGAGGCACCCTGCATGTGCTCACCGCCGCCGATCTCCCTCTGTACGTCGCGGCCTTAAGGTGGTGGAAGGGGGCGTGGCTGAGGATGATCGGAATGTCGGAGAAGGAGCTGAGAACAACGCTCGAAGCCATCAGGGGTTCCTTGGGCGCCGATCCCATGACTCGTGAAATGCTCGCGGAGAAGGTGGCCAAGAAGACCGGCGCCAAGGGCGGGGATCTGATGCTCTCGGGCTGGGGAGAGATGCTCAAGCCGGCGGCCTTTCACGGTTACCTCTGCTCCGGGCCGCCGCGGGGTCGAAGCGTGACGTTTGTGCGACCCGATCGTTGGCTCGGCCGCTGGAGAGTGCCGAGCTCTGACCAGGCGTGGCGGGAGATCGTCCGCCGCTACCTGAGGGTCTACGGACCTGCCGATCGCGAGGCGTTCGCACGTTGGTGGGGCATGCAGCCGGCTCCCGCGGGGCGGGTGCTGAAGGCTTCTGGAGATGAACTGGCCGAAGTGGATATCGAGGGGCACCGTGCCTGGGCCCTGACAGAGGACCTCCCGGAACTAGCGACAGACCACCACTACCCTGCGCCGCGCCTTCTGCCCGCTTTCGACGTCTATGTGGCCAGTACCCGGCCGCGCCTCTCGCTGGTGGAGCCTCGTTTCGAGGACCTGGTGTTTCGAAAAGCGGGGTGGGTCTCTCCGGTGCTTCTTGTGGATGGGATGGTTGCCGGTGTCTGGAAACACGAGCGATCGGGCCGGCGTCTCGAGGTCACGGTGAAGCCCTTCGCCAAGCTGCGCTCTGCCGACCGAAACGCCATCACCGCCGAGGCGGACGACCTCGGCCGCTTCCTGGGCGCCCCAGCTTCGGCATCGTTTCAGGCACCGGGCTGAAGCGCCCCCGGGACTCCACGGCCCGAAGCACCTTTGGTACCAGAAACGCGCTATACGGCCGCTTGTGTACCAAACCTCGCTGGCGGGGTCTCCGGCAACCGGTTTTCCGGCTATCCCGGCCCCCGAACCTGGCCCCGCTCTGCCCGCCGATGAACCCCCGGCCCACTCAACTTTGTCCCAAATCCGACCTACACGGTGTTTTTGGGCCAAACCTCGCCTGAACTCGAGTCTCTCTGTGACATCGTGTGCACCAGCGTCCGCCGGCGAGCGGAAGTAATGAGCCATTAACAGCACCTTGGGGGGATGGAGTGCAAGCCAATCGGACAGGAGCGCCCGGCTCCTTGGAGATAACCAGCGCTTCCAGGCAGAGGGCCAAGTGGGGCAAGGTGCTCGACCAGACTCGCTGCATCGGGTGCCACGCATGCACGACAGCATGCAAGTCCGAGAACGAAGTTCCGCTGAGTGTGACGCGCACTTACGTAAAGTCGGTCGAGGTCGGCTACTTTCCCCAGACTCGGCGTTCGTTCCAAGTCACGCGTTGCAACATGTGCGAAGACGCGCCCTGCGTCACCGCCTGTCCAACCGCTGCGATGTATCAGCGAGAGGACGGCATCATCGACTTCGACAAGTCGATCTGCGTCGGCTGCAAGGCTTGTATCGCCGCCTGTCCCTACGACGCGATCTTCATCAACCCTGACGACCACTCGGCCGAGAAATGCAACTTCTGCACGCACCGGTTGGACATCGGTCTCGAACCGGCGTGCGTCGTCGTATGTCCCGTCGAGGCTATTTTCGTGGGTGATCTGAACGACCCTGCCTCCAGAGTGGCCAAAGTCGTGAACCGCGAGCCGGTAACAGTTAGACGTCCTGAGAAGGAGACGCGACCTAAAGTCTTCTACAAAGGGGCTCATCAGGCGACGCTCGATCCCATCGCGGCGCGACGGCCGGGTGGAGACACGTTCATGTGGAGCGAGCAGACTACCGGCGGGGACCACGTCGTTTCCGGCCACCCTCAAGGGTGGAGCAACTCGAGCGCGGCCGCGCTGCTCTCTTATGACGTGTCGCATCGAGCACCATGGGACTGGCGCGTGAGCCTCTACACCTGGACCAAGGCGATTGCCGCCGGTGCCTACCTGGTGCCGTTGCTGCTCATCCTTGCCGGGTTAATCTCGTGGGACAGCGATATCTTCACGTGGGCGGCCCCGATCACAGGCTTGCTCTTCTTGGCGGCTACCGGAGGGCTTCTGATTGCCGATCTCAGTCACCCCAGACGGTTCTATATGATCTTCACCCGCCCACAGTGGAGCAGCTGGCTGGTAAAGGGGGGCTTTCTGATTGCAGGCTACGGTGGTGTGCTGACGCTGCATCTCCTTGCCACCCTCCTAGAATTAGGCAGCGCTCACAAGGTACTCGCGGTACCGGGTGTACCTCTCTCGATTATGGCTGCCGTTTATACGGCCTATCTGTTTGCACAATCCAAGGGGCGAGACATGTGGCAGAGCCCCCTGTTGCCGCCCCACATGTTCGTGCAGATGACGCTCGCCGGATCTGCAGTTCTGCTGTTGCTCGCTCCGGTGTTCGAAGAAGCTGCCGTGACCCCCCTGGCCTTCGTCCTTGCGGCCGGAGTTCTCGTCCATCTCCTGATGGTGTGGGGTGAAGTCACCCTTGCCCACCCGACCGCCCATGCTCACCTCGCCGTGTGGGAGATGACGAGAGGCCGCTTCGGCAGCTTTTTCTGGGTCGGGGTGGCGCTGGTCGCAGTTGGACTCACCGCGCCTCTAATCGGGCCGTTGGCGGCCCCGATGGCGCTCGCCGGCCTCTTGGCTCACGAGCACGCATACGTGCAGTCGGCCCAGGCGGTGCCTCTTGCCTAGGTCTCACGGGAAGGAGCCGGCATGACGGCGAGGAACCTCGACGACCTTGCACGTCGAGTGAGCGCGGCGCGAGCAGAGGTCGAAGCCCGTGGCGAAACCTTCTATCCGGGCCCCAGTCGCATCAATCTTGCTGCTTTTCCTCCCAAGGAGCGCTGGGACGACTGGGTCGAGCTGGACTCACGCTCATATCCAGAGAGAGTCGAGAAGCGCTACATGCTCGTTCCCACGACCTGCTTCAACTGTGAGTCGGCCTGCGGGCTTCTTGCCTACGTCGACAAGGAAACTCTGCAGGTCCGCAAGTTCGAGGGCAACCCCGAGCACCCCGGCTCCCGGGGGCGCAATTGTGCCAAAGGGCCGGCCACGCTAAACCAGGTCACCGACCCTGACCGCATCCTCTACCCGCTCAAGCGCGCAGGAGCTCGGGGGCAGGGCAAGTGGGTCAAGGTTAGTTGGGACGAGGCGCTTGACGAGCTCGCCGCGCGAATCCGCAAGGCGATCATCGACGATCGTCACAACGAAGTCATGTATCACGTCGGGCGCCCCGGCGAGGATGGCTTCACCGAACGGGTGCTCGCCACGTGGGGAGTGGATGGGCACAACTCACATACGAACGTGTGCTCCTCCGGAGCGCGCGCCGGTTACCACTTCTGGATGGGGATCGACCGGCCTAGTCCCGACCACGCGAACGCCAAGGTCATCTATCTCATCAGCTCGCATCTGGAGGCAGGCCATTACTTCAACCCTCACGCCCAGCGCGTCATGGAGGCCAAGCAAGCTGGCGCCAAGCTGATCGTGCTCGATGTGCGTTTGTCCAACACCGCCACTCACGCCGATCATTGGTTGTCGCCTTATCCGGGAAGCGAGGCCGCCATCAATTTGGCGATCGCCAACCACCTCATCCAGAATGACCTATACGACCGCGAGTTCGTGAGGCGATGGTGGAATTGGAGAGAGTACCTGGCGAGCGAGCATCCGGATTTGGAGGAGCGCTTCGAGGTTTTCGAGCGCATCCTCAAAGAGCTCTACAAAGAGTTCACCTTCGAATTCGCCGCAGCAGAATCCGGCATCGCGGGCGAAACCCTCGCGGATGTAGCGGCAATCGTAGCGACCGCAGGAACCTGTCTGTCGACACACAACTGGCGTTCGGCTGCGGCGGGAAACCTCGGCGGCTGGCAGGTATCTCGCACTCTGTTCTTGCTCAACGCCCTCCTAGGGGCGATCGCCACACCCGGCGGAACTTATCCGAACGCGTGGCACAAGTTCGTCCCCGCCCCCATCTATTCGCCGCCGCATCCTCACACCTGGAACGAGCTCACGTGGCCGCTCGAGTATCCACTGGCGCTAAACGAGCTTAGCTTCTTGCTGCCTCACTTTCTCAAGGAGGACAGAGGGCGGCTTGATGTCTATTTCACTCGTGTGCACAACCCAGTGTGGACTAACCCGGACGGGTTCTCCTGGATCGAGGCGCTGACCGACGAGGACAAGGTGGGTTTACACGTCGCGCTCACGCCGACCTGGAACGAGACGGCATATTTCGCCGACTACATCCTGCCGATGGGACACTCGTCCGAGCGCCACGACGTTCATTCCTATGAGCAGTATGACGGGCAGTGGATTGGATTCCGCCAACCCGTTCTCAAGGCCGCACGTGAACGCCTGGGTGAGAGCGTCGCCGACACGCGCGAGGTCAATCCCGGCGAGGTGTGGGAGGAAAACGAGTTCTGGATCGAGTTGTCGTGGCGCATCGACCCGGACGGGGATCTCGGCATTCGCCGTTACTACGAGTCCAAGAGAAACCCCGGCACCAAGCTGAGCGTGGACGAGTACTACGAATGGATGTTCCAGAACTCCGTGCCGGGACTGCCCGAGAAGGCCGGCGCTGAGGGACTCAGCGCGCTCGACTACATGCGTCGCTACGGTGCTTTCGAAATCTCCAAAGGGGTCGGGGCGGTTCACGAACAAGAGATCGCACCCGACGAGCTCATCGGAGTGGGCGAGAGTCGCCTCGGGCGCGTGTTTGCCAACTCCGAAAAGCCGTTCTCCCCTAATGTTGTGCCGCAGGCGACGCCGGAGCCCGATGCAATTGGTCGCCGGGCCGTGGGGGTGCGCATCGATGGGAAAGTGCTGCGCGGGTTCCCGACCCCCTCGGGGCGGCTTGAGTTCTTCTCGACGACGCTGGCGAGCTGGGGCTGGAGGGAGCACGCGCTTCCCGGATACATTCGGAGTCATATTCATCCCGCCGCTCTCGCCCCGCAGCAGATGCCGCTTATCTCGACCTTCCGATTGCCGATCCAGATCCACACCCGTTCGGCCAACGCCAAGTGGCTTGATGAGATCGCCCACACAAACCCGCTGTGGATTCATCCAGTGGATGCCACCAGGTTAGAAATCGAGCCCGCAGATCTCGTGCGAGTCACAACGGAGATCGGACATTTCGTGGTCAAGGTCTGGATCACCGAAGGGATCCGGCCCGGCGTAGTCGCCTGCAGCCATCACATGGGTCGCTGGAAGCTCACCGATAAGGGACAGCGCCAGATGATGGCGACGGTCGACCTCGACAGCAATGACGGCCGCTGGGGAATGAAGCGGCGCAGAGGGGCCGAGCCTTACGAGTCGGCTGACCCGGATACCAAGCGCATCTGGTGGACCGACGTGGGCGTGCACCAGAACCTCACCTTTTCCGTGCACCCCGACCCCATCTCGGGACAGCATTGCTGGCATCAGGCCGTGAGTGTCTCGAGGGCGGAGACCGGCGATTCGTACGGAGACATCTTCGTGGACACGACCAAGGCGCACGAGGTCTACCTACGATGGATGGAATTGACTAGAAACGCCCTGGCGGTTTCTCCGGATCAGACGCGCAGGCCCTACTGGCTGATGCGTCCGCTAAAACCCGCCAAGGACGTGTTTAAGCTCCCGAAGGTGCGGACGTGACCTCACGAGCGGAGCTGTTCCGAGCGCTCGGCTCCCTGTGCGAGTCGCCCGGTTCGGCGTCGCTCGATTTAGGGGCTGCCCTGGGTCTGTCGGGCCGGCCGGAGGAGCACGATTACACGGACGCCTTCCTCTTCCAGCTTTATCCCTATTCATCGGTGTATGTGGGGGCCGAGGGAATGTTGGGAGGCGAGGCGCGTGATCGGGTGGCGGGCTTCTGGCGCGCGCTGGGACTTCGCCCGCCCGCCGAACCCGATCATCTGGCGGCGCTGTTAGCACTGTACGCAGCGCTTATCGATTGGGAGCTGGACGAACCGGATGAAGCCAGGCGGGCACTCAGGCTCCAATCCCGCAAAGCCCTGCTGTGGGAGCACCTCCTGAGCTGGGTGCCTGTTTTTGCGGATAAGGTGCGCGTAGTGGCGACTTCCTTCTATGCAGGGTGGGCGGAGCTTCTGCTCGACGCACTCATCGACGAAACAAGCACCGCCAGTAGGCAGGAGAAGCTGCCCCTGCACCTCAGAGACGCGCCTGAGCTGTTGTCGCCCTCGGAGGACCCAGCCTCATTTCTCTCCGGGCTGCTCGCCCCTGTGCGCAGTGGAATGATTCTCACCCGCACCGATCTGTCGCGCGCGGCTCGTGATCTCGATCTCGGGCTCCGAGTCGGCGAGCGGCGCTTTGTGCTCGAGAGCTTTCTCGCCCAGGACCCCGATGCCACGCTGGCATGGCTCACACAGGAGGCTTACCGGTCAGCGGAACGCCATGCGTCCTTCGCGAGCGATCTCGAAGGAATTTCGTTGTTCTGGAGGGGAAGGGCCGAAACCGCCGCGGCTCTTTTGTCCGAAGGTCTTTCTTCCGGCGGAGAGGAGGTCGCTGATGCTACACGACGCGCGGGATGAAACTCTCGCAACCGAAGTTATGGGGGAAGATGCGGTTCGCAGGATCGTTCGAGAGGAGGTCGAACGGGTCCTCAAGAGCGACCAAGGAGCCAAGCACGCTGCCATCATCGCATCGAAGGGAACACTCGATTGGGCGTATCCACCGCTGATCCTCGCCACCACCTCAGGAGCGCTCGGAATGCAAACGGCGGTGTTCTTCACCTTTTACGGCCTGAGCATCATCCACAAGGATCACAACAAGTTGCTCAAGATCGGCCCCACCGGCAACCCGGCGATGCCGATGCCTATGCCCATGCCGCAACTCCTTACGGCGATGCCGGGAATGGTCCCGATGGCCACATCAATGATGAAGTCCAAGTTTAAGAAGAAGAACGTAGCCACCATCGACGAGCTGCTTGAAGCCGCCCTCGAGTCGGACGTGCGCCTGATCGCCTGCCAGATGACGATGGACGTATTCGGCTACGAGCAGCAGGATTTCATCGACGGAGTCGAGTTCGCCGGTGCCGCAGCGTTCATGTCGCTGGCTCGTAAGTCACACACCACGCTGTTCATCTGAGGAGTGCCACCGCGGGAGGGATGGGATGAGCGATATCACTGAAACCAAGGTCCTCGACGTCACCGGGCTGTTGTGCCCCATGCCGGTGGTCAAGGCCAGCAAGGAGATGAGGTCCCTGGAGGCAGGGGAGGTGCTCAAGATTCTCGCAACGGACAGAGGAGCGGTCGCCGATTTTCCGGCATGGGCGGAGGACACAGGCAACGAGCTCCTGACCCAGAACGAGGAAGACGGTGTGTTTGTGTTCTTTATCAAGAAGGGCGCAGAGGCGTGAATTTCGAAGAGTATCGGGCGGCCCGCTGGGACAGGCATTGAACCTCGGGTTGTCTGATGGCGATCAGGTTCGTGTTGAGGTATGGCGGCTCGAGGCCGAAGAAGTCGAGGCAAAACTGGCAGGCGGCTCGGTGCTCATTGATCTGAGGCCCCCGCTTGCCTTCGCCTGCGAGCACATCGAGGGTTCGGTCAATCTTCAGTTCAGTCACGCCGATCTCGCCGATCGGGCGGATCTCGTGCTGCCGTCGGATATCTCCGTGATTATGTGCGCGGGTACAGACGCGACGGCGCGCTCGGGTGCCGAGATACTGAGCGTGGCGGGTCTTGGCGTGGATGGATTCTTAGGCGGTGGCCTCAGCGAGTGGGTGAGGGCCGGTCGTGCTTGCACTTCCACGCCCGTTATCAGTGTGGATGACTTGAACGCGTCCAACGGCGAGTTCCAAGTGATTGACGCGCGTGAAAGCTACGAGTACCGATACGGTCACATCTCCGGAGCGAGACTATTGTCGTCCATGGAGGCATGGCAGCGTGTGGAGGACCTCCCCCCTACAGGGCGGTATGCGGTCGTTTGCGGAGAGCAAGTGCGGAGCTCGTTGGTGGCGTCGATCTTGCGGCGGGCCGGTCGTGACGCGCTAGTCGTAGGCGGGGGAATGGCCGACTGGCTGGAGAGGGGATTTCCGGTAGAGAAGGCAGGATATTGATTTCCGTTGCACCTCGACCCCCCCGAGACCTCAAGTCTGAGCGACCTGCTCCCGATGGTGGGGCATAGTCGCCGACAACCCAGAGCGGGGTCGTCTTGTTCGTCCTCCCGGCATGCGGATGTGCTGAATTTGCTGTGGGTTTCGGGAGTACTCTGTATCGGCGCCGCAGGCATTGCGGCGCGCTGGTGGGGGAGGAGAAGCGACGCTCTGGGTTGCCCGCGCTCTTTCCCGCTGTTCTCGGTCGCGGCTCTTGTCCTGCTCGGCGGCGCGGCTCTGGCCCCATGGCTCTTGAGGGCGCGGCTGGAGCACAGACTGGCCGGGGCGGCCTCGACGATCGTGGGGTCCTC
>DASRPA010000220.1:0-9919 GCA_035646635.1 Actinomycetota bacterium | reverse complement strand
CCGGGCTGGATCTCTCCGTGGTGGCGAAGGCCCTGGAGTGCGGTTACCGCCGCCATCGGAACTGCAGCCGCTTCCTCGAACGACAGGTTAGCCGGCTTCAACGACATGACTTCAACTGGCACCGAAACGTATTCTGCAAAGCCGCCGTAACCGCGGTACAAGAGATTGGCATAGACCTCGTCGCCGGGCTTGAAGCGAGTAACGCCGCCGCCGACCGCCTCCACCTGTCCGGCAATGTCGACGCCGAGGATCTTATGTTTCGGCCGCAGCAGGCCCAGGGTGGCGCGCGAAAAGAGAGGCTTGCCGCGCATGGAATGCCAGTCCGCCGCATTGACGGATGTTGCCCGCACCTTCACCAGGACTTCATCGGCGTCCGGCGCAGGCTTCTCGACCTCCGCCAACCGAAGCGTCTCCGGCGGCCCGTACTTCTCACTTATGAATGCCTTCATGAATGGCCCTCTCGGTTTCCGGTAGCGTCGCCAAGTCTAGGCCTAACGTCGTGACCGTGAGTTGACCGTACGCGCCGGCTCAGCGTAGCCCAATCCGCATCAGATAGATCGCTTTCAATCGTCCTCATGGCGACCGATTCGAGTAGTCGTGCACCGCCGTTGTGCCCCCTGCCGGGTTAGTGTGCCCAGGGCGATCTCGGAATCACAACTTCCCGCGATAACGAACCGCCGGCGCGAAACCCCAGGTCGTCCGTGCACAGATGTAGGACCTGCCCTGCCGGGGGGCACTGACAAAAGGGGAGCGCGCGGCCCATCAGGGGTCCGTCAGCTCGCGCTTAGACCGGTCGTAGCTCGGCTTAAAAATTGAGGGCCGCGAGCAGCGTCTGGAAGTCCTGGTCGTCCACAAGCTCCCAGTCCACGTCTGTGAACGGAGAGCTCCAACCAGCGCTTCGGCGGACTGCGGGTCGGGCTCTTGCGCCATCTCCTTCTCCGCGGCTTCCCGCGCCCGCTGCTTCTACGCTCCCAGAGCCACAGCTCCTCGAGCCGGGACTCGAATGTCGTCCGCGATCTCGCGCAATGGCTCCTGGACCTCCAGGTTCGTCACCAGCTTGCGAATCCGCTTCTTGATCCTGTCCAGATCGGATCGCAAACGCTCGACCTCGGCATGAGCGTTGTCCGCTTCGGGTCTGATCTCAGCCAGACTGGCCCTCAACGCCTCGACCCATCTCCGACCCGAACACGTGCAAGGACAGGAACTCAACAACCTTCCTCCCGCCTTGTCCTCCGCGTACATAGACCGCGCGGATGATCCTCCGGCACCGGCGAGGCCTGCCGGCGTTCAGCTCGCAGGTGTAGTAGGCACCGTTTCGGCCTCTTCTCACGTTGCCGCGCATCCGCAGGCCACACGGACCACAGCGAAGGAATGACCGCAGCACGTAGGTGTGTGCTTGCGGTAGTCCTCGAGGCCGTCCTTTGCCTTGGTCACGTTGTCGCGCTTGATGCGCCCAGGGATGCTGACGCATCCGTTCGCGGATCGCCTCTTAGAGATGCTTCGGTGCGGGTACGTGGACGCCGAAGCGCTGGGGTCACGCTCGCCAGTCATCGCCTTGTAAGAGCGACTCGAGCCAGGCTTCGACCTTTTCCGTCTCGATCTCAACAGATGAAGAGATCTCTTTTAGGTCGAGATCTTCATTCGTTATCTCCGTCGATCCAGGGGCCGAGGTGACCTGGGGAGATGAACGACCCCACTCCTCATTCCGTTACCGGCGCGTTCCTCGCATGGGGCAGCCCGGAGCTATTGGCCAGCGGTCAGTTACCGCTTCGACGAGGAGGGGGTCTACCCGTATTATTGCGTGCTCCACGCCGGGATGGCAGGCGCCGTTATTGTCGGCGATCCCGGCCCCGAGACTGCCGCTGAGGTAGGCGCCCCCATGGAGGTTCCGACTGCCGCAGCGGAAAACTAACGAGGCTTCGCCTCAGACCGACCAGTTGTACGTAAGCTCCGAGCTTTCGCGACCTACGAGGAGGCGAAGCCTCCGTTACCAAACCCAAAGGGGCTCCGGCCTGGCGGGCGACAACGGGGTGCGGTAGAACCGTCCCAGTCATGAACCGCCATGCGGTGGGTGGCCCGAGCAACGGGCCAGGCCGCCCGACCGACCGGAGCCCGCTATGAGCCTAAGCGTTGCCGAGATCCTCGACGAGCACGTCACTTTCGAGCTCGAGAGCATCGACCGGATGTACCTGAACGTCTACATCCCGCGCCTACAGAGCGAACGCGGCATCGTCGGGTTCTTCCGGGATCACCGCGGCCACACCTTCGCCTCCTCCGCCCTGATGGCGCCGATGTCGGCCGCCTTCGTCGCCTCGGTCAAGGCCTTTTGCCACAACAACGACATCCCGCTCGTCGCTTTCAAAAAGGGCGAGAGAAAAGACGATGTCGCCGCCACCCACCGAGCCCGCTTCGAGGCGGACGATGGCGTCGTTTTCGTCGGTGTCGCCCAGGAGAAGACCCCGGTAGTGAGAACCCAGCGGCGCCGTAATCCCGCCACAGGCCAATCCTACGCGTGGCTCTACAAATCCACCGCCATGGTCAACGCCTACTACTTCTATTGCATCGACAAAGACTTCGGCCCCTTCTTCATCAAGTTCGCCTCCTACTTCCCCTACAACGCAAAGGTCTGTATCAACGGTCACGAGTGGCTCAAGCGCCAGGCAACAAGGCGCGGCATCGCCTTCGAAGCGATGGACAACGGGATCGCATCATCGTCCGATCCCAAACGCATCCAGGCTCTCGCCCACCAGCTGTCGGCGCGAAAGATCGAGGTGTTCGTGCGCCGCTGGCTGAGGCTCCTGCCGCATCCCTTCACCCGCCAAGATCGCGCCGCCGGATATCACTACGACATCTCCGTGCTGCAGGCCGAGTTCTCGTTGACCCAGGTGCTGGACCGTCCCCTCACCGGGCGGGTGTTCTTCGAGGAGGTGATCAGAGAAAACCTAGACATCGGACGGCCGGATCGCGTTGCTTTGATCTTCGACCGCAAGGTCATCAAGACAACGCCCGGGACCTTTCGCACGCGCGTCATCACTGCGGGGGTCGCTCCCTACCTCTACGTCAACTACAAGCACTCGCACATCAAGCAATACCTGAAGGAAGGCCGCGCGCTTCGGACCGAGACCGTTGTCAACAACACGCGCGACTTCGCCGTGGCCAAGCGACTGCACAACCTTCCTGCACTCAGGGAGGTCGGCTTCTACGCCAACCGACGCCTCTTGAGCGTCCAACGAATCAGCCACGATTGCGCCATCGGCGAGGACGCGTTCTACGGTGTCACCAGCCCGGTCACGGTCTCCGGTCAGCGAGCCTCCGCCCTGCGCTTCGGGGACCCTCGCGCTCAGGCGCTGCTTGCCGTGCTGGTGTCGTTCACCTACCTGGCCTGTGGCTTCTCCAACAAAGACATGCGCCGGCTCCTCGCCGATCTGCTGGGCATCGATCCCAGCGCCATGACCCAGGGCAGGATGACCTACGACCTCAGACGGCTGCGCCTGCACGGTCTCATCGAACGCATCGATGGCACGCATCGCTACCGGGTCACCGACTTCGGCCTCAGGACCGCGCTCTTCCTGACTCGGACCTACGCCCGTCTCCTTCGCCCCGGCCTGGCTGAGATCGTCTCGACCGCGCTCCCCCCGCCGTCCCAGCTGCGCTCCCAGTTCGACCGTCTGCACGCGTCACTGGACAAGCGCATCACAGACTTGCGCCTTGCCGCCTGAAACTTGACCCAAAAAGAACGAGTTCTAGCCCTCAAGCCGGGCTAGCGAGACGGCCACGATGCCTATCGTCGATGAGGACCTTTCGACGGCGCTCATCGACGCCCTGATCGCCGTCCAGCAGCACTCGCCGGGGGCTTCGCCTTCATTCGCCGCCGTCACGTGGCCGTACCTGATGCGCTCACTGCCCCTTAGGTGCTCGAAGCGGGCTGGTGCGTAGACGGGTAGCCGTTGAGAGGCTGGCATAGTGGAGCTATGCCGGTACGGGAAGATCTTCGCAATGTAGCCATCGTCGCCCACGTGGACCATGGGAAGACGACCCTGGTCGACGCCATGCTGTGGCAGTCGGGGGCCTTCCGTACGAACCAGGATGTCAACGAGCGGGTCATGGACTCTATGGACTTGGAACGCGAGAAGGGCATCACGATCCTCGCCAAGAACACCGCGGTGCGCTACGGGGACGTCAAGATCAACATCATCGACACACCCGGCCACGCGGACTTCGGTGGCGAGGTCGAACGTGGCCTCACGATGGTGGACGGCGTGGTCCTGCTGGTGGATGCCAGCGAGGGCCCCCTGCCGCAGACGCGTTTCGTCCTCCGCAAGGCGCTCGAAGCTCACCTGCCCGTCATCTTGGTCGTCAACAAGGTGGACAGACCCGACGCTCGCATCTCGGAGGTCGTGGACGAGGTTTACGAGTTGTTCCTCGACCTCGATGCGCAGGAGCATCACATCGAGTTTCCCATCGTCTACTGCAATGCCAAAGCCGGCTGGGCATCGATGGATCCCGAGGTCGAAGGAAGTGACCTCAAGCCATTGTTCGAGGTGCTTCTCGAGAGCATCAAGCCTCCGAGCTATGACGATTCGCACCCCATGCAGGCCTTGGTGACCAACCTCGATGCTTCTCCCTACGTCGGACGGCTCGCTCTCTGCAGGATGTATCACGGCACTATCCGCAAAGGCGACCTGGTTTCGTGGTGCCGAGCCGATGACACAATCGAACAGGTCAAGATCACCGAGCTTTACGTGTCAGAGGCTCTCGAGCGCGTCGACGCGGATAGCGCCGGACCCGGCGAGATTTTCGCCATCGCTGGCTTGCCCGACGTCACGATCGGCGAGACTCTGTCGGACGCGAAGGATCCTCGACCGCTACCGGTCAGCCACTTCGACGATCCCAGCTTGTCGATGACGATCGGGATCAATACCTCGCCGCTAGCGGGCCTCGAAGGCGGCAAGGTCACCGCTCGCCAGGTGAAGAGTCGCCTCGATCAGGAGCTGGTGGGCAATGTTTCTATCCGCGTGCTCGATACCGAGCGCCCCGATGCCTGGGAGGTTCAAGGCCGCGGCGAGTTACAACTCGCGATCCTGGTCGAGCTCATGCGCCGAGAGAACTTCGAGCTCACGGTTGGCAAACCGCAGGTGGTGACGAAGGAGGTCGACGGGAAGCTGTGTGAGCCCATCGAGCGCCTGACCATCGACGCGCCAGAAGACTTCATTGGTGTCATCACCCAGCTTCTCGCGTTGCGCAAAGGCCGCATGGAGAACCTTGTCAATCACGGCACCGGTTGGATCCGGTTGGAATATCTCGTCCCTGCTCGCGGATTGATCGGCTTCCGAACACAGTTCATGACCGAAGCGCGTGGCACGGGACTGCTCCACCATGTGTTCGATCGCTACGAGCCTTGGCACGGTGACCTTCGCACGCGCCCCACGGGGAGCCTGGTCGCAGACCGGCGCGGTCCCACTACTTCTTTCGCTCTCGCCAATCTCTCCGAGCGCGGCACGATGTTCCTACCGCCCGGCATCGAGGTGTACGAAGGAATGATCGTCGGCGAGAACGCTCGCTCCGAGGACATGGACGTGAACCCGACCAAAGAGAAGAAGCTCACCAACATGCGTTCCTCGACCGGTGACGAGCTGGTCAGGCTCATCCCACACCGGGAGCTGTCCCTCGAACAAGCCCTCGAGTTCATCCGCGAGGACGAGTGCGTCGAGGTCACCCCCAAGACCGTGCGGCTCCGCAAGGTCACCCTCGACCACAGTCAGCGCTTCCGCGCCGCCAAGAGCTCCGGAAAATCGCGCCTCACGCCGTCCTAGGGCCGTAACGTTCAGTCACGTGACTCGAGCCCCCGTAGCTCAGGGGATAGGGCACAGGCCTCCGGAGCGTGGGGCGCAGCTTCGAATCCTGCCGGGGGCACTGTGCGCAACCGACCTTTGCCGCCTTATTCGAACCCGGCCCCCAATCGCTGGTCATCGGAACCCCCCGGCGATCAAGTGCTGTCACAGGGCACCAACAGAATGGTCGGTGAAGGTCCGCGAGGTAATCAGAATGCTTCGGGCTGATGGTTGGAACCTCGATCGTCAGAGCGGCAGCCACCGGCAGTTTCGTCATCCTGTGAAGCCCGGCACAGTCACGGTGGCAGGTAAGCTTGGAAAGGATTTGCAGCGAGGCACGCTGGCCAGCATCTTTCGGCAAGCAGGCTTGAAGGAGGAGCGATGAGCGACTACCTAGTGATCATCGAGGGATCGGGGGATTCCTTTTCGGCGTTCGTCCCTGATCTCCCGGGCTGTGTTGCAGCCGGGGACAATTCCGAGGAAGTCGAGCAACTGATCAGGGACGCCATTGCGCTCCACATCGAAAGCCTCCGGGCCCACGGCGAGCCTGTTCCCCAGCCCCAAAGTGCCGCTCGCTATATCGCCGTTTAGTCACGTCCGGGCATTAGCTCGTCCTACGCATGGCGCCGAGACTGGCCGCTCAACCCACACAGACGGATCGGCGATCAATCGGCCGGCCGCCGCCGCATCATCACGGGCACGCGTCCGGTAAGGAGACCTTCATGGCGAGCAAAGACTAACGTGCAGAAGTACTCACGAGGGTTCGCGGCCGGTGAGGCCGAGGATGCGGTGCAGCAGCGGCGCGTCGGCGGGGACGGGGACCGCGGGGCCGTAGATGCCCATCCCGCGCCCCATCTCGGCGCTGGTCTCGACCTCGCGATGCACGTACTCGAGCACGTCGTTGTCCCAGGCCGACTGCTGACCGGTGGCGTGGGCGAGATCCCATCCGTGCACCAGCATTTCACCGAGGAGCATCCCGCCGACCATGGCCGCCGGCATCTCGGTCGGGTTGCCCATGTGCGTAGTGCCCTGCCACGCTTCCGGTGCACTCCACGCGACTATAGCCCGCTCCAGCTGCGCGACGAGATCGGCGGCCCAGTCGCCCTGGGTCAGGTCGACGTCCGACTCGGCCTCGGCCGGCGGCGGCACGGTTTCCTTACTACCGGCGCCTTCCAGAGTCGGCCCCCAGAACAGCAAATGGTGGATCAGCTTGCGCACGTCGTACTCAGTGCACGGCGTCGGCGCATCGAGCTGGTCGGGCTTTATGTTGCGCACGATCTCCATGACGGGCGCGACCGCCCGCCCGATCAACTGCTCTCCAGACATGTCGCCACGGTAAGTAAGGCGACCGTTGGTGTATTGAACAAAGGCGACATACGCTCGACGCATGACCCGGGACGAGCGTGAGCTGAGCTGGCAACGGTTCCAGCAGCACAAGTTCCAAATGCCGTCGCCGGACCTGGCGCCGTACGTGGCCGGGTACTGGATCGTGACGTGGGAGTACACGCATTCGTACCGGCAGTTGATCGTGCCGTACCCGAACGTGCACCTGTCGTTCGGCGGTGGCGTGGCCGAAGTGCACGGGGTGTCCAGCGGGCACCTGTTCAAGGAGCTCGACGGCAGCGGCCGGGTGTTCGGGGTGGCGTTCCAGCCGGGATGCTTCCGGCCGTTCCTGGGCGGGCCCGTCCAGTCGATCACCGACCGATCCATTCCGGCCGCGGAGGTCTTCCGCGACCTGCCCGACGAGTCCGAGGTGCACACGGTCGAGAAGATGCTCCGGGCGAACCTGCCGGCGCGCGATCCGAAGGCCGAACTCGCCACCGAGATCGTCAACCGGATCATCGCCGAACCGACGATCAAGCGGGTCGACCTGCTGGCGAACCAGTTCGGCACGAGTGTCCGGCAATTGCAGCGCCTGTTCGCCGAAGATGTGGGCGTTGGGCCGAAATGGGTGATCCGGCGGTACCGGCTGCACGAGGTGACCGAGCGGATGGCGGCCGGCGCTCGGATCGACTGGGCCGCGCTGGCGGCCGACCTCGGGTACGCCGACCAGGCGCACTTCATCCGCGATTTCACCTCGATGTTCGGCGAGTCACCGACCAGATACGCCGAGCGCTATTGAAGTGAAGCATTGCGCATGCCCACCAGCCTCGTGAGTGGTTGTGACGGTTCTAATACCCAGGCTGCTGTCTCAGATGGACGGCCGTATCGCCTTCCGGATAGACGTAAACGGTTCCTTTGAGGAAGGACGCAACCGGGCCTGTCACCGATAACAGCCCGGGGCTGGGCTCCATCGGTATCTTCCACCCGAGCCGTTCGAGCAGTGCAGTGGTCTCAGCCCCGTTGCGACCACCACGGTTGACGCTGCGATCCGGTCGTCGCGAACGGTTATCCTTGAATCCTCGATCGTCAGGCTGGCGCGGCCGACCAAGATCGTTCCACCGGCTTCGGCGAAGGCTCCTTTAAGCACGTGGATCGCAGAAAAGTCCCCGGGGCCAGAAGAGTCCTACCCGAGAGTTACTTCTGGTAGTATGAGAGTATGAAACTAAGCGTGAGTTTGCCTGACGAGGATGTGGAATTTCTGGATGCCTACGCCGAGGCGCAAGGGTTTGCCTCTCGCTCGGCGGTGGTCCATAAGGCCGTTCGACTCCTGAAGGCCTCAGAGTTGGGACCGGCATACGAGGACGCGTGGGATGAATGGGAGGCCGGCGGCGAAGCCGTCGCCTGGGAAGCGACGACGGCCGATGGACTTCAATTCTGATGCGCCGTGGCGAGATCCGGATCGTTGATCTTGATCCGACTCTCGGAGCCGAAGCTGCCACGCGCCGGCCGGCGGTGATCGTGAGCAACGATGGAGCGAATACCACCGCGGCACGGCTCGGCCGCGGTGTCGTAACCGTGGTACCGGTGACGGCGAACATCAAGCGCCTCTATCCTTTCCAGGTCCTTCTCGAGGCCACCGCCACCGGTCTCGACCGCGACTCCAAGGCTCAGGCCGAACAGGTTCGATCCGTTGCTGTCGAACGTCTTGGTCGCCGTCTAGGTGTCGTGCCTCCGCCGCTCCTGGTCAACCTCGACGAGGCGCTCCGACTTCATCTCGCGCTGTAGAAGCAACGCCCTCAACTTTGTCGCCGCAACCACCTGTGACGTGGTCAGGGCCTCAAAGTTCGCCCGCAAGCGTCCGCCTCCGCTCCTTCACAACGATACGTAGCATTCCGGGGCATTCGTCGACTCGGCACCCGCCGGCCTGGCGGCACGTGGCAAACGTCGAGGATCACGCCGGCCGACGTGACCGCCTTCCTGAAGGACAACGGACTCGGGGAGGCAGCCAAGGTCGTCGTCGATGACGTCGGGTACCCGACGTCGTGGACCCTCGTGGCGTCCGACGGCGGGTACGTCACGACGCGGGACGACGGCGAAGTCGTCGACGAAGGCGCATACGAGATCGATGGCGACCGTGTGGCGTTCAACGCAGGCGGCGGTGACGTCGTCTACCGCTGGACGATCAAGGGCGACGAGCTCTCCTTTCGATTCGTGAAAGATGAGGCGCTGCCGTATAAGGGGCTGCCCGACGAGGCGTTCAACCGCCCGATCTACGAATCGAAACCGTTCATAGCCGAATGAGGAGGACCCCAGGAGGATCGTTCACTGACGTCGTCGGTCTGCTCAGAATGTTCCAAGTCGTGGAACTGGAACACCACCAGGCCCCACACAGGAACCGCTTCCCGTGCGTGCGCGCCCGGCGGGAAGGGCTGTCGTTTCCAAAACAAGACGGTTTAGAGGCGAACTATGGAGAAACAAGTTCGAGGGTTGGGAAGTAGGTGCGGTAGCGAGTCGAGTCACGTGTAAGGAGCCGGTACCCCGCAACGGCAGCATGTGCCCCTATGTAGAAATCGGGCAATGGGGTGCTGCGCCGTCCACCACGTCGGCGATAGATCAAGAAGGCTTTTCCCGCAAGAAAGCCGGCTTCGTAAGGCAGAGGGCGGCGACTAAACAGCTGTACCGGGAGCGCGACCTCGAGCTCCTCAATGGTCTCGTAGCGGATCGAGACCTCTGCATAGATGATGGGGTTGATCACCAGGGGCGAA
>DASRPA010000219.1:0-19076 GCA_035646635.1 Actinomycetota bacterium | reverse complement strand
ATGAGTCGGAAGGCCTCGAGCTCCTGTGACTTTCCTCTGAGAGTCAAGGGCGCGATCGCTTTGGCGTCAACGGCGTCCTTGGTAAGACGGTAGGTCGGCGCGCCGATGAAAATCTCTCCCGGAGCGGCAGCTTGCTCGAGGCGAGCCGCGACGTTGACCGCATCACCCGTCACCATCGTCTGCCCCGAAGACGGATCGCCGGCAACGACCTCGCCGGTATTGACGCCGATACGCACGACTACGCGGATGCCTGTGCCCCGCTCGAGGTCCTCATTGAGGTCGTCGAGCTCGTCCAAGATGCCGGCGGCAGCCCGCAGCGCCCGCAGGGCATCGTCCTCGTGAAGCCTTGGGACTCCGAACACGGCCATCACCGCGTCGCCGATGAACTTCTCGACCACTCCACCATGGCTTTCGAGAACTCGACTGACGGTGTCGAAATAGCGCGCCATGATCGCGCGCAGGGATTCTGGATCCAGCTCCTCCCCCAGCCCGGTGAACCCCGTGACGTCGCAGAACACAATGGTCACGATCTTGCGCACGGCTCGAGTCGGAACCGCTATGGCCAGTGGAGCCCCACAGTTCAGACAGAAGCTGGCTCGCTCGGGATTGCTCTCTCCGCATTTGCTGCAGCTCGCCATGGCTTCAATCTACGCCCGGCGCTAAAGGACTCTAGCCGAAGCGGCCCTGTGACATCCGGCGCAAATGAGCGACGACCTCTCGATCCACGCGGCCCCCGTCGGTCCACCGTTGCTCGAGGTTCTCCGTGCCCACGAAATCGAAGAGGGCATTCTTGAGCTCTTTCTCATAGCCTTCGCCAGAGCCCGAGTCGTAGCCGAGCCCCGCGAGCAGCGCTCTCATCTCGGACGCCAGCCGTTCGTCGATGGCCTCGAACTGAAGAGCCTCGGGTCGCGGAAAATAGAATTGGTGCACCGAGAACAATCTCCTGAGCTCGTGCACGGCATCGGGATGGTCGTCGGTCCTCAGATTCACCGTCTCGTCGGTGCCGCCCAGGTAACCCCCACCTTGCCTCACCACCAAAAGCGCCGCCGATTGCATCCCTCGCGCGTCTCCGCCCGCTTCGTAGCCGGCCACGAGGGCGTCGACCAGCCGGCTCGCAAGCTCGCCCTCTCCTGTCTCGAAGGCGCTCACCATGTCGTCTACGACCGCCGCGCCGGTCAGAATGTTGCCCTGACAGCAGTAGCCCTTGCCGGTGCGGCCCCCCGCCCATTCCATGCATTCCTTGCCGGTGAAGGTGGCCACCCCACCTCGTGCATCGACGATCCCGGCCTGACGCTGCTCTCTGTCGTCGTCGCTCTCGGTCAGCGCGCGAAGCACGGTCGCGGCGTCGTCCCCGGCGGCAAGTGCGTCGAGTCCGCGGGACGTGTAGGTGACATTGGCAAAGGCCTGAGTGGCGATGGCTCCAACTCCGGCCCGGGCCGCGGGAACCACCGCTCCCACGGCCAGGAACTTCGAGGCAACGGCGACCCCCCACTCAGGGGAGGGAGAGGCGTTCGGGTCGAAGGCGACGATTGAGAAGGTCACTGCGGCGACATGTTACTTGCGGCGCAGCTTCAGCCCGGGCAGGAAAACGCCGACAACTTAGTCATGATGAAGTCTCGAACCGTCGTGAAGTGTTCCCCATGGTGAACCCGTGCGGCTACACAGCCGGTCACGCTTGGCGCTACGACGCAAACGGGATCCCCGGAGGTATGGAGGTTCGCTTCCACGACCACTCCGAGGCCGTCGAGGCCGGTTTCTGCGGCTGCGACTGTGGAGTGTGCAAACCGGAGACGCCCCACCTCGCGGAAGAAGGCTGTATCTGCTCGCTTCTGGGCTGCTTCTGCTACGAAAAGAGCGCCTAACCAGCGCCGAGTGGTGGTAAATGGCTACTGTGTGACCATTATCCACCACTCGGCGAGAAGTTAGCTCGGCATCACGACCGTCTTGAGGATCGTCACCTCGTCGATCGAGTAGCCGAGGCCCTCGCGGCCGATGCCCGAGTCCGGCTTGAACCCACCAAACGGGAAGTGGCCCACGCCGTGGGCCGGTGCGTCGTTGATGTGGACCATGCCGACCTCCAGGGCACGTGCCGCCTTCCACGCCTTGTCCAGGTTTGTCGTGAACACCGAGGAGTCGAGCCCATACCGGGAGCGGTTGGCGATCTCCAGGGCATGGTCGAGGTCACGAACCCGAATGATTGGGAGCACCGGGCCGAAGGTTTCCTCCCACGCGATCTCGGCCCCCAAAGACACGTCGGCGAGAACGGTGGGCTCGTGATAGCAGTCCTTGGCCTCACCGCCGAGCAGCAGCTTGGCGCCCTTGTCGGTCGCATCCGTTACCAATGCGTTGACGCGTTCGGCTGCTTTCTGGTTGACGAGCGGCCCGACATCGACGCCGTCGGCGCGCGGATCGCCGACCTTGTATCCCTCCGCCGCTTCAGTCGCACGTTCGACGTAGTCGTCGTAGATCGATTCTTCGACGAGGATGCGGCTCAGCGCGTCGCAGCGCTGACCCGCGTTCTTGAACGCGCCCAAAACCGTCTTTGAGACCGCATTCTCGAGGTCTGAATCTGCGAGCACGATCCCGGCTGCGTTTCCTCCCAGCTCCAAATGCAGGGGCTTGGGTCCCGCCAGCGAGGCGATGCTGCGGCCGACACCGGTCGAGCCTGTGAACGAGATCATCGAAATCTCGTCGTGAGAGGCGAAGATGTCGCCCACTTCAGATCCGCGCCCGGTAACGACGTTGAGCACTCCGGCCGGGAGGCCCGCCTCCTCCATCACACGAGCGAACATGATCAACGCAATGGGGTCGTCCGAGGGGGCCTTGGCCACGACCGTGTTGCCGGCCGCAATTGCCGGAATGATCTTCGAGGCCGAAAGAAACAACGGATAGTTGAACGGTCCGATTGCGGCGACAGTGCCCACCGGCTCCCGCAGGACTATTCCCGCCTTGCCCTGTGTGTCGCCGATCCAGTCGCCGGGAAGGTACTCGCCGAAGATCTTGCGCACTTCCTCGCGCACGAGCTCGAGACGTTCGGCGGTGGAGGAAACCTCCGATTTCGCCTGAGTGCGGGTCTTGCCGAGGTCCAAGACCACTGCCTCGATGAAGTCGTCAAGGAGCTCGTGCATGAGCTCGGCCGCCGTCTTGCAGATCTCGAGACGATCCGACGCCGGGATCTTTCGGAAGTCCGCGCGCGCCTTGGCCGCCGCTTCGATGGCTGCTTCGACATCGTCGCCGTCCGCCTTCTGCGCGCGAGCGATGACGCTGCCGTCGATCGGTGAGTTGATATCGAAGGTCTCACCGCTGCGAGCCTCCCGCCACTCCCCGCCGATGCTGAGTTGCAGGGTGGGCGGCCCGCCCTCCGACTTGACCACCGCGGCATCAAACATGCCGGGCAGATCAAGAGCCGGTTTGGTAGAAACCGTAGGCATATTTGTTAGACTCATGACTATTTTCCTCCCTATCGATGCTGTTATTGAATTAGGACCAAACTCTGTTTCTACCCCTGCGGGCCGGGCGTATTCCAGGGGGTAGACATCGGGCCCTCGACTACCATGCAAAACGGTGAAGGGCGGGTGAGCAGTGGGGTTCTGATCCTGTTCCTGGTTGGCGTGGCAGTGGGAGCGGTTATCCAGGGCTCGCTCGGCTTCGGCTTTTCCTTCGTGGTCGTCCCGCTCCTGGGCTTACTTCGCCCGGACGCTCTGCCCGCCACGGTCCTGATCATGTCGATGCCGATGACGATCACACTGGCGCTCAGGGAGAGGGGCGATATAGAAGCCGGAGGCCTCGCGAGACTGACCGCCGGACGGGTGGTGGGAACCGTGGTGGGAGTGTGGCTCGTCAGGTCGTGGCCGACCGATGAGCTCGCAGTGCTCACCGGCGCCGCGCTGCTCGCGGGCGTCGCGGTGAGTGCCTTTGCTCCCTCCTTCGAGGCGGGCCGGCGAACCCAGCTTGCACTCGGCATGGCCTCGGGGGTCATGGGCACGACCGCAGCGGTGGGGGGCCCCCCGGCCGCCCTCGCCTATCAGCACCGGCCCGGCCCCCAGTTGCGCGCGACCTTGTCGGCGTCCTTTGTGATCGGCAGCATCATGTCGCTCACGGGCCTCGCACTGGCCGACCAGGTCGCACCCGGCGATTTCGTGCTCGCCCTGCAACTGCTGCCGGGCCTCGCCGCCGGGCTCCTGCTGTCGCCGCGCCTCGCTCGCCGCCTCGACCATGCCTGGATGAGGCCAGCGGTACTCGCGTTTGCGGCGGCCACAGCCGTTGCCGTGGTGGTCCGAGCCCTCACGTGAGATCGGGGGCCGGCCGTCGAGGCAACTTTGGCCCAAAAAGGACCTATGCGGTCGGTTTTGGGACAAAGCTGCCGGTCGAGCCCACCGGGGGATAATCAGGCGCCATGATCTGTTCGAGCTGTGGGGCGGACAACCGCCCCGGCCGCAAGTTCTGCACCCGCTGTGGAGCAGCGCTGGCCCAGGCCTGCCCGGCGTGCGGCTCGCCGCTCGAGGGTGGCGAGAGCTTCTGCGGCGAATGCGGCGCGCCGGTCACAGCGAGCGCTCCCCCAGAGGCAGCATCGGCGGGACGACCGGGAGCCTCTGAGCCGGCCGCCGAACGGCGACTCGTATCGGTCCTGTTCGCCGACCTCGTGGGCTTCACCGCCTTGTCCGAGCATCGCGACCCGGAAGAGGTGCGCGATCTGCTCACCCGCTACTTCGAGATTGCCAGGGACGTGATCGTCCGCTACGGCGGGGTGGTCGAGAAGTTCATCGGCGATGCGGTGATGGCCCTATGGGGTGCCCCGGTGGCTCACGAGGACGACGCCGAGCGAGCGGTCAGGGCCGCGTTGGAGCTCGTCGATCGTGTGACCGGTCTCGGGATCGAAGTCGGCGCGGTCGACCTCCAGCTGCGAGCGGGTGTGCTCACCGGCGAGGCCGCGGTCACAGTGGGCGCGCAAGGTCAGGGCATGGTGGCGGGCGACCTCGTCAACACCGCGGCACGCCTTCAGTCCGCGGCGGCGCCGGGGACGGTCCTGGTAGGCGAGCGCACCCATCTCGCCGCAGCGGCTGCGATCTCGTTCCAGGCGGCCGGCTCGCACACCGTCAAAGGTAAGGAGCTTCCGGTGGAGGCGTGGCTGGCGGTTGGAGTCGTCGCCGGGCGGGGAGGCTTCAAGCGCAGCGGCGAGCTGGAGGCCCCATTCGTGGGCCGAGACGAGGAGCTGCGGCTGCTCAAGGACGCGCTTCACTCGACCGCCCGGCACCGAAAGCCGCGGCTCGTCTCGATCGTAGGCGTCGCCGGGGTGGGCAAGTCGCGCCTGTCGTGGGAGCTCGAGAAGTACATCGGTGGCGTAGTCGAGAATGTCTACTGGCACCGAGGGCGCTGCCCCGCCTATGGCGAAGGAGTGACGTTCTGGGCGCTCGGAGAGATGGTCCGGATGCGCGCCCGCATCCTCGAGAGTGAGGATGCCGCGACGAGCCGCTCGAAACTTGCAGCGGCCGTGGACGAATACGTAACCGATCCCGGCGAGCGGCGGTGGATCGAGCCCCGCCTCGCTCATCTGCTCGGTCTCGAATCAGCTACCGCAGGTCAACGAGAAGAGCTCTTCTCCGCGTGGCGGATGTTCTTCGAGCGTGTTTCAGATCGTGGTCCCACGGTGATGCTGTTCGAGGACCTGCAGTGGGCCGACCCGGGACTGATCGACTTCATCGAGCACGTACTCGAGTGGGCGCGCGCTCACCCCATCCTAATCGTGACCTTGGCGCGTCCCGAGCTGCTCGATGTGCGCTCAACCTGGGGAGCGGGACAACGCAACTTCACCTCCGTTCATCTGGAGCCGCTCAGCGACGAAGTCATGCGCAAGCTGCTCTCGGGTGTGGCTCAGGGGTTGCCCGACTATCTGACCGATCAGATCGTGGAACGGGCAGAGGGAATCCCTCTGTACGGCGTCGAGATGGTGCGAATGCTCATCGACCGCGGCTACCTCGTGCCGGACGGCGATGCCTATCACCTCAAGGAGGTGCCCGAGCACCTCGATGTTCCCGAAACCCTGCATTCCTTGATCGCCGCGCGCCTCGACGCGTTGAGTCCCGATGACAGGCACCTGCTTCAGGATGCTTCGGTCCTGGGAAAGACATTCACCATCGAGGCTTTAGACGCGGCCAGCGGCGTCAACATCGAACTGCTCGCGGAGCGGCTGCGAGACTTCGTTCGCAGAGACCTTCTGACGCTGGAGGTGGATCCCCACTCCCCCGAGCGCGGTCAGTACGGGTTCGTGCAGAGCATGATTCGCGAGGTCGCCTACCAGACGTTGTCGCGACGAGACCGAGCCGCCCGCCACGCGCGGGTCGCGTCCTATTTCGAATCGCTCGAGGACGACGAGTTGGCCGGCGTCGTCGCCATGCACTACATCGAAGCCCACGCGGCGGCTAGCGGTGACGAGGCCGAGATGCTGGCCGCAAAGGCGCGCTCTTTTCTCAGCCTGGCCGCCGAAAGAGCCGCCTCGCTCGGCGTCCACCGTCAGGCCATCGCCTATCTCGAACAGGCGATGCCCGTGACCGGCGATCCTCTCGAGCTTGCGGGCCTGTGGGAGCGCGCCGCCGAGGCGGCCCTACACGCCGTCGACTACGACACGGCCGAGCGCTATCTGGCCCAGGTCCTGGCGTGGGCAGAGCCGTACGGGCAGACAGACATGGTCGCCCGCGCCAAGGCTCTCCAGGGCAACGTCCTCCTCGACAGGGGCCAGCCGGACGCCGCAATCGCCCTGCTGCAGGAGGCGCTCGGAGGCCGTGGCGATCTCGACGCCGACCCGGCGCTTGTCGTAGTGGCGGAGCGGCTCGCGCGCGCACACATGATCAGGGGACAGCACGCAACGGCCACGGAATGGGCGGACAGGACGTTAGCGGCGGCGGAAAGGCTGGACCTGCTACCGGTGATCGCCGATTCCCTCACCACCAAGGCAGTCGCGGCCTACGATGCAGGTCGCTGGAGAGAGGCCGCGGCCCTGCAGGCGGGCGTCCTCTCCCTCTTCGAGGGCTCAGAGCTTCCCCTTCAACAAGTTCGCGTCCTCAACAACTCTTGCTACGTACTCCAGGTCATCCACCCGCAGCAGGCATTGGGGGCGGTCAAGCGCGGCCTCGAGCTGGCGCGCCAGTTGGGTTTACGCGATCAGGAGATCTTCCTCTCCTTCGGGGCGTGCGAGCTGGCGGTCGGCTGTGGAGACTGGAAATGGGCCCGGGAGACCCTCGCGAGCCTTTCGGATGCAGACCTACCGGAGGTGTTCGAGATCGCGATCGGTTCGTGCGACGCAAAGCTGGCTGCGCTCAGGGGGCAGCAGGCCACGGCGGGCGAGAGACTTCGGCGGGTGCGGTCGATCGCAGAATCCATAACGTCTCCCCAGGGAGGAATGGTGACTGAGGCAGAGGCCGTCGTGGGGCTCGCTGCAGGAAATTTGGACGTCGCCTTCGAAAAGGGGATGCTCGCAGTCGCGATGGATCCGTCTGCATTCTCTAGCGTCGCGACCGCGGGGCGCGCCGCCCTGTGGTTGTGCGACCGGCAGCGCGTCGCGGTGGCAGTTGATCACCTCGCCAAAGCGAACGTTCACGGAGCATGGCTCGACGCCGTGCGACGGGGCCTCGAAGCGGGGCTCGCGGCCCTCGAAGGACGAACGAAGGAGAGCGCCGCCCTCTTCACCGAGGCGACCACGGCCCTGCGCGACCTGGAGGTGCTCTTCGACTTGGCCCTGCTACAGCTCGACCGCATCACCGTCCTCGGGGCAGACCACCCGGACTCGCCCGCCGCCGCAGAAGAGGCGCGCGCCATCTTCGAGAGGTTGGGAGCGAAGCCGTTCCTGGAGCGCCTCGAAGCCGCCCTCGCGACACCTGATCGGGGAGCCGCTGTCTGACCAGAAGACGCCGCTGTCTGACCAGAAGACCTAGCCGTCCAGTATCTCGTTGAGCGGCCCTTTGTCTTCGAAGTCCACACGCGGCACCATGGCTTGTGAGTACCAACGAAATGGCTTGTCCTCGGTTCGCGCCTCTGCCTCTAAGGCTACGGCAAGGAGCTCGGAGATGAGCCGACCGAGGCTCTTTCCTTCCTTGCGGCTGCGTCGTTCGAGCTCACGCAGCACCGGAGCGTCGATATCCACGGTGGTCCGAGGCATGATGCCCCGACTTTACCTGGCGCACATCTGATGTCGAGGCCGAGCGGACCGAGGGTCGAGGTAGTCGATCGCGCGCCGCGCGCTCTGTAGTACGGATTCCGTACCCAGGCGCGCTTTGAGCGCGTTTGAGTACCGGACCTGGAGCCACCGCTAGGACTGGAGGACTCGAGCTTCGGCCCCCGATCTCACGTGGACCAGCTTCCCTCCGCACACCACCGCCACCACCGGATCGCGGTCCGGCCGGTAGCAGATCTCGTCGACCGGCCCGGCCAGCACCACGGCGTCGGCGCGGCGGCCGGGCACGAGGCTCCCGACCTCCTCGTGCAGGCCCAGGGCGAAGGCCGCGTTGACGGTGGCTGCTGCCAGCGCCTCCAGGGGCCTCAGCCCGTAGGTTCGGCACGCCAGCGTGATCACGAACGACATCGAGAGGATCGGCGAGGTCCCGGGGTTGAGGTCCGATCCCAACGCGACCACGGCCCCCGCCTCGATGAGGCTTCGAGCCGGGGGTTTGGCCGCCTGGCGCAGAGTGAACGTCGCCCCCGGTAGCAGCACCGCCACGGTGTCCGAGGCGGCGAGGTCCCCTACGGCATCGAGCGAGGTGTGGTTCAGATGATCGGCGCTGGCGAAGGCCCAGCGGGCCGCGAAGGCCCCCGCCTGCGAGTCCTCGAGCTGGTCGGCGTGGACACGCATCCGAAGCCCCAGCTCGGACGCCGTCTCGGCGAGGCGGGCGGCGTGCTCGAGCGCGAACGCGATCGATTCGACGAAGAGATCGCACGCCGACGCGATCCCGTCTCGCGCGACGATGGGAAGGAGCTCTGTGGCCGCCTCGCCCACCCACTCGCCCTGGGACTTGCCGGGCGGGACGGCGTGGGCGGCGAGGCAGGTCGCGCTGGTCCGTTGCGGCACCCGCGCGGACAGCCGTGCCGCCAAGCGCAGTTGACGGAGCTCTGCCTCCACCGACAGTCCATAGCCGGACTTCATCTCGAAAGTGGTCGTGCCGCGCCGCAACATGGCGGAGGCGAGCTCCTCGCAGAAGGTGAGCACCTCGCCGTCAGAGCTCTGCTGGAGCATGCGGGCGGAGCGAAAGATGCCTCCCTCTCCCCGGTGGAGATCCTGGTAGCGCACCCCCGAGAGCCGGGCCGCGTCCTCATCCGCCCGCCACCCAAAAAAAGGAAGGTGCGTGTGGCAGTCAACGAACCCAGGCACCACCGTGCAGCCACTCGCATCGAAGACGACACCGGCGTCCTCGCCACTACCCAAGGAGGCCACCCGGTCGCCCTCAAGATTCAGAGAGCAATGCTCGAGCACCTCGAGAGAGGAGAAGCCCTCCCCCCGGACCGGCTCGCCGGTCATGGGCACGACCCAGGCGGCGTCCCTGAGGCACAACGAGGTCAACGCTTCGTCTTCGCGTACATGTAGACGCCGTCCTCTTCGCTCAACTCGGCCTCCGAGCGCAGCCGCAGGTACTCGAGATGGGCGATTGTCTCGCCCAGGGCGAGGCGGCGCTGAAAGTCCAAGAGCTCGGGCCCGAACACCTCCTGCGCCACATCGGCGGCGCAGCGCGCCCGGCGGCGAATGACCTGCAGAAACGAGCCGAGGCGGCGCTGGTGGTGGGCGGAGATCGCCCTCGCCCGCTCCGCTCCCGAATCGAAGGGCCTCCCGTGACCGGGCAGCACGAGCTTCGGGCTCAATTCCTCCAATCGGCCTAACGATTCGAGGAAATCGCCCAGGGGGTCGGGGCCGAGCTCGCCGCGGTGGTCCACGTGGGGAGTGATGCTTCCCAAAAGGGTGTCGCCCGAGACCAGGACGAGGTCCGACGCCGACCACAGGCAGATGTGTGCGCTCTCATGTCCGGGCGTGTGAACGACCTCCCAGTCCCGTCCGCCGGCCGCTAGCGTCTCCCCGCCCTGAAGCCAGCGGGACGCCTCCACGACTCCGGAGATGAACGGGCGCCAGTTCTCGTAGGCGTGAAGGTCTGAAAGCTCCGACGACGCTAGGCCGTGGCGTCCGAACGCGGCCGAAATTCGGTCGGCTGCGGCCCCCGGATCACGGTAGACTTCGAGGTCCGACCGCCCACCCGCATGCATCCACAGCTCGCAGCCCGTCTCCTCTACGAGGAGGCCGGCAAGGCCGTAATGGTCGGGGTGGGGATGGGTGATGACCAGCCTGCGGACGTCGGCGAGCGCCCTCCCGGAGGGTTTCAGCGCATCCTCGAGCGGCCCGGCTCCGGACCCCTCATCGAAGATGCCGCAGTCGACCAGAGTGATCCCGCCGTCATCGTCTGAGAGCGCGTAGGCATTGACCCGGTCGAGCCCCTGGAACGGGAGCGGCATGACCAGACGATCTATGCCGGGGGCCGGTTGTAGCCGCCTGCCCGATTCGGATCCAGTCGCTAGCCGCTCCAACTCACTCGTGGAGCTGTTCCCTGATCACAAAAGAGATGCGCACGTGCACGCGGTAGACGAGCTCGGAGCCGTTCTCGATCGAGCCTTCGATGCGTGAGACCTCGAAGCCTGTGATGCCTCGTAGTGTCAAACCGGCGCGCTGAACCGCCGCGGCCACGGCGTCGTCGATGCTCGGCCCCGTGGCCGTGAGGTCGACGAACTTCTCGACCGTCATGATTGGTTCTCTGCTAGCTCTTCACCTTCCGGCGGGCACGAGCAGCTCCGGCCTGGGCCTTCGCCTTCGACCTCGCCGAATTGGCGCGGGCCGTCTTGGTCGTGGAAGCGCTGCGCGCACGAGCGGTCGCGACGGCTTCCGAGCCGCGCGCCTTGGCCTCTTTGACCGCCGCGGCCCCCTGCTTGCGCGCAGAGTCACCGGTAGTGCGCGCCGCTTTCCGGGTCGAGTCGGCGGCCTTCTGAGTGTGCTTGCGGGCTCGCTTCACCTCTTTGGAGCCTGTGACCTCGGCGACGCCCTTCTTGGACTGTTTGACCGCGGTCTTGGCGAGAGCTGCTACCGCGGTGCCCGCGGACTTGACCGCGACCTGCGCTCGCGTGACCGACTTGGACGCCTTTTTCGCATCGCGCGACTTGGCGACCTGCTTCGCCGTCTTGGCGGCGGTGTCGGTCGCCTTCTTGCCCACACCCGAGATGCTGCGGGCGGCCACCTTCACCTGCTCGTTCGCCACCTTCACCTGCTTGTTTGCCTTCTTCACCTGTCTCTTGGTCCTCGCCACTTAAGGCCTCCTTCGTTCGGGTTTCTCTGAACCTACCGCTTCAACGGTCGAGGTGCACCCGCAGCCACGTCCGGCGCGAGCAGGCCGGGCACCGAAACCACGAGTGGTAATAGCGGACCAGCGGAAGGTGGAAGTGCACCGGCCACATCAACAGGCCGAGCTCCACGTAGGAGACACGCGTCTCCTCGAGACAGGAGGAGCACTCAAGAGTACAGGTGAACGGACGTCGTTCGGACGCGGTGTAGAGCGCGTACTTTCCTCGTCTGGAACTCATTCGCGACCCCCGTCGAGCAACGCGGCGAGTTGCCGGTATGCCTCTGCCCCCGGATGCGAAGGCGCGAATTCGGTTATTGGTTTACCCGAGCGGCTTGCCTCGGCGAAGCGGATCGACTTACGCACCGGCGGCTGCAGGACCTCTATCCCGTAGAGAGAGGAGACGTCCGACAGCACCTCTCGGGCGTGGCGGGTGCGGGGGTCGAACATCGTCACTAAGACCCTGAGACCCTGAGACCGGGATTCGTAAAGCGCTTGATGTCGGCGATGGTCTCGAGCAGCTGGCCCACCCCTCGGTGCGAAAGGGCCTCTGCCTGCAACGGGATCACCACCTCCGAGGCGGCCGTGAGGCCGTTGATCGTGAGGATGCCCAGAGAGGGAGGACAGTCGATCAGGATGTAATCGTAGGAATTCGCGACGTCCCTGAGTGCTCGTTCGAGAGCGAACTCACGCCCCGTCTTTGTGAGCAGCACGGTATCGGGCCCGGCCAAGTCGATATTGGCGGGCACGAGATCCGGGGTCCCCGCAATCACCGCCTTCTCGATCGGAAGGCGGCGCACGAGCACATCGTTGACGGTCTCTTCGATGCCGTCGGGGTCGTAGCCGAGCGAGTACGTGAGTGCGCCCTGCGGGTCGAGGTCGACGAGCAAGACGTCGCGGCCGCGCTCGTGCAGAGCCGCTCCTATGGAGAGCGTCGTTGTCGTCTTCGCCACGCCGCCCTTCTGATTGGCGAACGCGATCACACGGCTCATCGCTGCTGTTCCCTCCTAGTCCTGCCTACTCCGAATGCGACACTTGCTTGGACGCGCCCCTCGACCGCAATTGAGATTTGGTCTATCACGAAGTGGTTCAATGGGAAGCGTTCCCAATTAGCCACCCCATACGGTGGCCGTAAGGGAACCGTATGGGAACCGTTCCCAATTAGCACCTTTTCGCACGCCTCCTCCCCGCCGCTACAACGCCTCGCTCGGCGGCGCCAGTCCCATACGTCTGAGAAGCACGGTTATCTGCTCGCCAGAGAGCCCGAAGAGCTCGAGCTCTGAGGTGAGGCGCCGGCCCAACTCGTCCACGTCCTCTCGCTGGAAGGACTCATAACCGTCCAAGAAGCCGCGCGCGTAGTCCCAGGATACGTAGTCGTCGGGGTTGGGGTCGAAGGCCGGTTCGTGCACCGGCGACTCGCCCTGGTCGAGCAGCTCTTGGAGGTTGCCCTGCAGGAGGTCCCAGGTGAGGTAATGGTCCTCGTCGCAGTCCGGGCAGAAGAACACTGTGCCTTTGATCCCCTGGTCGCCCAGCACCTGCTTCAAGACCTCGACGTCGACGAGATCCTGGCGCAGTGCCTCCCGTTCCTCCTCATCGAGGGGTTCGTCCTCGTACTCGTCCATGGCCCTCATGGTAAGGCCACGGCGCGCCGCTCAAAAGGCGCCGAGATAGGCCCGCAGCAGGGGAAGGCCGGCGATGATTGCAATCACCGAGCCTCCCGCGAGAAACGGGCCGAACGGAAGCGCGTACTTGCGGTCCCCGCCCGTGGCGATCAACACGACGACGCCGATCACGCCTCCCAGCAAAAACGACAGGAACATGCCCACCAGGGTGACACCGATCCCTCCTGCGTAGCCGAGGAAGCTGCCCAGCACGAAGGCGAGCTTGACGTCCCCGCCGCCCATCCCGGCCGGATAAATGAACGCAACCAGGAACAGCAGGCCACCGAATATGGCCGCGCCCACGGCAGCGTCGGCGAGGCGCTCGGGCGATCCCTCGATCCACGCGGCCAGGCCCAGCGCGACCCAGCCTCCGATGAACGCCGGGTACACAACCCGGTTGGGCAACAGCCTGTGCTCCAGGTCGATGACGGCCAGGACGACCAGGACCCAGAACAGCCCTGCGTAGACCAGCGCCTCGATCGAGGCTCCGAAGCGCCGGACCGCGAAAACGAACAGGACCGCGGTGACGAGCTCCGTGAGTGGATAGCGCCACGAGATCCTCTCCGAGCAGTGACGGCAGCGACCGCGCTGCACGATGAAGCTCAGCAGGGGGATGTTCTCGATTGCGGTGATCACGTGACCGCACGTTGGACACTTGCTGCGGCCGGTGGCGAAACTCTCATGGCGGGGAATCCGGTGGGCCGCGACCGTGGCGAAGCTTCCTAGCAAGAGCCCGAAGAGTGTGGCTACGCCCGCCAGGATGAGGCCGTCAGCTCCCATCTCAACAAGCCCTCCTCTCGCGCTCGCAGGTTCATCCCCCGCCGGGTGAGGATCTTCACGGAAGCCTCGTTCGCGGGCTCGCACTCGGCCACGACCCTCTCCACTTGGTCGTGCCCAAAGCCCCAGTCGACCAGCGCCTTCGTCGCCTCCGCGCCGTAGCCTTTGCGACGCGCTGTCGTGGCGATCCCATAGCCGATCTCCACCGTGCCGGCGCGGGGCGCGCCCTTGAAGCCCGCCGCGCCTGCGGCCTCTCCGGACGACTCCTCCAAGACGAGCCACGGTCCCCAACCGGCCACAGCCTCGGTGACGGGGACCACTCGCAACACGGACGCGAGCTCTTCTTCGAGCTCAGGGCCGAGTTTCACGTCCGAGATGCGGCCTCCACAGTAGGGAACCAGGCGCAGGCGCGGCGTGACGATCGCAGGCGGAGAAGTGCTCATGAGTAGATCATCGGGCCTATAGGCACTCTCGTTTAGCCTCACTCCCACAGGCCTCGGATGGCCCTGCGCGGCTTGGTGCGGCCGAGCACGGCCTCGACCATGGCTACCACTCGCCCAGTGGCGAGGACATCGTGAGCCCTGACCATGGCCACACCCCGTTCGACGCACATTGCGGCCACCGCCAGCGACCCTTCGAGGCGCTCGCCGGGAGGCAGGGCGAGGCTCTCGCCCACGAGGTCCTTGCGCGAGGGTGCGACGAGGACCGGGAGGCCCTGCGCGATGAGCTCGTCCATCCTTCGCACCAGCTCGAGGGAGTGATAGGTGGTCTTGCCGAAGTCGAGGCCCGGGTCGAGCAGGAGCTGATTCGGCCGCATCCCTGCAGCGCAGGCGCGCTCGACGGCCGCGGCCCACCAGCTCAATACCTCTGCGACCACATCGGCATAGCGGGGGTTTCGGGGCCTGCCTCGAAGCTGGCCCCCGTTGTGCATCAGCACGAGCCCGGCACCGTGCTCGGCACAGACGGCCGCGAGGCGGTCGTCGGCGAGGCCGGTGATGTCGTTGATGAGCGCCGCCCCCGCCTCAAACGCCGCCTCGGCAACCCGCACCCGGCTCGTCTCGACCGAGAGGAGCGCATCGCAACGGGCGGCCAACCCTTCTACCAGCGGGATCACTCGCCGAAGCTCCTCTACCTCGTCGATCTCGGGGCCGGGTCCGGCCTTGACCCCGCCGACATCGAGGACGAGGGCACCCTGCCGCCACAGATCCAGTCCGTGGGCGACCGACGCCTCGAGCTCCATGCGCCCGGCGTCGTAGAACGAGTCCGTGGTGCGGTTGACGATGCCCATGACCGCACAGCGATCAAGGCTCAGAACTCCCCGGGCGTGCTCAAGAGTGGCGTGCTCACGAAGGGGGTGCTCGAGTTTCATGCTCGTGCGGCCGCCTGCGACGTGGTGACGACGTAGATCCCGGCCAGGAGCAGCAGCCCCCCCGGCACCACCAGGGCCGGAGGCGCCTCCTTCAACAGCAGCAGGGCAAGGACTGTGGCGATGATCGGCTCGGCCATGATCGAGATCGAAACTGAGACCACGTCGATGTCTCTGAGGGCAAAATTGATGAGGGTATGGCCCAGGATCTGGGGGCCGGCGACGAGTCCCGCCACACTCGCCCAGGTCACCGCGTCGTAGCCCCACAAGGCCGCACCGGTGGCGAGGCAGGCGACGAGCAGGGCGGCCGCCGCGACGGCATAGGCGACGACCGCGTACTCGAGGGTCCCCATCACGACACGCGCCCGGCGGCCCGTCATGGCGTAGCCGGCGGCGGTGGCGCCTCCGGCGAGCGCGAGCGAGTTCCCCAGCAGGGAGGAGCCCCCGAGGCTTCCACCGCCCACCAACGCAACTCCCACGACCGTGGCGCCGATGCCCGCCCACGCCCTGGAGGGCAGCCGCTCGCTCCACAGCACCCACGCAGCAAGCGCTACGAAGATCGGTGTGGTCGAGACCAGCAGCGAAGAAGCTGCGACCGTCGTGAGCCGCAGCGAGGTGATCCAGGTCGCAAAGTGCAGCGCGAGAAACAGCCCGGAGAAGGCGGGAAGGCGCGCCGGGCCACCCATGCTGCCCAGCCTGCGCCCGGCGAACGGCGCCAGCGCCGCCGCCGCGGCAGCGCAGCGCCAGAAGGACAGGGCGAGCGGCTCGGCATCGGTGGCATAGCGCACGAGGATGGCGGCGGTGGAGGCGGCACCGACCCCCACTGCAAGCAGGGCCCAAGAGGAGGGGGGGACGGAGACTGATTCAGCTGATTCCACGGGCGCTCAGGGTAGCCGGGCTCCGGCTTTCGAGGGTCTCGGGTTTTAGGGGACTCAGAGTGCCCTAAACGGCCTCCAGAGGCGCTCAGAACGCGGAGGGTCCGGTTTTAGGGGACTCAGAGTGCCCTAAACGGCCTCCGGAGGCGCTCAAAACGCGGGTGCCGGGAGGCGCTCGAAACAGACACCGGTAGCATGCGGGCCGTGGAGCGGGGGCCGTTCGTGGGCGTGGGCTGCGTGGTCGTGAGGGACGGGGCGCTGCTGATGGTGCGCCGGGGCAAGGAGCCCGCCAAGGGCCTGTGGTCGCTGCCCGGGGGCCGGCTCGAGCACGGCGAGAGCCTGGTGGAGGCGGCGGCGAGGGAGGTGCTCGAGGAGACCGGGCTGGAAGTGAAGGTCGCGGATCTCCTCGGCGTCTACGAGGCTCTCGGAGACACCCACTATGTGGTGCTCGACTACATCGGCGAGGCTGCCGGCGCGGCCGAGCCCACGGCCGGGGAGGATGCCGCTGAGGCCCGCTGGGTCCCGCTAGAGGAGATCTCGACGCTCGACTGCACCCCGCGCCTCTCAGAGACGCTCACGGCATGGAAGGTGCTGCCAAAATGATGGGACGCAGTTCTAGACCTGCCCAGACCTCAGCAGAGGAATAGCGCGACGACGTCGTTCTCGCGCACGGGCGTTCCCGCGATCGGGTCGGTGTCGGCCACGACTCCCCCGCCCCCACACGAGTCCACCGTACGAGCCCTGAGCCCGGCGCCTTCGAGGCTGGCCACGGCTTCGGCTGCGGCGAGACCGCGCACATCAGGCATGTCGAGCGTCTCGAAACGGGGGCCGAGGGACAACACCAGCTCGACCTCACTGCCCTCAGGCAAGGGGCCGGCGGGGCGAGTCTCCGCCGCCTTGCCCTTGGCCACCTCCTCCGAGTAATCCTTGGACAGGGTGACCACGAAACCCGCCGCCTTGAGGCGCGTGGCGGCCTTGTTTACGTCGAGACCCGCGATCGGGGGGACGTCTTGGGGCCGGGGCCCCTTGCTGATCACGAGGGCAACCTCGTCGCCCAGCTCGAGAAGGCCTCCGACCGGGATCTGTACGGCGACGGCTCCCGCCTTCTCCGAGGAATAGCGCTCGCTCGTTTTCCCGAGGTCGAGGCCAGCCTTCTCAAGCAGACGCTCGGCGGCGTTTTGGCTCTTTCCCACCAGCGCGGGAACTTGCTTCAGAGGCGGGCCCGCGGACACGATCAGCGACAGCACGGTGCCCTCTTTGACGCTGCCTCCGCTCGGGGATTGCGCGATGACTCGGTTACGAGGTGTCGAGGGAACGCGGCGGCGCTCGGCGATGCGCGCCTCGAGCCCCAGGACATCGGCCCTCTGGGCCGCCACCGCGAGGCGAAGTCCCGTCACCTCCGGCACCTCCACGGTGGCTGGTCCGAACAGGAACGGCGCCGCCCTTGCGCCGCCCAGTGCCACGACCGCCACCACCACCAGCAGCAGCATCAGCTTCAGCAGGGCCCACAAGAACCTCCTGATTCGCCCCCTGCTTCGGCGGTGAGAACGGGGGCCGCGGGCCGCGGTGATGTTGATCTCACCGGTCAGCTCCGCGACGAGCGAGTCCAGCGAGGGCGCGTCGGGCAGGGAGCGGACCGAGATTCGCTTCAGCGCATGAGCCATGTAAGAGGCGTCCTCGAAACGCCGGGAGGGGTCGAGCGCGCACGCCTTCAGCACGATCTCGTCGAGCTGGGAGGGCACCTGAGGAGCCAGTCGAGAGGGCGCAACGGGCTGCTCTTCGGCGCGCCGGGCCAGCAGGTCCGCTCCCGCGCCGTGAGAGGGGGGAAGCCCGGTGAGCAGCTCCGAGAGGACGGCTCCGGAGGCCCAGATGTCGGATGCCCTCGACGCCTCGAAGCCCTGTGCCTGCTCCGGCGACAGGTAGCGGAGGGTTCCCTGGATGCCCCCGCCCGGCCCCGTTCGGTCGGCGTCTAAGACGACCGCAATGCCGAAGTCCGCAACCTTCACCGTCCCGTCGCGGGCGATAAGGATGTTCTCGGGCTTGACGTCCCGGTGTACGAGACCGCCGGCGTGAGCGGCGGCCAGCGCGTCACACACCGCAGCCATGATGTCGGCCGCTTGCGCCGGCTCCAAGGAGCTGCGCGACACAAGCACATCGCGCAAGTCGTTGCCGGCCACGTACTCCATGACCATGTAGTAGGTCTGATCCTCGGTCGAGCCCCAGTCGTAGACCGCAACGATGTTCGGGTGGGTGAGGCGGGCCGCCGCTCGGGCCTCGTCCTTGAATCTCTCCACGAGCTCGGGATCGTGTGCCAACGAGGGATGCAGCACCTTCACCGCCACCGACCTGTCCAGGAGGACATCGTGACTTCGATAGACCTCGCCCATGCCCCCGGTGGACAGACGTGAGATAAGCCGGTAGCGGCCGGACAGTGTCTGTCCGACGAGGTCCTGCATGAGGCGGGACATCAGCGCTTCGAATGCTTGAGGTGGTAGTCGAGCCTCTCTTCGAGCACCGCTACCGATCGCTCCAGGGCGTCAGAAGCCAGGGCCGCATTCTCCGCGCGCCGCCCGGCGGACTCGGCTGCATCAGACGTCTCCCGCAGCGACGACTTGACGTTACCCAGAGCCTCTTTGAGGGAGGTGAAACGCGCCTTGTCGGCCTGTCGGTCCTCCGCCGCGTCGGCGGTGAGCTGCTGTGACAGCTTCTCGGCGGCGGACTCGGCCCGGTCGGAGAGGATCTGGAGCTGCGACACCTCGGCCTCGAGCTCCGCCACACGAGCCAGCGCCTCCGCGGCCGTATCGCGCGCCGCCGACGAGGTGCGGGTGGCACTGTCGACGGCGTCTGAGCGTCCGCAGGCGACCAGCAACAGCGCCAGCGGGAGTAGGACTGCGGTCTTTCTTGCAACGGTGAGCACGATGCGCCTCCAAGCCCCGGGAGATCGACGGGTCAAACATAACAAAAATCACACGAGTTAACAGCAAACACTCCAGCACCGCCCCGATGGCAACTTTGTGGCCGGGACCACCTGGGGGGT
>DASRPA010000218.1:0-2040 GCA_035646635.1 Actinomycetota bacterium | reverse complement strand
GGCCTGGAGGGATCAAGAGTTCGACATCGTCGACTGCACGAGCTTTGCGTTGATGGAACGATTGAGCTGCCGGCGAGCGGCAAGCTTCGACAAGGACTTCGCCGTTTACCGCTACGGGCCCGACCGCTCCCAGGCGTTCGACATCGTCGCCTGAGCACCACCTCACGGGTGGTTACGGACGCAATGTTCGACCCGGGCTCACCCATCCCCCCGGCCCGAGCCGAACTCTGCGGCTCCAACCACCTCACGGGTGGTTACGGACGCAATGTTAGACCCGGGCTCACCCATCCCCGGCCCAAGCCGAACTTCGTGGCTCCAACCACCGTTACGCCCTGCCGTACTCGCCGATGAGCGCAAGAAAGTCGCAATCGGTATATTCAGGTTCGGGAGTGCTGTAGATAGCCGTCCGTCTCCTCGATGAGGGTGACGGCGCCGAGGCGAGAGAAGATCGCCCGCGCCTTCTCGAGAGGCGCCGTGGCAGCCTCCCGCTTGCCCAGCGCAACGAGGCACCGTGCCAGGCCGAGGTGGGCCTGTCCCTCCTCGAGCACGAAGCCGAAATCGGCCCACCGCTGCGCGGCCTCTCGATAGAGGTCGCGAGCTTCGTCCACTTCCCCCCGGGCCTCGGCAAGTATGGCTTTGCCGGTGAGCACGCAGTTGAGATCCCTTGTGGCGAACACCTCGAGGCCCTGCGCGAAGCCGTTCGCCAGGTCAATCCGCCCCGCCGCCACGAGAATCCTCAACGCAGTGGGAAGGTGGCGGCTCCGCCAGTGAGCGCTATGGCTCGTTGCTCGCTCGAGCTCCTCGATGAGCCCTACTGCCTCCTCTGTTTCGCCTTGCATGTGGTCTATTAGGGCAGCAACGGCCAGCGCGGAAACGACGGCATCGATGATCTCCCGGCGGGCGTCGGGAAGAACAGCCTCGCAGAGCCGATGAGCCTCGGCTGTCTGCTGCCTCCACGCCAGGACCTGGGCCATGAACGGTAACGCGGTGATCACAGCGCCCCCAAGTTTCTGTTGCTCGGCCCACTGCACTGTGGATCGCCCGACACCCAGAAGCTTGTCCCAGTCTCCAATCTCGTACAAGTAGGCGAGACTGTCGGCTCGGCTAAGCATCGCCATGCTGATGAGACCGCGGCGCTCTTCTCTTTCAAGGCCACTTTCCAGGATGGTCAGCGCTTTTGCCGGACCCTCGATATCCCCCAGCCAGCCCGATAGCCAGCCGCAAGCCCAGGTCTCTTGTTCAGCCCATCCGGAGCTGAGTGACTCTTCATAGACTTGCCGGAGGTCATCGAGCCCTCTTAGATCTCCTAGTTCGCAGCGCGCCGACGCGTGCCAAAGACGCGCGATGAGGAGCTCGCGCCCGTCGCGCACCGCTTGGGCAGCGGCCCCGGCCTTGTCCGCCCATTTCGCAGCTTCCGCGGGTTCTCCATCTTGCAGGGCGCTGCAGGCTCTTTGGTTGTAGGCCCAAGCCAATTCACGGCTGGGTTCCGTCGCCTCCAGTAGTGCAGCGGACCTCGCCAACAGAGACCGTCGCTCGTCTGCGCCCAGCCCGGCGTACAGAGAGGCGCCCCACAGCCTGCAAACAACCTCTCCCTCGCCGCGCTTGTTGTCGGCCGCACGGAAAAGATCGGAGGCCTGCTCAAAGTGGCCGATCGCCTCATCGACCCGCCCAGAGAGGTCGGCGACCCGGCCCAGATTCATCAGCACGTCCGGGCGCCTGGGGTCGTGAGGAGAAAGCAAGCTCCACGCCTTCTCCAAGTGCAGCTGTGCCCGAGCGACGTCTAAGTCGAGCGCTCTGTCCCCGGCGAGGAGAAGGAAGCGGATCGCCGGCTCCTCGAGCTCCTCCGCCTGCTCCGTCCTGCCTGAGGAGGCCAGGATCCCTCTCGCCTGCTCGTAGTGGTGGGCGATGATCTCGGCATGGTCCGCGATCCGTTCGCCCACATGGCTTTCGAACCACTGAGCTGTCAGCTCGTGTTTCTTCGCGCGCGGGAGCCGCGGTATCTGCCCGTAGGCGACATCGCTGATAAGCGCATGCCAGAAG
>DASRPA010000217.1:0-4249 GCA_035646635.1 Actinomycetota bacterium | reverse complement strand
CGCGAGGATTGCATCTAACGAGTGCCTTTCTGGCTTGGTGGGTGGGTGGCTTTCGCAACCTCCATCTTCCCAAGTCAGAGGGCATTTGTCGCGCTTATCGTGGGATTAATTCAGGTCGTTATTCGGTGGATTCGGGCTTAGGCATGGTTGCTCCCTTTCCACCCTCTCTTACCAGGTCAGTTCGAGCTCGTGAGCGGTCTCGAGGAACCTACTCATGAGCGCCACCGTGGAATCGACGTCTGAGATCAGCGCCGTCTCGTTGACCGTGTGGACGTAGCGAACGGGAATCGAGATCGTGATGACCGGCACCCCGGCCCTCGACATCTGGATCGCCCCCGCATCGGTGCCTCCTTGCGGCAGGATCTCCATCTGATGCTCGATCTGCGATGCGGTCGCGAGCTCCTTGAAGCGGGCGACCAGCCGGGGGTCCGAGATCGCGCTCGCATCCATGACCCCGATTGCCACTCCCTTGCCCAGTGCCGACACCTGCTGGCTCTTGTCGGCACCCGGAAGGTCTCCCGCGATCGTGACGTCGATCGCGATTCCGACCTCGGGCTCGGCCCCGAAGGCGCTGGTGGCAGCGCCGCGCAGACCCACCTCCTCCTGAACCGAGAACACCGCCGAGAGCGCGACCTTGGTGTCGCGAGCCTTGCGGAGGCTCTCGATGAGGACATAGACACCGAGACGGTCGTCGAGATAGGGGGCAGTGATCGACCTGTCGGTAATGAGCGGCTCTCGCAGCATGCTTACCGGATCGCCGACCGAGATGTTCGCCTTTACATCGTCGGGCTCCAGCATGAGGTCGATGAAGAGATCCTCGAGCTTGAGCGGGCGCTTGCGGTCCTCCTCGCTGAGAAGGTGGATGGGCTTTGAGACAGGAGAGAGAAGCCCCACGTAGTCCTTGCGGCCCTGCACGAGAACCCGCTGCATAACCAGGGTGCGGGGGTCGAAACCGCCGATTGGAGAGATGCGTATGAAGCCGTCGTCGTCGACGTGGCTTACGAGAAAGCCTATCGAGTCGACATGCGCCGCGAGCATCAGACGCGGCCCCCGACCTTTGCGGAACGCAGTCAGATTGCCGAGTGAGTCGACCGAAATCTCGTCGACCAACGGCTCGACCTCGTCTCGCACGACCTTTCGAATCCGCTCCTCTCGGCCCGAGATGCCGGGCGTCGAGACAAGCTTTCGGAACAGCTCGACGTTCACGTGTGATTCCTCCTCGTCCTTTGAACGACACCAGATGCCCGCACCCGCAGTCCTTGGGGGCAGACCAAACTAGTTTGGGAATAAACCATCCCGGCCTGAGCTTGTAGGGGGAAAGGATATCCGGCCCCCCGCCCGGCGCTCTCGAGCCTGAGAGGCGGCTCATGGGGCGGCCTCCAACCTAACGGAGAGACGATGAAGCAAAAAACCGCTCAGATTCTTCCCCTTCTATCCCTCGGCAGGGGGGTCGTGCTGCCTCACATGGTCGTCACGCTGGCCCTTGACTCGGATGAGGCGAAGGGCGCCATTACCGCCGCCCTCGACGGCGACGGGCTCGTGTTGCTCGTTCCTCGCATCGGCGACGGCTATGCCCGGATCGGGACTGTGGCGCGGGTGGACGACGCCGGCAAGCTCCCCAACGGTGAGCGAGCCGTGATCATGCGCGGTGTCCAGCGCGCGGTCATCGGAAGCGGGGTCGCCGGGGCGGGAGAAGCGGTATGGGTGCAAGCAGACCTGGTAGAAGATTCGGCCCCCGAATCCGCAGAGATCTCCGAGCTGAGCAGGACCTACCGGGCCACGATCGAGGCCGTGCTCGAAGCACGCGGAGTCCCGGAGGCATCGGCACTGCTGCGAGGCACCTTGGAACCGGGAGCACTGGCCGACACTGCGGGCTACTCGCCCGACCTCAGCTTCGAGCAGAAGGTCGAGATTCTCGAGACACTGGACCCCGTCGAGCGGCTCTCGAAGGCGCTCGCGTGGGCCAAGGAGACGCTGGCAGAGCTCGGCCTCAAGGATCAGATCAAGCAGGAAGTCGCCTCGGGCATGGAGAAATCTCAGCGCGAGTTCCTCCTGCGTCAACAGCTCGCCGCGATCAAGAAGGAGCTGGGCGAGGACTCCTCCGATGTCGTGGGGGAGCTGCGCACGAAGATCGACGAGGCCGGCATGCCGGAGAAGGTGGGCAGCGTTGCCCACAAGGAGCTCGATCGGCTCGAGCGCACCAGCGAGCAGAGCCCAGAGGCGGGCTGGATACGCACCTACCTGGAATGGCTGGTCGAGATGCCGTGGTCTCAGCGCTCGGAGGACCGGCTCGATCTGAGCGCGGCCCGGACGGTGCTCGATGCCGACCACACAGGGCTTGAAGACGTCAAGGACCGCATCATGGAATACCTCGCGGTACGCAAGCTGCGGGCGGAGCGGCAGCTCGAGACCGCCTCCGGCCGGGGCTCGGGAGCGATCCTCACTCTGGTGGGACCTCCAGGCGTGGGCAAGACCTCGCTGGGCGAGTCCGTGGCCAGGGCATTGGGACGAGAGTTCGTGCGCATGTCTCTGGGCGGAGTGCGCGACGAGGCCGAGATACGAGGTCACCGGCGCACCTACGTCGGCGCCCAGCCCGGACGCATCGTGCGTGCCATGAAAGAGGCGGGGACGATGAACCCGGTGTTCATGCTCGACGAGGTCGACAAGGTCGGCTCGGACTGGCGCGGCGACCCATCCTCGGCGCTGCTCGAGGTACTGGACCCGGCACAGAACCACTCCTTCAAAGACCACTATCTGGAGGTCGACTTCGACCTCTCCGAGGTTCTGTTCATCTGCACGGCCAACGTGGCCGAGACCATTCCGCCGCCGCTGCTGGACCGCATGGAGGTCATCTACCTCGACGGCTACACCGAGTACGAGAAGCTCGCCATCGCTCGCGACCATCTCCTCTCACGCCAGCTCGGGCGCAACGCCTTGTCGCCCGATGAAGTTGCCATCGACGACAGCGCGCTCGAACGCATCATCTCCGAGCACACCCGCGAAGCGGGTGTTCGCAGCCTCGAGCGACAGCTCGCCAAGGTACTGCGCAAGGTTGCGGGCCGCGTCGCCGAAGCGGAGGCGGAGGTTCCCGTCACGATCTCGGAAGGGGATGTGCCGGAGTATCTCGGCAAGGCGCGCTTTCACTTCGAGGCGGCCGAGCGCACCTCCGTCCCCGGAGTCGCAACCGGACTGGCGGTCACCGGAACGGGCGGAGACGTCCTGTTCATCGAGGCCACCGCAATGGACGGCGAGCCCGGCCTCACACTCACGGGTCAGCTCGGCGACGTGATGAAGGAGTCGGCTCAGATCGCGCTCTCCTATGTTCGCTCCCATGCGCCAGAGCTGGGGGCCGAGGGGGTGGGTTCTCGGCGGATCCACGTCCACGTCCCTGCCGGGGCGGTCCCCAAGGACGGGCCTTCGGCGGGCGTGACGATGGTCACGGCCATGGCAAGCCTGCTGAGCGGAAGGCCTGTGCGCTCCAGCGTGGGCATGACCGGAGAGGTGACACTTCAGGGCCGCGTCCTGCCGATCGGCGGCATAAAGCAGAAGGTCCTGGCGGCGCACCGCTCCGGTTTGAAAGAGGTCGTGCTGCCGCTCCGTAACGAGCCGGACCTTGACGACATCCCGACCGAGATTGCCCAGGAGCTGCGCTTCCATCTCGTCTCGGACGTGTCGGAGGTTCTCGCCATCGCACTCGAGCAGGCGCCGGCGGTCGCTGCCTGAACGCCGTCGGTAGACTGTCACGTATCCGGTTGCTCGAGAGGAGAGGAGCGATGGTGGTCGGCAGAGTTACTTTAGAAGAGGCGGCGGCAAACCGCGACGGCTTCGTAGAGCGGGTGTTCGCTTCGGCACTCGCGACTTTCGACATATTCTCCATCTATATCGGTGACCGCCTCGGCCTTTACGCCGCCCTGCAGGAGGAACCTTCGACCGCCAAAGTGCTCGCCCATCGGACCGGAACCGACGAGCGCTACATAAGGGAATGGCTCGAGCACCAAGCGGTAACCGGCATCCTTCGCACCGAGAACGCCGAGGCGGAACCAAGCGAACGTACTTACGAGCTGATCCCCGGTCACGACGAAGTCCTGCTGGACAACGACAGTGCCAACTATCTGGCGGCGTTTGCCCGCTTCACCGCGGGCACGCTGTCGATCATGCCGCAACTGCTGGACGCCTTCAGAAGCGGAGACGGGGTGCCTTACCGAGACTACGGCCCCGACGCACGCGAGGGACAGGCCGACACCAACCG
>DASRPA010000216.1:0-12154 GCA_035646635.1 Actinomycetota bacterium | reverse complement strand
CCAGCCGCCGCGCTTCCGGGACGGCGGCTTTATCGAGCACGAGCTGCCACGTCGGCGACGAGCGCCACCCCATCTTGTCTTCCTTCTTGGAGCCGAAGAAGCCTTCCGTACCCTGCTCGACGAGAAACGCGCTGACTCCCTGGGGCCCGGACCCGCCGGTGCGAGCCATGACCAGCACCACGTCGGCCTCCGCTCCCCGGGTGCAGAACACCTTGCTGCCACTCAACGCGTAGCCGCCGTCGCGCCGGACCGCCTTCGTGGTCAGGGCGGCAGCGTCCGAGCCGGAGGCGGGCTCCGACAGCGAATAGGCGCCGTACCACTCCCCCGAGGTCAGCCTGGAGAGGACATCCTTCTTCTGTTCGACCGAGCCGAAGGCGTCGACCGCGAAGGCGCACAGGGTGTGGACGGAGAGCCCGACTGCGAGACCCAGATAGGCGTGCGCGAGCTCCTCGATCAGCAGCAGATAGGTGACATAGCTCTGCCCTGCGCCGCCGTGTTCGTCGGGGAAGGGCAGCCCGCACAGCCCCAGCTCGGCGAGCTGCTTGTAGAGAGGGCGGGGGTCCTCTTGCCGGGCCTCGTAAGTCTCGGCCGCCTCACGGGCTTCCTTGGCGGCGAACTCACGAGCCAGCGAGACGACGGCGCGCTGATCCTCGTCCAACAGCGCCATGGAGGCGGGCATGTGCGGGACAATAACTGAATACAAGCCACAGAATTCGCCTGGGGGCCGCGCCGTGAGGATCGAGAATCGCAAGGGAGAGGACCTGTCCGAGGCGACAGTGACTCTCGACGACAACGAGCTCGTCGACCTGCTGCAGGGACTCGCCGACGTGATCGAGGACAAGCGCGAGCACCTCCACTTCTCCCAGGCGGGGGGAGCGGAGCTGGTCGTTAGGCGCAGCGCGGAGGCCGACGCCGACCCCCTGCGGCATCAGATGGACTGGTGGGTGGGCCCGGCGGTGCTGGCGCTGGTGCTGTTCGTGATCTTGGGGGCCGCGACCTTCGTGCGCTGGGCGGTTGGTCTGCTCTAGCCGGAGTCCCGGGAGGCCTCGCCGGACAGGGCTGGCGGTCGGGTCTGTCGGCATCCACCACGCAGAACAGATATGAACCGTTTTCCTTGGGCGTACTCAGCAGGCTGAATCTTTGCTGATAGAAGATCACTCCATCATTGCGGGCAACGAGCTGCGCCAAATTGCCGGGATCGTGATTCCACAATCGGCGAACGCCGCCGTCGACCTCCACGAACACAAGGCCGTCCGGCCGGACCTCGAGGAGATATCCGCGGACCGGCAAGTCCGTTTCGCTCTCCTCTGAGCGCCGTGACTGGATGTAGTGGACGTCGTGGCCCCGAGCATAGGTGCCGCACTTAAAAGCGGCACCCCCCTGATTGACAATCATGCTTCCTCCCCATCGCGTGGCTTTCGCACCTTGCCGGAGGCAGGTTGCGGCGGCGTCATAGGGCCACGTCCCTCGACCGCTCTCAATGGCAGCACGATCATAGCAAGCCGCAGTGACTACCAGGGTCGAGATCGCCTCTCTCCGGCTCAGACCTTGAGCCTCAGCACGTCCTTCAGCAACTCGAATGTTGCCGGCGTGTGGCCCAGCAGCTCCCCGTCGGCCTCGATCGGCAGCGGCCGCTCCGAGGTGATCGAAGCGCGCACCCGCTTGGCCTCGAGCACGTCGGGGTGCGGCACATGCTCGCCCCGATAAACCTTGGGCCACTGCGCCAACATCTCAATCTTGGAGGCGTGCTGCACCTGGATGTCGAGCAGGCCGTCGGTGGGAGCGGCGCGCGGTGCGATCTTCATCCCCGAGCCGAAGAACTGGCCGTTGGCGACGACGAGGTTCGCCATGGGCCCTTCGTACGAACGGTCGACGAGATCGACCTTCACCTGAGACTTCCGATTGGACATCAGCGCCAGCCACAGAGCCAAGGGATAGAGCAGGGGGCCGAGCACGCGGGGCAAAGAGGAAGCTCGGCGGGCCACGATCGCGCCCAGTCCAACCTCGGCGATGTTGCAGAAGTAGCGGCTCTCCCGGCCCCCATCGGTTTCGTAGATGACCTTGCCGATGTCGATCGCAAACGACTCGGGACCGTCGAGATGTACCGCGGCATGGGCCGGTAGAGCCGGCATGCCGAAGGTCTTGATGAAGTCGGAGGCGGTGCCCGAGGCCGCCACGCCGAGCACGGCATCAGCTCGCACGGGGGCGTCGTCCTCGATCATGCCGTTCACGACTTCGTGGATGGTGCCGTCGCCGCCGACGGCTACGAGAAAGCGGCGACCGTCCTTCAGGGCAGAGCGAGCGATCTCCGACGCGTGGCCACGGTGCTCGGTGAAGGCGACTTCGTGCTCGAGACCGCGTGCGTCGAGATGGCGTCGAATCTCGACGACATCGCGCCGGGCCGCGCCCGAGCCCGCGCGGGGGTTACAGATCAACAACAGGGGGCCGTAGACGGAAGCCATCATGACCTCAGCGATTCGCAGACATAGGCGCGCGGTGGTTCACGTGCGACAGTCGCACTTCAGCCACCGTTTTCGGTGGTTCATGTACGACAGTCGCACCTCAGCACCGTGTCGGGAGAGGGGGCTCGGGAGAGGGCGGGCCGGCGAAGCTAGACCCGTTCGATGATCGTGGCAATCCCCTGACCCACCCCGATGCACATCGTTGCGAGCCCGTAGCGACCGCCGCGACGTCGCAGCTCGTGGACCAGCGTGGTGAGGATGCGGGCGCCCGAGCACCCCAGCGGATGCCCAAGCGCGATCGCACCGCCGTTGACGTTGACCTTGTCTGGGTCTAGGCCCAGCTCTCTTACGCAGGCAAGCGACTGCGCCGCAAAGGCTTCGTTGAGCTCGATGAGATCGAGGTCGTCTAGCGACAGTCCGGCGCGCTTCAGCACCTTGCGGGTGGCGAGGATGGGCCCGATTCCCATGACCCGCGGCTCGACTCCGGCCACGGCCGAGGTCACGATGCGCGCCATGGGCTCGAGGCTCTGCTCCTTTATCGCCGACTCCGACGCTAGCAGCACCGCCGCGGCCCCATCGTTGATGCCGGCGGAGTTGCCCGCCGTGACCGAGCCCTCCGAAACGAAAGCGGGACGGAGTCGGCCGAGCGCTTCGAGCGAGGTGTCGGGGCGAATGGGCTCGTCTGAGGACACCTCGACGGGATCGCCCTTTCGCTGAGGAACGCTCACCGGCACGACCTCGTCGTCGAAACGTCCTTGGTCGCGCGCCTCAACCGCCCGGCGGTGGCTCTCGAGCGCGAACTCGTCCTGGTCCAAGCGAGTGACCGAGTAGTCCGAGGCTACCTCCTCGGCCGTCTCCCCCATTCTGTGAGTGCCGTAGGCGTCTTCGAGCCGGGGGTTGACGAAGCGCCATCCCAGGGACGTGTCGTGGATCTCGGCCGTGCGTGCCCACGCCGTTGCCGCCTTGGCCATGACGAACGGCGCACGCGTCATCGATTCGGAGCCCCCCGCCACGATGAGGTCCGCCTCCTCGCAGCGGATCTGACGGTAGCCACAGTTCACGGCCTCGAGTCCCGACCCGCACAGCCGGTTGACGGTGGCACCGGGAACATCCACCGGGAGGCCTGCGAGCAACGCCGCCATGCGGGCAACATTGCGGTTGTCCTCGCCCGCCTGGTTGGCGGCACCCCAGTAGACATCGTCGATGCGATCGCCGGGAGCGCCGGTGCGCCGGACGAGGGCGGCGATGACGTGGGCGGCGAGATCGTCAGGTCGCACCTGCGCCAGAGCCCCAGCGAATCGCCCCATAGGCGTCCGAACCGCGTCGATGATGAAGGCGTCGTTCATGGATTCAGTTTCCCACGTGCCGAGTGGTGGTCAGTGGTTGCAGAGCAACCTTTATCCACCACTCGACGCGAAGGGTTGCATTACCCAGCTGGGTGGATTGAGGAAACGACTTCCCGAGCGATCTTTCGGTCCTCCGAAGAGGCGTCAGGCCAGATCCAAACGTGTATGCCGAAGCCCGGCTTGTCCTCAATGCAACCGGACAAGAATAGGCGGGGAGGCGATCCATAGGCACCACGGGTACGCTCTGCGTTGTGGAGTGAGAGCGGGAAGCGTTCCGTTTCGCGACAGGTCATGAGGAAACGCAGTGTCTGAGAGATCTCCATGACCACCGCTTCGGTAGGGAGTGCCCTCATGTTCCACGCGGATGTATCTCGGCCGGGACCGAGATCCGGATAGCGGAAGCGGTGCCGAACGTTCGACAGCACGATCCCTCGGCGGATAGCAAGCAGTCCCAACTGGTGGTCGAACCGCTGATGATGCCAAGCGGTCGGGTACTCGGCGGAGATGCCGAGTTTTCGGTCCTCGATGCTCGTCCAGCGGGATGGGGGTCGATCTTGCACGAGAAGGGTCAGTGCAAGGGCCGCGCCAAGGATGAGGGCGGCAACGAGCCCCAGGAGCAACTCCCTTCGGCGGAGAAACCGCGCCCACGCCGTGGGCGGCCGAAACATCTTCAGTCGCGCTCAAGTCTTTGGCAAGCTCCGCATCGGCTTGGACAGACCCCAGCACTTCGCTCAGCTCGGCCCAGCGCATGCCTTCTTGCCTGCGCGGATCGGCTACCGGACGGCGGTTCCGAGTGACTCTCAGGCGATCGCCGACGCGGAGAATCTCGCTGATGCGATTGCGAAGCTCCCTCACCGACACTCGATTGTCCACGATCCTCAGTTTCCCACGTGCCGAGTGGTGGTCAGTTGCAGAGCAACCTTTATCCATCACTCGACGGGGGGCGGCAAGGTTAGAGGCCCGCTGCTGCCCGCCCCGTGAGAACCAGTCCGACAACCACTATCAGCGCGGCCGAGGCGAACGGGAGCCAGGCGCCGGCCCGTGCACCGAGCCGGCTGCGTGCTGCGTCGCGCGCCTTCAGCACCAGCAGTCCGACGGCGGTCAGGGCCGCGGCCAGCCCGATGCTGAACGCCGCTACGAGAACGAGGCCGAAGACCGTCCTGCCCAGCGCCACCGCCCCCAACAGGACCACCAGCGCCGAGGGGGAGGGCAACAGCCCACCCGACAGCCCCACTGCGACCAGTCCCCGGAAAGAGAACAGGGCGACACCCTCCGGTGGGGCGTGGTCGTGATGAGAGTGGCCGTGGGAGTGAGCTGAGTGCGAATGAGAGTGGGCCGAGTGTTCGTGATCGTGGGAGCTGTGTGCGACGGGATGGGAGTGCCCCGTCGCGGGGCTGGGAGCACCGGCCAGCGCGTAGGCGGGCTCGAGGGCGGCGGGCTCTTCGACCAACGTGCGCGCCGGGGGCTGTGGGTAAGAGATCAGCGCCCGGCCGCGTGTGTAGACGAGCCACAGCCCCAGCCCCAGCACCACCACGCCCGACAGCAGCGACAGCCACGGGAGCACTGTTTCGGGCGGAAACAGGTTCGAAGCCCACAGCGTAATAAGTCCGAGGCCGATGACCGAGACCGTGTGCATCAACGAGACAGCCACTCCGACCGCCACCGCGTGGCGGGCCCGGCCCTCGCCGCCGACGAGATAGGCGGCCATGATCGTCTTGCCGTGACCGGGGCCCAGTGCATGCAACGCTCCCGCGCCGAGGGCCGCAACGAGCGCCAGCAGCACGAAGCCGACGGACAGATCGCGGGCCACCAGCGAGGTGAACCAGTCACCAACGAGATCGGGAGCGGCGTCGGGGAGTTGCACAACAGGCTCTGCGCCTGGCCCGGTTGCGCCGGGTGCCAATGTCACCGTTGCGCGATCGACTGCGGCAGGCTCGCTGAGCAGGTTCTTGGGATAGGAGCGCAACGCATCGGAGATGCTCTTCGACGGCACCGACGAGCGCGCTATCCCGCGGCCCCCATCAGTCGCGCCGGCCACCACCTCTTTCCATCCCAACCTTCCGGCGAAGTTTCCGTCGGAATAGGTGACCACCGTTTTTCCGGAAGGAAGCTGCGCGCTGTAGAAGAGATCGATGCGCATCACATCGAGTCCGCCCTGCCCGGCGCTCAAGCTCGCTGTGGCCTTGCGCAACGACAGAACGGCATCCTCGCCGTCCGCCGCAAGTTCTAGTTTAGGACCGAGCCTTTCTCCCTGGGAGCGTGCGTACGCGCTGAGCGCCGCTGACGTCGGCTCAGCTCCGATGCGTTCGAGCTCCTGGAAGGTTGGGATCTCCGCCATGTCGACGACGTAGTGGATCCTCGCTGAATCTTCATCGAATCTCAGCTCGGTGAAACGGTTGATAGTGAAGTTGCCGAGCGGGTGAGCGGCGGCGGGAGAGGCCCACAGCAGCACAACGAGTACTCCAAGAAGGGCACTGAGGCGTCTCGTCATCGAGCGCCTCCGAGCTCCTCGAGAGCGTCACGCGCCGTTGCCGCGTGAAGGAAGGAAAAGTGGGGGTTGATGTCGAGCGCCTTGCGGAGATGAACGCGCGCCTGCTCGCGATGGTTAAGCTCTAGCTCGATCATCCCTGCGTGGAAGTGGAACAGAGCGTTGCGCGTGCCCAGCCGCAGAGCCTCGCGCGAGAAGCGGCGCGCCTCCGAGAAGCGGTCGTTCGCGTACAAGGCCCACCCGAGCGCGTCGGCGACGTGAACACTTTGCCTGCGCGCGTATTCAGCCTGCGCCAGCCGCAGCGCCCGGTCGGTATCGAGCCCGTGATCCGAGTTGAACAGCGACAGCTCGAGGTCGTTGTTGACTCTGTTGGCGCGATAGAGACGCTGGATCGCCTGCAACAGCGCATACTGTCGCTGCGCCTGCTGATCGCGACCATCGAGCCGATAGAGGTCACCGAGCAGGATGACGAGCTCGGGCGATGGATAGCGTGTGGTCGCCGGCTTGAGAATAGCGATGGCTTCTCCCGGCCGCCTCTTCGCCGCGATGATCTTGGCCAGCCCCGCCCGGGCGGGAGCGTAACCGGGCGCTAGATACAGCGCCCTGCGGTACTCGTGCTCGGCCTCTGCCACCCGGCCGTTGTTGAAATGAAGCTCACCCAGCTGATAGGCGGCCCAAGCTCCGTCGCTCGAGGATCCGGCGGAATCGAGGGCCATCTCCATAGCGCGCCGCGCGCCCGAGACATCGCCGTGCAACTCACGCGCGTAGGAAACGCGCGCGTAGGCCGACATGCTCGGCCGCAGGTCGACCATCTCTTGCAAGATGTCGATTGCTTCTCCGTAGCGGCCCAGCTCGGTGAGAGCATCACCGGACACGGCTCTGGCTTGCGCGTTGGAGGGATTGGAAAGCGCCGCCTTTCTCCCCCATTCGAGTCCTTCAGCAAAATCGTGGCGAGCGTTCGCCAGCACTCCCAAACCAAGAAATGCTTCGAAATTGTCGCTGTCTTTGATCTCCAAGGAGCGCTTCAAGGCGGTCTGTGCCTTTTCGTAATAGGTGGGGTCGGCGGCGGCCGTCCCCTTCTGGAGGTAGGCGAGGCCGAGAGTCGCGTACGAACGCCAATCCCCCGCGCCGCCATCGATGCGCGCTTCGAGTGAGGCAATGGCTTCGCCCAGATCGCGAGTGGGCTGTGGGACGAGCAGCCCGGACGACACGTCGGTGCCCAACTTGGGGGCAGCCTGTCCCGTGCTCTCGGGTACCCGCTGCAGCGCGCCGAGAGCCAGCAGGACTACGGCCAGCGCCGCGATCCCCCCCAGCGCAGGAACGGCCCGCTTCATCCTCGTGCTCCACCCTTCATCGGTATCTGTTATCGGTCACGGTTAGAGGGCCCGGCCGGCTGTGGCCGGGCCCTGGTAACCGTCACTTCATCGAACTACTGACGCCTTACTGCTAATGCGGGTCGGGATCCGAACCGCGGTGAGGCAGCGCCACGTAGGGGAACTTGTCGCGGAACGACTTGTCGTTCGTGTCCACGGCGTCTCCCAGGTCGTTGGTCATACCGAGGAGCTCGCCCTCGACGACCTGCAACGAAATGTCGATTGCATCGTCGGCAAGCCGGCGCCCGTTCGGGTAGCCGGCGAGGTCTCCGTCGATGACTCCGAGCCTCGAGTACGTCTTGCAGCTTCCCTTCTCACAAGGCGGAATCGCCATGTTGAGGCGCAGCATCTCGCTTGGCCTCACGTCGGAAGGCATGTTCAGGCCCTCGACTCCGGTAAGGAACACAGAGATCAGGTCGTCTCGCTGGACGCCCTTCTTGTTCTTGTTGGAGTCCGGTATTGGAAGGCCGTAGACCGCGTTGATCAGACGCGGCAGCTCGGGGTCGTTCACGTAACTCAGGAACTGAGCGTCACCCAAGGGGTCCGACCGGTTCCAGAGATCCTTGTCCTCAAGCGGAATAACCACCTCGTTGACCAGCGGCGAAGCCAGCCGCGAAACGTTGACGTGGTCTCCGGAGAAGTCCTCTTCGCCGTTGTTCAGCAGGACCTTGGTCTTCTGACGCTCGGTTTCGCTCCACACGCCGATGATCGGGTTCTTGCCCGGCTTGTGTGACTTGGCGACCTCGGACTTCGGCAGCTGCAACGCGATCGTGTTGACATTGAACCCGTTGAGCGTGTCGTCGCCCACCTCGGAGAAATCGCCTCCGTAGAGGAGATCGAAGACCCGAAGGTCCAAGAAGAAGGCATCGTCGGACTGACCGGAGAAGGTCTTGCCACCGTCGCCTAAGGACTTCACGGCCTGCGAGCTCAGAGCACCGTAGTCCGGCATCGTCGCCTCGCCTACGTCGCTGGGAGCGGCGATGGCGTCGTTGAGCACCGTCTTCCACTCACCACCGGGTCGCTTACGGACCAGGTCGTAGGTCTGGTACACGTTGAGGTTGGGATCCGTAAGCGAGATCACGGGCCCGTTCGCGTAGAGGAATGTGTCATCGTTGCGAACGTGGGTGGTGAACACCCACCGATAGATGATGTCCTCTTTGGCGTCCCCATCGTTGTCGATGTTGAACTCGTAGTGAGCCCCATCTTCGAACTGATAGAAGTTGGGCCCACCGGCCGGCTCTTCGAAGGGGAACCAGCTTCCTACGATCGTCACCGAGTCGGGCTTGTCCGGGCTCACGAACGCGTAGACATCGGTGTGGTCCACTTCTGGGTCCCCGGCTACGATCGGCGCCTCCCGGTGACTCGAGGCGTTACCTCCCAGAGGAGCAAAAGCGCCGGTGACCATTCCCGCTGCCACCGTCAGCGCCATCGCGCCCCCCAACACTGCCACGCGTCCGCGTGATCGCAGCGCGCCACTTAGAACCATACACAGCCCCTTTCCAATCCCGCTCCGGTCCCTGCCGCCGGCGCCCTCGAGCAGACAGCCGCCCAGGGAATGGAGAAGCCCCCAAGCTGCTTGTCCCGCTCACATGTTCTTCGCTATGAGGCCGGGATTCGGATTGCCTGAAACCGTCCTTTCGACGACTATTTGTCCCCGATCGCCCGAAATCGTTTCGCCTCCACCTCAGCGGTTGGCTTGCCCCACGTCCAGCGCGATGATCGTTCTTGCGATGGCTGCCCGGTCGGGTTCTCCGCGCCCACCTCCTTCGACGCAGTCGGCATTGAGGCGTGCGGGGGCTGCCGCCTGCTTTCTGCTTGTAGCCATCCTTGTCTACTTCGGGTCACGATCGTAATGGGGTCGTTCGCGAGTACGGGTGGGGTCAATTTGTTGGAGCCCTGGTGATTGCCTTGACTCCCCCGTTTAGCGCGCCTTTCTTGTCTGGTTGGGCCGACGAGTGCTACGCGAGTCAAGCCGGACTACAAGCCGCCTTTAGGCGTAACGGTTGCTACGGCCCCCGCGATCCCCGCCGCCGCGGTCAGAGCGATGCCGGGAGCGAGCCTCGAAGGCGGGGAGGTATTGGGCAGCAGCGCGTTGAGCCCCAGGCAGGCGGCGGCTGCGAGCGCGGCGAGGCCAACCGCAATCAGAGCGGCACGTGCACTGCGCCCCGACAGCCTCAGCGCGAGCCACGCCGGCACCAAGGCCAGAGCCAGGCCCCAATAGGCGGCGAGGAGCGCGCCTCTAACGTCGACGAGCGTCGCAGCGCGGCCCCCGACTAGCGCCGAAGTCCGATCCGGAAGGGTCCTGTCGCTGAGCGCACGGGCTTGTTCCACGAGTGCTCGTGCCGCCTGGGATCCCGGAGCGACTCCGATGCGAAGCACGAGCCTGGTGAGCTGGGTGCCTGCGACCAGCCCTTCAGACGGCTCCGCACCCAGCGGGCTCAAGAAGAAGTTTTGCGCCTGCTCTGCGGTCGCCTCGGGCACGAAGGTCGCTATCGACTCCACCTCTTCGACGCCTTCCTGCCTCTCTAGCGCGTAGGCGAGCTCGTAGACGGGCACGAACCCATCACCCCGGAAACCCTCGGGGTCCCTGATCACAATCTGGAAACCGGGAGGAGCCGCCACACCGGTGGCGTCGAGGGGAAGCGGCCGCAGCGCGGCCCCCGCCGCCAGCACCAGCAGGGCCGTGAGCACCAGGGACCTCGCCACTTTTCCAAACCCCCGCCCCTCGCGAACTCCCCGGCCTCCTCGGCCCGTCCCGAACGGAACCCCGCCGAGGCGCCCAACCACCGGGCCCAGGCTTATCGCCGCAGTCCACCCAACGACCGTTCCGGCGGCGGCCGCAGCGGCCGCGCTGCGCAGCGAAGGGACGTCTGCGACCGCTACGCCCAGATAGAAGACCACCGAGACGAACGGCCCCAGAACCGGTCGTTCCCTGGCCTCCAAAATTCGCAGGCTCATGAGGAAGCTGCCCGCGGCAGCCACTGCCGCCACCACGCCCGAAGAGCTGCCCAGGCCCAACGAGGCCGCCAGTCCCCCTCCACAGAGCGCGGCCACTGCCGTTGCGCAGCCGGCTGCAAGCCCCGCCCGGGCGGACTTGCGCGCTGCCACCACGGCGAACGCGAACAAGCTGGCCGCCACGGCGGAGATCACCACGCCCGGGGCCGACGACGCTCTCTCACCCGCAGAGCCACGGATCTGTTCGTCGAAGCGTTGCTCGAGCAAGAGGGCTGCGCGCTCCGAGTCCGAGCCGCGCGCGATCAGCTGGGCAGGGGCTACCTCGCGTACGGCCAGCACCCCAACCGCTACGACGAGGGCCATCCCCCACGGGACCAGGCGGGCGAAGGTCATCGAGCCGCCCTCGAACAGCTCCGGAAAGCCACTACTCTTGGTCCATGTCGCAACAGGATCCGGAACAGATCGTGGCCGAGCTTCGCCTGCGCGGGCTGCGCATGACCCCGCAACGGCGAGCGATCGTGGTGGAGGCGCTGTCGGCGCCGGGACACATCAGCCCTGCGGCGCTCGCCCGCACGATCGAGGAGCGGGTCCCGGGATGCAACACCTCCACCGTGTACAGGACTCTGGCTCTGCTCGACGAGCTCGGCGTGTTGGCGCACACCCACTTCGAGAGCGGGGTCGAATATCACCGGGCCGAGGATGCGGGGCACGTCCACCTCACCTGCTCGCGCTGCGGGAGCTCGTTGAGTCTCTCGAGCAGCGACGTCGAGCCACTCCAAGAGCTTCTTCGAGAGCACCACGGGTTTCGGGCCGATCTCACCCACTTCGAGATCACCGGTGTGTGCCGAAGCTGCCTGGAATCCAGGGCCACAGCCGGTCCCGGCAAGCGCGAGGGGCCGGCCCCGCACGCCTAGTGGTGGCGGCCGGGGCGGGCTGGCGCCGGCTCGACCTGGTCTTCCAGCAAAGAGACGTCCGAGATTTTGATCGTGACTCCCGGACGCGGCTGGACGGGCGGCTCGGTGGAGTCCTCCAAGTCGGAGTCTTCCAGGCTCGTCACCGTCCGTTGTCCCCCGGCCTCCCGACCGGTGGAATCTTGGATCTCGTTTCGCCGCCGCAGCGCGTGGCGCAGCAGCTCGGCGGCTTCCCGCTCGGCCATCTCCCGCAGGCCCCGGGCGTCGCTGGCGGCCTCACCCATGATCTCGACCGCCTGCTCGCGTGCTTCGGCGACCGCCACCTCGGCCTGAGCCTTAAGCTCGATCGTCTGACGGTGCGCCTCCTCGACGGCCCTCTGCATGATCTCGCGCGCCCGCTTGCGAGCCGCGGTCAAGCTGTTCTCGGCCTCGGCGACTATCTCCCGGGCGCGATCGCGCGCCTCGGCCAATGCGGCCTCGGCCTCCGCCGCCAGCTCGATTGCCCTGCTGTGCACCTCGGCCGACGCCGTAGTCGTTGCCGGCGCAAGGGGGTCAGAGATCATGTCGAGCTCGACGGCGGGCACGGGCTCGGGGGTGGGGGCGAGGGTCGTCACGGGCT
>DASRPA010000215.1:0-4126 GCA_035646635.1 Actinomycetota bacterium | reverse complement strand
CCGCTGCGAAAGGACGACGGAAGCATGACCGTCTTTCGCGGCTACCGCATCCAGCACAACGGCGCACGCGGCCCCTACAAGGGCGGCATTCGCTATCACGAGAGCGCCGATCTCGACGAGGTGCGCGCGCTGGCCGCCCTGATGACGTGGAAGAACGCACTGATCGATGTTCCCTTCGGTGGCGCCAAGGGCGGCATCCGCTGTGACCCGACTGCGTTATCGCACGGCGAGCTCGAGCGACTCACGCGTCGCTTCACGACGATGATCTCCTACGTCATCGGGGTACACCGCGACATCCCGGCCCCCGACATGGGTACCAACGCTCAAGCTATGGCATGGATGATGGATGCCTACGGCCAGAAGTACGGCTACAGCCCCGGCATCGTCACCGGCAAGCCTGGTCGAGCTTGGCGGCTCTCCGGGGCGCGAAGAGGCGACCGGTCGCGGCGTAGTCATCTGTGCCGCGCAATCTGCCCGGCACCTGGGGATCGACTTCGAGGGCGCACGTGTGGTGGTGCAGGGTTTCGGCAACGTCGGTTACTGGACCGCCGTCTTGGCCGTGGAGCAAGGCGCGCGCGTCATCGCCGTATCGGACGTCAAGGGGGGCATTCATTCGACCGAGGGCCTCGACCTCGACGCGGTCAAGGATCACTATCAGAGTAGCGGCGCTCTGCACGGCTATCCTCAAGCCGACGAGGTGAGCAACGAGGAGCTCTTGACCCTCGATTGCGACATCCTCATCCCCGCCGCGATCCAAGGGGTGATCAATTGCGCCAATGCTTCGCAATTGAGCGCTCGGATGATCGTCGAGGCGGCCAACGCGCCGGTGACGCCCGCCGCCGACCAAGAGCTTTTGGAACGCGGCATCACGATAGTGCCGGACATTCTCGCCAACGCCGGTGGCGTGTGCGTGTCCTACCTCGAGTGGGTTCAGAGCATCCAGGAGTTTCGTTGGGAGCTCGCGCATGTCAACAACGAGCTCGAGAAGATGATGACGAGCGCAACGGAAGCGGTCTTCGAGCGATCGAAGCGGGACGAAAGCAGCCTCAGAGACGCGGCTTACGACATCGCGGTCGAGCGCGTCGCGCGCGCCGCGGAGCTGCGCGGCTAGGTTTAGCCCTACCCGCCCCGCCGAGTGGTCATTAATGGCTACTGTGTAGCCTTTATCCACCACTCGGCGAGAATTCGGTCGCTTAGTCGAGAGTTCCCACCGCGCTCTCGGCCGCGTTCACCAATTCTCCCTGCGCGATCAACCGGCGTACGTCGCCGATGTCCTCGGACAACGGCCGGTCCTCCTCTAGGCGTGGTGAGAGCTTTCGCACCGTCCGCAGCGCGGCGGCGGTCCCGGGGGCCGGCGCATCTCCTCTGAGGTCGAGGCCCTGTGCCGCGGCGAGCGCCTCGATCGCAATCACATGCTCGGAGTTGTTGAGTATCTCGGACGCCCTGCGCGCCGACGTCATCCCCATGCTCACGTGGTCCTCCTGGCCCGCCGAGGACGTAACGGAGTCAGACGACGCGGGCCAGCACAGCCCCCGGTTCTCAGAAGCCAAGGAGGCTGCTGTGTACTGGGCGATCATGAACCCGGAGCGCATACCGGGATTGGCGGTGAGAAACGAAGGCAGGCCGTTGTTGAGATTAGGATCGACGAGCCGCGCTATGCGGCGTTCGGAAATCGTGGCATAGCCGGCGAGGCACAGGCCGAGATGGTCGAGCGCAAGGCCCAGGGCTTCGCCGTGAAAGTTGCCCGCCGACAGAACCTGATTTGAGTCAACGAGCACAGTGGGATTGTCGATCGCCGATCCGAGCTCTGCCTCGAGTGTGAGGCGCACGTAGGAGAGCCCGTCCCTGTAAGCACCATGTACTTGCGGGATGCATCGCAGCGAGTAAGCGTCTTGAACGAGATGTTCGGAATCGCGGTGTGAGGCGACGATTGCGCTCCCGTCGAGAAGCGAGCGCAGGTTGGCGGCGACCACTCGCGCTCCGGGATGCTTGCGCAGCGAGATGAGCTCGTCGGAGAACACCTGATCGGTTGCGAAGCATGCCTCGACGCTCATCGCTCCGACGATGTCCGCGCTGAGTGCCAGCCGCCGCGCTCCGCACCAGGTGAGAATGCCCAGCGCGAGCATCCCCTCGGTGCCGTTGACGAGCGCAAGCCCTTCCTTGAAGGAGAGCTCGAGCCGCTTGATGCCGGCCTTCTCGAGCGCCTCGGCGGCGTCCATCTCCACACCGCCGAGCTCTGCCCGCCCCTCGCCCAACAGCGGCAGCGCGAGGTGCGCGAGCAGCGCGAGATCGCCCGACGCTCCCAGCGAGCCCTGTGCCGGGACGACCGGATGCAGACCTGCGTTGAGCATCTGCGCAAGCCGTTCGACCAGCTCGAAGCGCACGCCCGAGATCCCGAATGCGAAGGTGCGAGCGCGCAGCAGCAGCATGGCTCTTACCACCGCTGCGGGCAGCGGAGGTCCCACCGCCACCGCGTGAGAGCGCACGATGTCCCTCTGGACTCGCTCGGCGTTGGCGGGAGCGATGCGCACGTTTGCGAGCTGCCCGATGCCGGTGGTGATGCCGTAGACGGTCCTGCCCTCGGCCACCGCGTCTTCCACGATTCTGCGGGACGCGGTCATACGCTCCGCCACTCCCGGAGCGATCTCGACGCGCTCTGCCTCGAGCGCGACCGCAGACACATCTTCGAAGGAGAGCTCGTCTCCGATGCGCACAGTCATTGGGGAACTCTAGTACGGCTCCCGTAGGATCGAACAATGCGAGCGATCAGGGCCGAGCTCATCCACGGCGGCAGCGGTTTTGAAACGGGGCGCGCCCTGCTCGTCGAGGGCGACCGCAGTGCGGGCCTCGTCTCCATAGAAGGGATTCCGCGGGGAGCAGAGACGGAGGATTGGGGTTCCGTCGCGCTGTTGCCGGGCACGGTCAACGCTCACGGGCATGCCTTCCAAAACCTGCTCAAGGGCTTTGCCGACGATCGGATGTTCGACGACTGGCGCGACGAGGTTCTGTATCCGTTCTCCGATCGCCTAGACGGCGACGACATCCATACCGGCGCCCTGTTCGCGTTCGCCGAGGCGCTACTCGCCGGTGTCACCACGACCGTCGATTTCTTCTATCTGCACGACGGCGGCAACGACAACGCGCGCCGAGTCATCGACGCGGCGCGCGACGCCGGCATAAGACTCGTGTTCGCGCGCGCGTTCTATGACGAGGATGCCCCCAGCGCGGCGCCGGCGCGCTACCGGGAGAAGGCCCATGAAGCCGCCGCCCGCTGTAAGGAGCTGGTCCTTGAATACGAGGGTGATCCGCTTATCTCGATTCAGCCCGCACCTCACTCCCTGCACGCCGCCTCGCCCGACACCATCGCCTGCGCGCTCGAGGTCGCCCGCGAGCTCGATGTGCCGTGTCACCTCCACCTTGCCGAGGCCGCCTACGAGCGGGCTCAGATCGAGCAGCGTTACGGTACGACTCCGGTGCGGCTCCTTCATCGGGAGGGACTACTCGGCTCGCGACTGGTCACGATCCATACGGTGTGGGTCGACGACGAGGAGCTCGACATGCTGGCCGAGGCGGGCGTGGGGGTCGTGCATTGTCCCGGCGCCAATGCCTTTCTGGGCGACGGCATCGCCCGGGTGCCGGAGATGATCGAACGCGGGATCAGGGTGGCGCTCGGCCCCGATGGGGGTTGCGCCAACAACCGCCAGAGCATCTTCGAAGAGATGCGCCAGGCAACCCTGATGGCCAAGGCACGCCTGAGAGATGGGAGCGCCCTGACGGCTCAGGCCGCGCTGATGCTAGGCACCAAGGCCGGCGGCGAGCTGCTGGGTCTGCCGGTGGGGAGCTTCGAAGTTGGCCACTACGCCGATGCGGTCGCCCTCGATCTCGACGACCTCTCCCTGCAGCCGCTCGCCACGCTCGAGCACCAGGTCGTGAGCTCGATGCAGGCCACCGCCGTCGCCAGAGTCATGGTGGGGGGCGAGATAGTTGTCGAAAGAGGCCGCCCGCAGAGGTTCGAGCTCTCCGAGCTACGAGCCCGCATCGCCGCGACGACTGGGGCCTGGACCAGGCCCTAATCGTGCCGAGTGGTGGTCAAGTGACCATATAGATCATCTCACCACCACTCGGC
>DASRPA010000214.1:0-2326 GCA_035646635.1 Actinomycetota bacterium | reverse complement strand
GAAAGGGGCAGGCGTGTCGGTAAGGGCTTCAGGAGGGCAGCTGCACGAGCTGCTGTTGGCTCGCGGGTTCCTCACTCCGGAGCAGCTAGAGAACGCCCGCCTTGCGGCCGCGGAGAAGAAGCAGGCCCTGGTCCGCTTTCTCATCGAGGAAAACCTCGTCCCCGAGAGCGCGGTGTTCTCGATACTGGCCGAGCAGCTGAACCTCGGCTTCGTAGACCTCTCCGAGACCAAGATCGATCAGAGCGCCGTGGCGATGGTGCCGGAGTCGGTGGCTCGCCGCCACAACCTCATCCCCATCGCGTTCGAGCGCGGCCGCCTCGTGATCGCCATGGCGGACCCGGCCAACGTAGTGGCGGTGGACGACATCCGGGCCATGTCCAAGCGCGAGGTGCGCCAGGTCGTTGCCACGCGCGCCGACGTGGCGGCCGCCATCAACCGCTACTACCGGCTCGACAGCGCCGCCGAGTCGCTGGTCGAGGAGGCCGCCGAAGACCTCGGGAAGGCGGAGGATGACCTCGAGGCGCAGCTCGCCTCCGGAGGAGCGGACGACGCCCCGATCATCAAGCTCGTCAACCTCCTCATCACCCAGGCCGTGAACGACCGCGCCTCCGACATCCACATCGAGCCCGAAGAGCACGGGGTCAGGGTTCGTTACCGCATCGACGGCGTGCTGCACGAGGTAATGAGGCCGCCCAAAGCGGTGCAGGCGGGGATGACCAGCCGCCTCAAGATCATGGCCGAGATCAACATCGCCGAGCGCCGGATCCCACAGGACGGCCGGATCACCGTTCAGCTTCAGGGCAGGCCGATCGAGCTCCGTGTCGCGACACTGCCCACCGTGTTCGGGGAGAAGATCGTGATGCGGATCCTCGACAAGTCGAGCGTGATGCTCGACCTGGCGGACCTCGGCTTCTCCGACCACAACTTCCAGCTCTTCCAGGAGTCCTACAAGAAGCCGTACGGAGAGATACTCGTGACGGGGCCGACCGGCTCGGGAAAGTCCACCACCCTGTACGCGACGCTCAACATCCTCAACCGCCCCGAGGTCAACACGATCACGGTGGAGGACCCGGTCGAGTACCGCCTGCAGGGCATCAACCAGGTGCAGACGAACGTCAAGGCAGGGCTCACCTTCGCCGCCGCCCTGCGCTCCATCCTGCGATGCGACCCCGACATCGTCCTCATCGGCGAGATCCGCGACCACGAGACCGCGCTGATCGCGACCGAGGCGGCGCTCACAGGGCACCTCGTGCTGTCGAGCCTGCACACCAACGACGCCCCCTCTGCGTTGACGCGCCTAGTCGAGATGGGGATCGAGCCCTACCTCGTCGCCTCCGCGCTCGACTGCGTCCTCGCCCAGAGGCTCGCCCGCAAGCTCTGCTCGAAATGCAAGGAGCCCTACAAGCCGACGATCGAGGAGCTGACGACGGCACGCTTCCCGTTTGACCCGGAGGGCGATCTCCCGGAGCTGTTCAAACCGATCGGCTGCTCCACCTGCAGCAAGACCGGCTACAAGGGCCGCCTCGCCATTCACGAGGTCATGGCCGTGACCGAAGACCTCCAGCGCCTGGTGGTCGAGAGTGCGGCGGCCGAGGAGATTAAGCGAACCGCCCTGAACAACGGCATGAGGACCCTGCGCCACGACGGGATGGAGAAGGTGACCAAGGGCTTGACCTCGATCGAAGAGATCCTGCGCGTGGTGGTGTGAGCCACGCCTCCGGCAGGCCGTAAGGCATCCGTAAGACGAAGCGCTCAACCCGAGGCCGGGGGCGGCCGATAACTCCGGTGCGCAGGGCAACGCGCCCTGCAAGCCATGCCATGCCTGCGACAGGAGTGAGCCGCCGATGCAAACCCGAAGGGACCTGGGAGAGATCCTCATCGAGGAGGGGCTGATCGATCAGGCCAACCTCGAGCTGGCACTGGCCGAGGAGGCCCGCAGCGGCAAGTCGGCGTGGAAGGTCCTGCTCGAGCAGGGTCAAGTCACCGAACGGGACCTGCTGCGGGCGCGCGCCGCCCAGATAGGGCTCGACTTCTCGGACCTCGCCAAGGAGCAACCCGACGCCGACGCCATTGCTCTCGTGCCCGAGGACGTCATTCGGCGTCAGATCGCCCTTCCCATGTCGGTGCTCGACGGGGCCCTGGTGGTCGCCATGGCCGATCCTCGCAACCATCTTGCGGTCGAGGAGCTGGCGCAGGTTTCGGGCAAGCAGATCGTGCCTGCGGTCGCCTACCGGGCAGACCTCACCGCCGCCATCGAGCGGGCCTTCTCTCAGCCGAATCCTCCTCCACCTCCGCCTCCGGGCCACGCCGCCCCGCCCCCGACCTC
>DASRPA010000213.1:0-19968 GCA_035646635.1 Actinomycetota bacterium | reverse complement strand
GTCCCGTGACTATTCGTCGCGGGCATCCGAAGAGATCATCTGGCGGATCTGATCGTCGTCATCTCGGGGTAGAATTCCGTCGTGTGCTGCTTGATCTGGCCGAAGAGTTCATCATCATCCTTGGCGCTGAAATGGATGTCCTCGTGCGTTCCCGGGTCGCTGCAGTCCATTGCTCGCATCGCTTAATCCCCTCCTTCTTTCAACTTCCGTAAAGCTAGCAAGCCACGAGCAGCAGGTCCAGCAGACGAATGCCTATCGCTTGCTTCCAACGACGTAAACAACTTCGGCGGTCTCCTCGAAGTCGGCGGGGCTCAGGCTTTCGAGGCGCGGGCGGGCCCTTTCGAGACATCGATTACGTTCATCTGCAGGCATCCCCTGGAAACGAATGCGACCCTGCCCGTGACGCGTGCGATGAGCGATGAACTCATCAGGAGTCGTTTTCGCCCGGTACTCGCCGACCCATGAGTTGACCCGGCGGAGACCATTAGCCGCCATCAAGTCTTCCACTTTCTCGGGCGTGTCCACTTTCTCGTGTCTTGCGCAATCAGGATCCTGAGGTGGAGCGCCATGGCTTTCCATCTCCTCAGCCCAAACCTGATAGGCGGGAGGATCATTCTGGACACCCCATGTCACCGTGCCGATGAAGCCACCGGGACGTAGCACTCTGGCCATCTCAGCTATCCCTTGCTCCGGGTCAAAGAGATGGAACAGAACGAACGCCAGTATCCCGACATCAAATGATTCGTTCTTAAAAGCAAGAGTCGACGCATCCGCGACAACGCGATGACACTTGCGCGAAGCGAGCTCAAGCATGCCGAAAGATAGGTCAGCAGCGACGATCCTGGCCCCCGGCGCTCGAGTTCTCAGATCCGGGAGCAAGGCGCCGACGCCGGCTCCCCCTTCAAGGACATCTCGAGCTTCCTCCAGGCGCAGATAGGGAAGCAGCGCGCGCGACAGAGGCAGGAGCTCGGGGGCCCATAGATCCTCGTAAGCCTCCGCTGCCTCGGAATAAAGGGCCGACAACTTTCCCCGGGTTATTCGGGCTAGGGCGTCGAGATCACCGAGATTTGTTCGGTTCATTCAATGAATCTCTCACGGCGCAGGGCAACTGTTACTCAGCCTAGGTTGCTCGACGTTCCACGGTCATGACAACTCCTCCGTCGCTTCGGGACTCGACGGAGCTGACCTGATGCCCGAGCATGCGGGCGAGAAAAGGTAGATCCTCTTTGGCCGCAGGATCGCGCGCAACGACCTCCAGCCGGTCACCGGGTTCAATAGCCTCGAGGCGACGCCGGAACTCCTCCGCTAGCCCACTTGCGCATCCCAAGTTGCCCGCATCGAAATAATGAATCGCTCCCACTTCGGCCCCCTCGGCAACGCTCGAACCATCCTCCAACCTGCTCCGCATCCTTTGCGCTCTGCGTCCCTTGATGACCACTGACGTCGCCACCGAGTCATGCCGTGCTGCCGGGATAAGTCTTCTCATGAGAGCGATGAGTTCTTCCGTGAACAGCGGATACTCGGCGCACTCGTCGATACCGAACCGTTGACGATTTACGACACGAACGTCCTCGAACCCCACCCTCTCAAGCTTCTCGAGATAAACACGCTCAGTCAGGACGCCGGCAACGCAACCGGCCCACGCAGCAGGATGGGTGAGCACCTCGGGTGGGAGTTCCTCATCTTGCATCGTCAGGTCGGACATACATAGGCCACCCCCGACTCGCAACACGCGGGCACATTCCGCGAGAACCCGAGACTTCCTCGGCGACAGGTTGACGACACCGTTGGCGATGACGAGGTCCACGCTTCCGTCTGGTAAGGGGATCGCCTCCATCTCGCCCTCGAGCGTCTCTAGGTTGTTGAGTCCAGCCTCAGCGGCGGCCGAGGCGGTACGAGAAAGCATCTCGGGGAGGAAGTCCAGGCCGATCACGCGCCCTTCCGAACCGGTGAGGCGAGCCGCGATGATCGAGTCGATGCCTGCCCCGCAGCCAATGTCGAGGACGATTGAGCCGGGCTCGATATCCGCATGGCGCAGGTGATTGCCAACCCCCAGAGCGCGGGCGGCGGCAGATAGTGGCACGTCGGCGAGCTCCTCGCGCGAATACAGGCGGAAAGCGACGGAAGTGGTATCGGAGCCGACAGCGCGGTACGCATCACGAACCATCTCTTTGATCTCAGCGGAGTGCATCAGATCCCGGTTCACAGAGATCCCTAGAGTTCGTCGAGAAAAGAGGTCAGGCGAGTATGCACCTCTGCCGGAAGCTCCTCGGACGCATTAGTCCGCAGGAACTGTCTCAGCTCGTCAGCGAACTCCAGCTCACCACAGCAACGCCGGCACACCCCGAGGTGCTCCTCCAGGGCCGCCCGTTCGGGCTCCGTCACTGTTCCATCTAGGAAACTCCAGAGCTGTTTGACGGCATCCGAGCAAGTGATCATGCGGTCCCTTCCTTCAGTAGTCCGTTCTGGACCGCGTAGGTCCACATGCGGCTCTCGAACAACTTTCGTCCTCGATGAGCTGTGCCAGCACCGTCCCGAGGGGACGCTCCAATAACTTCGCTACCTCTTTCGTGGAGAACCCATCCATGTACACGAGGACGAGTGGGATCTTGTAGATATCCGGAAGGCTCGCGAGCACCTCTCGCACGTCGTCCTTGCCGAACTGATGCAGGAAGTCGAGATGCAACGAGTCGGAGTAGGGAAACGGATCATCTTCGGCGATCTTCCGGTAGAGCGAGAATTCCTCGATGTCGTCGATATTGACCTCGAGCGGTTGTCTGGAGCGCGCCCGGCCTCGATCACGGCAACAATTGACGAGGATGCTCACCATCCATGCCGAGGCTGCGGACTCGTCGTCGAGCTGTGCGAACCGCCTGAACGCCTTGAGCAAGGCCTCCTGGACGGCGTCTTCCGCATCATTCCCGGCGAGGCGTCTTGCGATCGAGTAGAGGCGTGGAAGCTGATCGACCGCCAGCAGTCGGAATCTCTCTTTGTCGTCCGCGAGCGCCTCGGCTCTCATCGCTCGGACCTTCTAAAGGCAGAGTCCATATCAATAGAGACGATACTGACCACGAAGTTATTGCATCGTGCCTCGGGAGCAATATCCACCGGCGCGAGGACGTCATAACTCACGAAGGCAGCTCGATCGCTTAGAAGCGGCAACAGGGATCGGGAAAGGTCAGCGATACCGGTACGAACCGGTGGAAGGAGCAACTGTCATGGGGAAGATCATCTTCAACTGCAGTCACGGCCAGGAGGATCCAGAGCGAGCCATCCTGCCATTCGTGGCAGCGAACGTAGCGGCAACTGCCGGACAAGCTGCTGTTGTCCTGTTGACGATCGAAGGTGCGTGGCTCTGCACGAAAGGTTACGCGGACCCGATCAAGAAGGACGGCTTTCCCGACCTTCAGCCGCTCATGACCGAGTTCGTCGAGAACGGGGGACAGGTCTGGGGCTGTGGCGCATGCACCACGCCACGCGGCATCACAGAAGACGATCTCGTGAAGGGCGCAACGATCGTTGGAGCAGCGAAGGTCGTCGAGGAGATCGTCATGGGAGCCACGCCTATCGCGTTCGCGTGATCCAGAGCCGCCCAACCTGAGCGCGCCACTCGACCCCTCACCATGAGGAGGAAGAAATGACCGCAGTCAATGGAATCGACGTTCCCAATCTCAAGACCTACATCGAAGGCGTTCGCGAGGATCGGTCCCGTGCCGATCGGGGGCCGACGGTAGTCGCGACCTGGCAAGGCGTGACCAGAGCGGCCCTAGAGATGGATGGTCGCAAGGGTCTGCACATCGGTGGCGATGATGAGCTCAACGCGATGCAAACGCTGCTCGGAGCGCTGGGCGCCTGTGACATCGAGGTCATAGTCACCCACGCTGCGCTGATGGGGCTGCAGATCGAGGACCTCCGGATCGAGGCGAGCGGTCACTTCAACGTCGCGTCTCTCCTGGGTGTCGAATCACCCACCGATGCGGGGTATCAGGAAGTCAGCTACAAGGTGGTCATCGACGCCCCGGGCGCGACCATGGATCAGATCCAATACCTCAAGGACAGTTGCGAGCGTTTCTCCCCCGTGGGGGACTCATTGCGCAAGCACGTCCCTTTGACATTGGAGTTCGAGACCACGGCCTAGCCACAAGACCAGGAAGCGTCGATCCCTAGATCGGCTTACGTGCCCGGATCGAATAGCCGGTAGTTCCGAACTGCCGAGCCTTCTCCTCGCCACCTGCGCCCAAGAACGTGTCCACCTCGCCCGCGAGTGCGACCTCGGTCAATCCGGAGCCCCGGATCACCGTCTCCCACCCTGCGCACGGCAGGGCACCGGCAATTCAGCCGGTCCAGAGATCGATGTCCTTCAGTGCGCTCTGCGGGACGGGTTTCTCGACACAGATGTCGGCGATCGTCATCCGTCCGCCTGGTCTAAGTATCCGATGAACTTCGCGGTAGACACCGAGCTTGTCGGGGCACAGATTGATCACGCCATTGGAGATCACGACATCGGCCCAGTTGGACTCGATAGGAAGATCCTCGATTAATGCCTCACGGAACTCCACGTTCCCGAGACCGAGTTCTTTCGCGGTGGCGGTGGCGAGATCGAGCATTTCGGGAGTCATGTCAACGCCGACCACTTGGCCCGTCGGCCCTACGGCCATGGCGGCAATGAACGAGTCCATCCCTGCGCCCGATCCGAGATCCACGACCCGCTCACCCGGTTTCGGAAGTCCCCAATAGAAGGGATTGGCGACTCCGGCGAACGCCTCGGTGGCGGAGTCGGGTAGATCCATCAATGGCGACTCCGGATAACCCATCCGGAGCGCGTGGGCCCGGCCCGTGTGGAAGTGGAAATCGGCGGTCGGATGCGCCGCGACCTCTCGATACTTCTCCTGTACCTCGCGACGCAGGCCCTCTACGTCGACCAGATCCGAGATGTTCTGACCGAGAGTGCGTTCCATGTCTTTCAGTCCTTCGCGTATTCCGCCGCAGTCTTCGACTCGAACTCGAATGCAACGAAAGGTTCGTCACCTAAGACCCACGCGTCGTGGCCGGGCTCGATGACGTACGCGTCACCCGGGCCGGCATCCCCTTCGCTGCCGTCCTCGTGCACGACGTGAAGGCGTCCGCTGATCACTGCGCCTACATGCCGCGCCTGGCATGAATCGGTTCCCACGACGGGCTTGATGCACTCGGACCACTTCCAGCCCGGCTGGAAGGTGGCGCGACCGGCCGTTGTATTACCAAGCTGGACGACCTCGAGCTTTGTCTTCTCCGGTGTCCTCGTCTCGTCGGGTGAATCGAAACTTTTCGTCTCTATACCGGCCACATGAACCTCCTTGCTCTGGCCACAAGCCCCTAAGACTTGTTGGCAGTCTTGATCTTCAAGAAATCCTGCGGTAGCGGTGGAGTGTTTGCGAGCTGGTAGTCGAGAAACTGCTGGGGATCGAGTTGAAAAGCGGGGTTGGTATGTCGTTCCCTTCCACCCTGACGGCGTCCAAGAGCGCCTTCTTGCGTTTTTCGCTCGTGTCTCCCAGCATGTGTCTAGTATCCCTAGACAACGTGCATCAGTCAATCCGACAACTCAAGAGCCAGTCATGGTGCCTGACGACTCTCGATGTTTGCTACTCGATATGTCGTCGAAAAACTCGCAGCCGACCATGAGAGGGGCGAACTAGCAATGGGACCTCCATTCCGCGGGTCTGTAATTACGCACGTGTTTCATAACAAGACGTCAAGATGCCCAAGAGTTCGGGAATGTTTCTTGATGGAGGAGGCCCCTTGCGGATGGTCTTGACCTCTACCCGAGGACGGTGCTAGATCTTGGCAGGAGACGTCCACGACTCTGGCTTCGATCAGAAATGCGGGCGTAGGCTCAAGAGACAGGCCGCGCGAGAAAGGGCCGCGGGCAGACGACAGGGTGGCCGGTCGCACGCCTCACCGGCATCATTCCCGGTCAGCTCAGGCGCTTCGGCGCCACGAAGGCGCGAACGCCGAAGGTGATCAGCACGCCCACGAGCGCCGCCACGCCGATCAGGATCCCCATCTCCACGGCGGTCGGGATGTAGATCACGTCGGATCGGAACTCCTGGCCCGGACGACCGCCGGGGATGCCCGGCGCGAGACCCACGAGCGGCACGAACATCGACGTCATCACGATGTTGATCCGCTTGAAGAAGACCCCGACCAGCGCCAGGACCCCGCCGGCCACCACCCAGCCGCGCCGGTTCCGCAGGCGGGAGCTGAAGATCGCGAACGGCACCGCGACGCCCAGGATGATCTCGGCCCAGAACACCGGCGCCAGACGGCCGAACAGCAGCACGTCCAACTGCTGGATGTGGTCGGGAACTCGCGACAGATATGACGTCAAGATTTCGCTGAACAACAGGAACGCGTCGACGCCCAGGAACCACAGCATCAGCCGGCCGAGATCGGGGAAGACCCTCTCGGGTAAATCCCAGTCGGTCGTGCGCTCGGTCACGTGCGCCACGAGGATCAGCAACGCGGTGCCCGAAACCAACGCCGAAGAGATGAACATCGGCGCCAGGATCGCAGTGTTCCAGAACGGGCGAGCGACAAGCAGGCCGAAGATCCACGCCGTCACCGAGTGCACCAGCACAGCGGCCGGTAGCGCGACGAACGCCATGGTACGAAGAGCGCGCGGCCGGGGTTCAGGCCGGGTGAGCAGCCACAGGTCCACTGCTGCGATCGAAAGGTACAGCGTGATCACCATGACGTCCCAGATCAAGGGCGAGGTCCAGTGCGGCTGCCAGATCATCTTCCAGACCAGTTGCGGCCGGCCCAGGTCTGGCAGGATCGACACGGCCGCAGCGACGATCGCGGCACCCGAGACGATCACCGCGAGCCGGGTCAGCGGCTCGAACCGGTCGCTTTCGACCAGCTCCGAGCCCGCCACCACGATCAGTCCCCCGGCCGAGACCCCGACGAGGAACATGAACGTGATGATGTACATGCCCCAGCTGATCGTGTTCGAGAGGCCGGTCACGCCCAGGCCGTTGGACCCCTGGTAGAGGAAGGAGCCCAGCCCGACCGCCAGGCCAGCGATCAGCACCCCCCACCACGCGCGGCCCCAGGTCCGCCAGCGGTGGGATGCCGTCGCGCGCGTCGTAACCGCCGCGCTCACAGCGACCGCCTCCTCCGCGGCTCGAGGTAGTAGACCTTCGGCTTGGTGCCTTTCTCCTCCAGGAGCTGCGTCCCCTGTCGGTCCTGGATCACCGTGACCAACTCGCTCTCGGGGTCGTTCAGGTCCCCGAAGATGCGCGCCTGCGCGGGGCATGACCACACGCACGAGGGCACCTGGCCCTCCTGCAGGCGGTGGACGCACATCGTGCACTTCTCCACCGAGCCGATCGGGCGCGGGGGCACCATGCCCAGGTCGTGTCCGAGCGGGTACACCGGCTCACCCCAGTTGAAGACGCGAACCCCGTAGGGGCAGGCTGCCATGCAGTAGCGGCAGCCGATGCAGTCCTCCTGGTTGACCCCGACGAGGCCGCCGTTGGCCTCGTCGACCCACGTCGCCGACGTCGGGCAGACCTTCATGCACGGTGGGTCCTCGCAGTGTTGGCACGCCAGCGGGACCCAGCTCATCTCGAGATCGTTGAACTCGCCGATCGCCGGCGTGTCGAGTGCGTCGCCCTTGGTGAGGATGCGGTTCCACCACATGCCCATCGGGATGTCGTTCTCGGACTTGCAGATCACCGCGCACGACCAGCAGCCGATGCAGCGTTCGACGTCGACGGCCATCCCCCAGCGGGGCTGCGCGCTCGTCGGCCCGATCTCGCCGTAGGAGCGCGATACCTCGGGCAGGGCCTCGATCGGCGACACCTTCTCGACGGGTGCCGGACCGGCCTCACCCAGGGTTAAGCCTCCGTTCGCCAGGTCGATATCCATGACCTCAAGCACGATGCACCTCGCAGCGGCAGTCCTTCCAACCCGTGGACGGAGCCCACATATTCGGCACGTACCAGACCTCGTGGATCGGGTTGATCGCCGAGCTCGTGAGTTCGTTCACGCCCTTACCCTCGATGAAGTAACGCGACCACCATCCCTCGGGCAGCGTCGCGGTGCCGAGCTTGGCCGCGTCGCTCACGTGCGCCCAGGCCGTGAGCGAGCCGCGCGAGTTGAAGACCTCGATCTCATCGTCCTCGGCGATGCCGCGCGCGGCGGCGTCCTGCGGATGGATCAGCACCTTCGGCCTGCCGCCGTGGATCTCCTCGAGCCACGGGTTGTTGGAGAAGGTGGAGTGGATCCGCCACTTCGAGTGGGGCGACAGCAGCGTCAGCGGGTATTCGGCCGGGTCGTGCACGCCGTCGTCGTACGGATCCTTGTGGGTGACGACCTGCTCGCCCAGCTCCAGGAACCGGGGTTCCTCCTTGTACAGCTCGATCCGGCGCGTGGGCAGGAACACCTCGGTCGACTCGATCGGGGCGGGCGGCGACGCGGGCGGGAATGGGACCAGGTCGTTGATCTGCCCGAGGAACGGGATGTCGGGATCGGGCACGTTCAGGCGCACCGGTCCGGCCTTCAGATCGTCGAGCGTGATGCCCTGGGTCGGACCGCCCTCGACGTTGCCGGCCTCGAGGATCAGCTCGATCGCCTTCTCCTCGTCCCAGCCCTCGAAGTAGGCCTCCCACTTCTTGCGGTCGATCCGTTTGACCAGCTCGGACCACATCCACAACTCTGAGCGCGACTCGCCGATCGGCTCGACCGCTGGCTGCTGCAGTTGTAGGAACGGGTGCAGTGGCGTGGCCGTCAGGTCCCATTTCTCGTACCAGGTGGTGGCCGGGAAGATGACGTCGGCCATCTTCGCGGTCTCGGTCATCTGCGGTTCGACGACGACGACCAGCTCCATCTCCTCGAGCCGCTCGTACACCTTGTTCAGGTTCGGAGACTGGAGCATGAAGTTCGAGAACGTCAGGAAGAGCGCCTTGAAGCCGTTCTTCGGGTACGGCACGGTGGGGTGCATCGTGTCGGTCTTGCCGGTGACCCAGTAGATGGTCGAGACGATCGGGCCGTGGATGTCGTCGGGGAAGTTCCACGGCGCGGCGGCCACGCGCACCTTGTACTGGCCGACGTAGACCGAGAATCCGCCGCCCGAGTTGCCGATGTTGCCCGTAAGGACCGCGAGCAGCGCGTAGGCCCGGCCCGTGAGGTCGCCATGGTACCAGTGGTTCGAGCCGCCACCCATCAAGATGGCGGCCGGCGACTCGGTCGCGTAGGCCATCGCGACCTTCTCGAGCATCGCGGCCTCGACCCCGGTGACCTCCTCGACCTTCTCGGGCGTCCACCGCTCGACCTCGCGCCGTACGTGCGCGAAGCCCGGGCTCGCCTCGATGACCCCACCGCTCGCGAGCGTCACCTCGAACGTGCCGTCGAGCGCCGCCGTCACCCCCGCGGGCATCCCGAGCTTGTCGATGCCGATCGTCACGGGCGCACCGGTCCGCTCATCCCACACGACGAACCGGTCAGTCGCCCCGCCGGTCCGCAGATCGGCCTCGCGCAGGCGGACGCCCGCGTCTGCCCGCACGAGCAGCGCGGCGTCCGTGTAGGCGCGCAGGAACTCGGGCTGGTGCAGTTCCTCACGAAGGATCACGTGCGCGAGCCCGAGCGCGAACGCCGTGTCCGTGCCCGGGTTCAGCTTCAGCCAGGTGTCGGCCTTCGAGGCGGTCGAAGAGAAGTTGGGGTCCACGACGACGATCCGCGCGCCGTTCGCGGCCGCGTCGAAGATGAAGTGCGCGTCGGGGATCCGCGTCTCGAGCGGGTTGGCCCCCACGATCAGCAGGAACTTCGAGTTGGCCCAGTCCTTCGCCTCGTGCTCGGCGTTCTGGACGCCGAAGGTGATCGGCATGCCCATCGCCAGGTCGCCGTTGAAGTCGAACGACGTGCCGTGGCTCATCCCGAGGACGGCGGAGGCCCGGTAGTTGGCGCCCTTCTGGATGTAGCTGGACCCCGGCACCTGCCCGAAGACGTGGATCGAGTCGTACCCGTAGGTGTCGCCGATCCGCTTCAGCTCGCCGGCCACGTGGTCGAGCGCCTCCTCCCAGGAGACCTCTTCGAACTCGCCGGAACCTCGCCCGCCCGTGCGGATCATCGGGCGCTGGATCCGGTCGGGTCCGTACATCTGGAGGTGGAAGCTGAGGCCCTTCATACAGCCGCGCGGGTTGTACACAGGGTCGGGGTAGTCGGCAGCCTGCTGGATCTTGACGATCTTGCCGTCCCGCACGAACGCGAGCTGGCCGCAGGAGCCGGTGCAGTTGGGCGAGCAGGTCGTTCGGACCACCTTGTCGACCTTCAGAGACAGCTCGGCCTCCTGGCCGATCTGGGGGTCGTGCAGCACGACGGCGCTTGCGACCCCAGCGCCGCCCGCCACGCCCGCGCCCTTGATGAACGTGCGACGGTCGACGCCGGTCATCTCAGACCACCCTCGGTGCGGCGGGGCACGAGGGGTCGAGCATCGCGTGCCCACGCTCGCCGCACTGTGGGCAGACGGTGAGGGTGGTGCCGCGGCCACCGGGCCGCGCTGCCGCGATCGCGCCGCGCGCCGCGCCGAGCACTTTCACTCCCACGAACGCTGCGGGCATGGCGAGGCCGCCCAAGAGGAAGCGCCTTCTCGTCGACCGTTTCGTCACCGCCGGCCATCTGCTGGTGACCTCTGCCCTGTGCTTGTCGTCGCCATTCATGGGATCACGCCCCTCCATGCCAGCCACACGCCCTACCCGGGCACCGCTCCAGCGTCTCCCAACCCAGGGCCGGGGATCAGGGCCGAAGGACCCCTCGTCGGGGTGCCGTTCGGAGGTCCTGGATGTGAACCGCCGCCTTGCCGCGCTCCCATCCTCACTACACAGCCGCATCACACGAAACTTCACACCCCGGCGCTATACCTGAGCCCACGATGAGAAAAGGAGGTGATTCAGATGAGAACGACCAGGACCTGGATCGTCATGGCCATCGCAGTGGTGGCTGTGCTGGCTCTGTTCACGGGAGTTGTCCTCGCAAGCCAGCAACCCTCAACCCGCATGGGCGACAACACGACGGAACTCTGCGAGCAGATGCACCGACGGCATCAGCAACGGTCGGCTCGAAGGGGCGAATAACAAAGTGGGGGTGCTGAAGAGGATCGCCTACGGATTCGTCAACGTCGACAACTTCGGCTCCAGAGCTTTGCTGTGGTGTCCGGGGGGGCATCATGAACGTGCCGAGCGTGGTGGGGTCATCCCACGAAATCGCGGAGAGCCCAGTTCTTAGGCGTGCAGGCGATAGTTGAAGTCTTCGAATCTTTCATCTAATGCAATCCGTCATCTTTATTGTCGAAGCCAATGTGAATGTGGTCGGCGTGATCCGCGTCGGTGAATCCACCGGGGAACTCGAGATGGCCGAACGGATTACCGACCTCATCGGGACCCACCGCTGCCCCCAGCCCTGCAAGGAACATCACGACCTCTCTCGCCGCATGGTTAGACGTACTGACCGGGGCTCCAGCTACAAAGGAGACATCGACGGCGCGACCGTAGAAGTGATTCGAGATCCGGTCGGTACCGGCCACATACTTGCTGTGGCCAGTCTTGAGTACGCTGATCCCGATCGGGAAACGGCGAGAGATAGCGTCCAACAGGGCCAGGATCCTGGCATCCACGACCCCGGCTTCAACGTCGGAGCGCGCGTTCGCCGTCATCGTGATCCTGGGGTTCGTCAGGACTTGGCTTGGGCTCGCAGCGACGACTGCTCCGCCGAAGGTGACGATCCCATACGAAGCTGCCAGATCGAGAACCTCGGCAACGTACTGATCTGAATGGTTGTAGTTCCAGATCGCGTCTGTCAATCGGGCAGGGTCACCTGCTCCGTTCTCACACAAGAGAAAAGCCGCGCTGAAGATCGCGTCGTCAAGATCGTTGATGTCTGCGACGCCGTTGCCGTCTCCGTCCACACCGTAGGAGCGCCATGTCGCCGGCATGAACTGCATCGGACCCTGCGCCCCTTTGGAAGAGGTAGCTCTCCCGCGCCCGAAGTTCGTCTCCACCCTGTGGATCGCTGCCAGGACAGTCCAATCCAAGCCGTCACAGGTAGAGGCTGCCGACATGTAGACGGGGAGGAGGTCAGAAGGGATCTCCTCAAGAGCCTTGTCGGAGGGAGAGACATCGTCACCGGCTATCGCGAGCAGCGCGCCCATGAACAGGACCGGCAAGGCGATGACCACAACGAGCCCGATCGCGATGAGGGGACGCTTCACGTGACTCTCGGCCTGAGTGATTTCTCCTTGAACCACGGACGAAGCCGGATTCGGGCGGCTGGCAAGTGCCCGTAGACCAGTACCCCCTCCCTCGGACGGATCGACCGGAGCACGTGAGCCGGAGCGATACTGCGCATCGTCGTCGACTCAGTTGTCGACCGGGCGCCGTGCGATCCCCTGGTGACCGAGGCCTGCATAACCTCTTCGTCACCCAAGAGGCGCGACGCATACTCGAGCGTCTGGGTGTCGGAGATCCCTGACAGCACGATCTTGGCGCGGTGGTTGTTGACGACCGTCTGGGCTCGTTCGCCGTAGCGGGTCGATACCTGAGCGAGGTCCTGGAAGAAGGTCGAAGCGGCCAACCGATACATCACCCAGGGATGGTGGCGCACGGCAGAGGTGTCTACCCCGGCGCAAGCGCAGCAGAGCCTCGATTCGTTCTGCGCCACGGTCGCAGACGCCCGCCAGCGCGGCGATGGGACCGTCGCCCGCCTCGCCGCCGGCGAACGGTTGGGCCCGTTGCCCAAGACGGCGTACCCGGCGGTGATCGAGATCTCGAACAAGGTCACGCCGTCGGCTCTGGTGCCCTTCGACGGCAACCTCTACTCCGTGCCCCCGGAGCTGATCGGGACCGAGGTGGTGCTCAGAACCCGCCTCAGAGCAGCGCAGATAGAGGTGGTCTCGCCAACCGGCGCCATCGTTGTGACCCACGACCGGGCTCCCAAGGGCCGTCACCAGATCGTGCGTCTCCCGCAGCATCGCGCCGCCCTGGAGCAGCTCGTGCTCGCCGGCTTCACCACCGATCAGCCCTGTCGCAGAAAGGCCAACCGCCCGCCCGGGAGCAAGGCCAAGGCCGCGGCTGCGGCGCTGCGCGCTGACGCTGCGCCGGCTGCCGGCGAGGTGATCGACCTGTCCACCTACGAGCGGCTGTCGAAAGGGATGCGATGACTACCGACTCCGTCTATCAACGACTGCGCACCCACCTGTCCTACCTCGGGCTCAGCCGCACCGCGGAGGTGCTCGCCTCTCACCTCGAAGAGGCGCAACGCGAACACAGCTCTCAGACCGTGTTCCTGGAGCGGCTGCTCGCCGAGGAGGTCGCCGCGACCGAGGTGCGTAGGCTCGCCGGTCGTCTTCGCTTCGCCCACTTCCCGGTCGAGAAACGTCTCGAGGACTTCGACTTCGATGCGCAGCCGGGGCTCGACCGGCACATGCTCGAGGAGCTCTCAACGCTGCGCTTCGTCGAGGAGAAGGCCAATCTCTTATTGATCGGCAGACCGGGCGTCGGCAAGACCCACATCGCCTTGGGTCTCGGATACCGTGCCGTCGAAGCCGGCTATCGCGTCTACTACACGACCGCGGCAGACCTCGCCGCACGTTGCCGACGCGCCGCGCTCGAAGGCCGCTGGGCGACGACGATGCGGTTCTTCGCCGGTCCGCAGCTGCTCATCGTCGACGAGCTCGGCTATCTCCCAATGCCGGGCGACGCGGCGTCTGCGTTCTTCCAAGTCGTGGCGCGCCGGTATGAGCATGGCTCCATCGCCTTGACAACCAATCGCAACATCAGCTCGTGGTCGGAGATCTTCGAGGACTCAGTCGTCGCTGTGGCGATCCTCGACCGGCTTCTTCACCACGCCACCGTGCTCGCCATCGAGGGTGACAGCTACCGTATGCGCGCTCATCGCGAGCGCTTGGCGGAGCTACGGAAGGGGGTGATCAACACGTCGGGCGGTTAGGCTTGAGAGACCTCACCGAGCGTCCTCAAGGTGGGGAATTTCGGTGAGCAACACTGGGGAATTTCGATGAGCGCCGGCATGCCGCGCAGATCTTCCGAGACAACTCAGAAGCGTTCATGAGATGGGCCAAAGAATTCGGCCTGTTCCCGACAGCACGCTCGCTGCTAAGCCTCCCGATATGCGCGACAGGCGAGAGAGTAGGCCACGGGATCGCTACTCCTGGGCCTCGTCGGTGGAATCTGCTTCGCGAACTCGGTTCCTTCTTCCTGCCGGCGCCTCGCCAGCCGCGAACGTCGGCGCGCGCGCTGATTCACATCGGTAGGACTAGTGGCCACTGATCAGCTTAACCAGAGACCCGAGAGGAGGCTCTCCCTACCCCGGCAACAACAGCATGTACCGATCGTGCGCATGGGAGCTCCGGTAGCGTGAGCCCCCATGCGATGCATTCACGACGACGGCTAAGTCAGGATCTTCGGATCACCCCGCACGCATACCTGGCGCCCGCATCGCCGGTCTTCAGAGTGTCAACATCGGGACCAAAGACATCGTAGAGATGCGAGTGGTAGCGCTCACCGCCGGTGCTCGAAGTCGCCGGGATGTTGGCGAAGTTGTCGAGACCAGCGTGGACGATGACGGCGCTCTTGTCGGCATCGAACAGATCGCCGATTGCGAAGCGATCGGTCTTGAACCGCAGGGTGGTCTTCCCGTCGTGGCGCACCAGGAGCACGGGCATGTCCCCTGCATGCGCGTTATGCGTCTGAGTGCTTCCGGGGGTCGCGTAGTGTCCACCGGCGCTTAGGAACGGAACCGTGGCCCCGGTCACCGGATCCTTGGCTTCGGGGTCACAGACTCCAGACGCGTGGATGTGGAAGCCGTGAAACGTCCCCGTGGGCGCGATCCCACTGAGATGCGCAGTAACCTCCACGGTGTCATCGCGCTTGGCAACCAGATGGACGTTTCCCACGAAGTTACCCGCAGAATCCTTCATGCGGGCCACTGCTCCCCGACGCTCCGTCGAAGCTCCAACTTGAACGACGAGCAAAGCAGTGCTCAGCAATGCCAGCGTCATCACAACGAACAGGCCCTTCCTCATTCGATCTCCCTTCATCCGAGGCCGAGGCGACGGATCCTGGTTCTCGCGTCGTTCGACCATGTTGGTTAACCTCTCTGAGCGAGAGCAAACCGCTGAGAGCGCATTCGCTGACGACCCGCTCAACTTCACTTTGGCGCAGCGCCGTCTGCGAATCGTTACGGTCGCGGATCGGTCGAGGGATTCAGCGAGGCTATGGGCCCGAGACCCGAGGCTGCAGGTGCCCCGAGCCACGCTGCGAAAGGCAAGCTCGCCTTCGCCGTATCGATTTGGAGACGGGGTACTGTCACGGTTGTTCTATGAGCCGCCCCTTCCTGCCAAGAACAGGCAGATTGCCAAGCGGAGTGAAAAGTGGGAGATGGTGGCCGGAGGATGGACGAGGAGGATGGACAAGAGGGGTAGTCGGCCCAGGGCAGAACTCGCGACCAGGATGTCGGGACGCGATTCAGCGGCGCTAGCTTTGTTCGCGATCTATGCGCTGACAGTAGCTTCGTGGCTTGTCGGCGGCCTCGCTCCTGTGTTGAGCGCCTCATTTCCCACCATGCTGGCCACCTTCTCCGAGTGGGCGGAAGGCAGCGGCGCCCTGGCTTCCTTGTCGCGAAGAGTCGTCCAGGACTCAACAGAAGCGCCCACGGAGCAACGGTTCTGATCGACTATTTCATCAGCGTTGTCGGCCTCGGTTTCGCGTTGCTAATCATGTGGATTCGCCCCCACGATCTCGCCGCTCGGCTCCTGGCGGTAGGCATGGTGGGGATTGCCGCGGTTTTCAACCAACCGAGTCACATCGTTTTCGAGATCTTGCCCGCCTGGATAAATCAACCCGGCCCTCACTTCATCGTGCACGCTACAGCCGGTCCCGCGTTTGCCCACGCTTTGCTGGTGTTTCCTGACGGGAGGCTGCGTCCTCGATGGGCTGTCTGGCCACTCGCAGCCATCTACCTCTTAGCTCATTCAGACCGGCACGAAGCTGGGGGGCGGTCAGGGAGGGAAAGCCGCTTCCCTTCCCTGACCGGCACTGATTACTTCTTCGAGCAGTCCTTGGGCTGCGGATCATCGATGCGCAACCCCTCCGCCGGAGTGCTCGAGGACACGACGAACGCCGCGTACACGACGGCTTCATGGTCTGTGTTGTTGCGGACCAGGCCCGGCTTGTTGTCGTCTTCCACGAACCCTTCGCCGGCGCGGTAGACCTGCTTGTGACACTGGGCGTCATAGTGCGTGACAGCGCCACTCGCGACCGAAACCAACACCACGCCCGGATGATGGTGCCAGCCGGCTGATCCTCCGGCCGCGAAAACCACTTTGGCGAACGCAACGTCCGCATCGCGCTTGCTTTCCAGCTCGATGCCGTTGTGGTCCGATTCCAGTTCGCCGAGGCTCCCTCTTGCCAGCGGGGTGACGGTAAAGCCCGAGGGGTCGGTTGCTAACGCTGTACCCGCGATCAGGGCGAGAGAAGCAACCGCCGCTAACAGTCCCACAATCTTGTATCTGCCCATGCTTCATGCTCCTCTTCGCCGTGCCACCCTCCTTTGGATGGCGTCTCCTTCCATTCTTATCCAGGGCAGGGGAGGGGCGCAAGACAAAGTTTAGAATGAGTAGTCCCCTCGCTACCCGCCGGTTACGGCGGTGCGGGGGCACTGTGTGTCAGTATCGACGCTCGGCTCCGAGGACTAAATACGTAGTTCGCGCTCCCGCTGAGAGCCCTCCTAAGCCCTCAGATCCGAAGGCCCGGCACTTGGGTGCCCCGCCCACAGGGCCTCGAGGGAAGCCGAGATCCGGTCCGCCTCCTCGGGGTACAGGTGGCCGTAGGTGTCCATCGTGACCGTGATGAACGAGTGCCCGAGATGAGCCTGGATAGCCTTCGGGGAATGTCCCTGTGAACCAGCAGCGCGGCGCAGGTATATCTCAGGTCGTGAATTCTGATAGGGGGGAACTCGGCCCGCTCGGGGGCAGGGCGCCAGATACGCTGGCGGAAGTTGGCTCCTCGAAGGGGACCGCCGCGCGCGGACGTGAACACCAGGTCAGCTGGGCACGTGCGCCCTGGGTCTCGGCGACCTCGACGCGGCTCGCGCTTACTTGACGGATGCCCTGGACGTTCGGGAGGGGTTGCACGACGCGAACGGTGCAGCCGTCACGCCACAACCTTGAGATCGCGAGTGGCTCATCACCTCCAACCAATCCCGACCCCGATCCCAAGTCGATACTCCCCAAGCTCTTCGCCGCTCTGAACGCCGCGGTCGTGTTGTTGGTATTAGCTTGGGTCATCACTCGCCCCAACGAACTGACGGTCGGGGCCGCGACACTCTCTCCGAGTGAGCTGTCGTTCGAGGATCAGATCGTGGGCACCACCTCGGAGCCTCAGGCGGTCACGATCGCCAACGATGGCGACGACGAGCTCTCGCTGCAGGCAAGTCCCGACGCTCGTGCGTTCGCCCTGGCCGGGAGATCGTGCGGTGCTCTGGCTGCGCGTGGCACCTGCACGATCGAGGTTGCATTCTCGCCCGGCGATACAGTCCGCCTCGACGCAACGCTACTGGTGGTCGTGGACCCGGGCAGAGACATCGAGGTTCCGGTGTCGGGAGTGGGCATCACGGCCGAGGTCGACGTGTCGCCCACCTCCCTGAAGTTCGGTGATATCCACGTCGGGGAGTCGAGCGAGGCCCAGAGTGTCACAGTTTCCAACCCCGGGTAGACCGACCTCGACGTCACAGTTGTTGCGTCGGATTTCGGTGAGTTCGATGTCATGGATGGTTGCTCGTTGAACGCAATCGGGTCCGGCGAGGCCTGCACAATCGACGCGGTTTTCTCGCCGACGGCACTTCAGGCCCGCAGAGTGCAGGCATCGTCATCGAACACAATGCAAGAGGTGACGCGCTGACCGTGACGCTCAAGGGCAACGGCGCAGGGGCTGCTATCGACGTCTCTCGTGCCGGGTTGACGTTCAAGTCTCAGGTAGTCGACACCATGAGCGAACCGATGACGTTCACGATCACGAACTCCGGAACGGCGGCACTGGAGACGACGGTCGCCCTCGGGGGCGAAAATTCAGCTGAGTTCGCAGTCACTGGCGACGCGTGCAGCGGAATGTCATTGCCCCCGGGAACTTCTTGCCGCATCGGTGTCGTATTTCAACCAAGCTCAGAGCAAATCTTCAACGCGAGTGTCACGATCGCTCACAACGCAGGTGATACACCGGTCACGGTTGCGCTCAGCGGCAGCGGTTTCCGTGTGGAGGGAACGGCATCTTACGTGGAGCTATTTGTTGGGTTTCCCGGGTGTTCAACAGAACACTCACGAGGCACTCTTTGCTCCGATCCCTCAGTTGCCAGACCCTGGCTGCAGATAGTTCGGTCGGGTTCGAACTCGACCTCGACGTTGTGAGGGCTAGACCAATCGTCCCACCACGTTCAGGCTGATGCGTCCGACAAACTCTTCACCTTGCTTCAGCAACGCCGCCCACGGGCCGAAGGCCTCTCGCCTCCATATCGACTCGCCGCGTCGAGAGATGTCATCAGACGCTCTCGGTCCTTCGGCGACGAGGTCCTGTCAGTAGGCTTTCCCGCCTCGGTCGACTCCCTCACCGACATCAACTTTGACGCCAGCCTCAAGGACGGAAAGATCAGCTCGGAGCACACCATCGGCGGCGGCCTCGTGCCTGTATTCGAGATCAGCGCCGCTGTCTCTGCAGGTATGAGCGGAGGCCCGACCATAAACCTCGACGGCGAGGTCATCGGGGTCAACAGCTTCGGCATCGCGGGAAAGACCCAGCCCTTCAACTTCATCATGCAGGCGTCGTTGATCGACGAGATTCTCGCCCGGGCGAGGGTCGACAACCAGCTCGGTGCGGTCGGCGACGCCTACCGCGCCGGCCTCGCTGCCTACTTTGGGGGCGATCGGGCTGCGGCGCTCGAGGCCTTTGACGAGGTCTTGGACCTGGCTCCCTCCCACCAGCTCGCCCAGGACTATCGGGGCAAGGCTGCGAAGCTGCCTCGTCCTGAGCCGAAGAAGCAGACCTCTCAGGGCCTTCCGGTCGAGCTTCTGGCCGCAATGGCGGCAGTCTGCTCCTCGTGGCCAGCGCTACCTTCGTCGTCCGCAAGCGTGCCGCGGATAGAGGGAGGGCCGAGACTTCCGCCGCCGGCCAGAAACAGGAAACCGCAGAGGAGTCGAGCCTAACTGGGATGGCCAGCTTCGAACGGCCCGCCACGGGGACGCAGGTAGAGAATGGTCAAATGACACAAACACAGCCACTAACAGCGCCCAAGGGCGTCATTCTGCTGGAGCCGCAGGGCACACGCTTCTGCACGGTCTGTGGCATCGTGGCACAGCCTACTCACAGGTTCTGTGGAGGTTGCGGAAAGCAGCTCTAAAGCGTCGTGAGGGGAGGGCTGCCGATGGGGCCCTCCCCTCTTCGCGCTCTCATTCCGGCTTACGTCGAACATGAGCCGGCTCGATTTACGACATGCTGGCCGCCCCTATGGAAGTATTTGCAGCGTCGCTGGCCCACTCGGGGGCCACGAGGGAGCCAACGACCACGGACGGCTTGGCCCAGGGCAGGGATGCGAGTACCACTCCCCAAACGCTATGTCAGTGATCGAGGGGCAAGTGGAATTTTTTTGCCCCTAACGGTCGAGAGCGTTCAGGCAGGCCGCGGGTACTTCTGAGCGCGCGCTCCACCTCGGGCACTTGCAACCTTCCACTTCCTGGATAAGTATGTAAGGAGTCGCCACCCCAAGGGTGAGGTGGCACGAGCTAAGGGGGGGCCATGCGAAGACTCATGGCAATCGTGGCCATCGGCGTACTGCTGAGCGTTGTGGCCAGCATGACATGGGCGGGGGCGTCGAATAGTAAGGCAAAGAAGGTCTCGTGGCGGAGCCTCGTGTCCTCGGCACCCGCAGTAG